>JAZRVY010000094.1:0-4117 GCA_045599405.1 Anaeroplasmataceae bacterium
TTTATAAATGTAATAAAGACCTTTTAATAAAAGATTTTCTTCATAAATTATGTTACTTTTACAATAAGGTATTATCATTTTAGATAGCCCACCTGTAGCTAGTATTGTAGCCTTAAAGCCAAGCTCTGACTCTATTCTTTCTATAAGTCCATCAATCATTGAGGCATTACCTAAAACTAGACCTGATTTCATACAATCAATTGTATTTTTACCAATGACCTTTTTAGGAGCTTCGATTGATATATGAGGTAATTGTGAGGCATGCTCCGAAAGTGAATTAAGTGATGTCTTAATTCCTGGAATTATCATACCTCCAATGTGATTTTTATTAGAATCAATTACAGATATAGTTGTAGCAGTACCCATATCAATAATGATTAGTGGCGTGCTATATTCCTCTATAGCAGCAACTGCATCTGCAACTCTATCCGATCCTAGGGTTTGTGGATTATCAATTTTAATATTAAGACCTGTCTTAATACCAGCGCCAATTACAAGCACTTTTTTTCCTATCAGCATTTCTATTGCCTTAGAAACCTGCATAGTAAGCTCAGGTACAACAGATGATAATATTGCTCCTTCTAGCTTATTAATATTTATATTAAATACATCAAGGATAGTTCTAAATTGGATTAAAAAATCCATTTCAGTTTTATTTCTATCTGTACCAATTCTTGCAGAATTAATTATATTAGTTTGTTCTAATACACCAACTACAATATTAGTATTTCCCATATCTATAGCAAGTATCATATTATAGCTCCTTAATTTCATCTAATATAAGATTACTTAGATTTTCCTTTGTTTCAAATGGAAGCTCTTTAATTAGATTTTTAGTTATTAATGTAATTTGATTAGTATCTACTCCAAATCCAGTTCCAGGCTTTGTAAGAGAATTAGCACAAATCATATCACAATTCTTACTAGCAAGCTTCTTTGAGCTGTTTTCTAGCATTTTTTCTGTTTCCATACTGAATCCTACAAGCTTTTGATTTTCTTTTCTGTTTTGTCCTAAATACTTTAAAATGTCAGTAGTTTTAACTAGCTTTATTGTCATATCAGAATCACTCTTTTTAATCTTTTGATCGCTGTATGAAGCTGGAGTGTAGTCTGCAACTGCAGCACTTAAAATAAAGATATCTATATGCTCCATACGAGCCTTTACAGCTTCAAACATTTCCTTGGCACTTTCAACACTAACTAAAGTAATTCCATTAAATGGCTTAATAGCAACAGGTCCTGAAACTAATGTTACATTAGCTCCTCTTAGATATGCGTTTTTAGCAATTGCATATCCCATTTTTCCACTTGAATGATTTGTAATAAATCTAACTGGGTCAAGTGCTTCTCTTGTAGGTCCTGCAGTAATTAGAATATTCTTTCCTTCAAGGTCATGAGTCATTGCAACCTTGGCTAAAATTGATTCAAGTAAAAATTCTGGCTCTGGCATCTTTCCAGCACCTGTGTCTCCACAGGCTAAATATCCAGTTGCTGGATCTATTATTTCATATCCAAAGCTTCTTAGCTTCGTTAGATTATCCTGTAATATAGGATTTTCAAACATATTAGTATTCATAGCTGGACTAATTAGCTTAGGGCATTTGCAAGCCATAATAGTTGTAGTTAGCATATCATCACAAATACCATTTGCAATTTTGCCAATTACATTTGCACTTGCAGGTGCAACTAAAAATACATCAGCCTTTTTAGCTAATGATACATGCTCAACATTAAATTCAAAGTTTCTATCAAATGTATCAATTAAGCATTTATTTCCAGTTAATGTTTCAAATGTTATAGGATTAATAAAGTTAGTTGTGTTCTTAGTCATTATTACATGAATATCAGCATTTAGCTTTTTTAAGGATGATGCTAGTGATGCAATTTTATATGCAGCAATACTTCCTGTTACTCCTAAAACTATTGTTTTTCCTTTAAGCATATTATCACCTACTCTTGATCAAATAATGTTCCACACTTTAAATAATTACATTTTCTTGTAATTTGATTATTGTCATTAACAAATAATACAGTTGGCTTAAATTCCTTAGCTTCTTCATTTGTCATTTGGCAATAGGACATAATAATAACCTTATCTCCTGCCTTAAAATGATGAGCAGCGGCTCCATTTAAGCATATTACACCACTATCAGCCTCACCGCAAATAGTATATGTTTCAATTCTAGCTCCTGTAGTTACATTAACTACCTGAACCTTTTCATATTCATTTATTCCAGATTCCTCAAGTAGCTTACTATCTACAGTTATTGATCCCACATAATCAACTCTAGCCTCTGTACATGTAGCTCTATGAATTTTTGCCTTTAGCATTTCAACTATCATATAATTAGTCCTCTACATTCATAATAAAGTTATCAATTAAACGAGTCTTTCCAATGTATACAGCAATTGCACATAGAATTTCACCCTTAATTGTAGATATTCTTTGGATATTTTCATTATCTACTATTTCTACATAATCAACTTTAGCTAGCTTTTCAGTATTTAGATTATTAGTGATTATTTCAATTACCTTAGAAACATTTCTTTCACCATTTAAAATAGCTTCTTTCCCTTTATTTAATGATTTAGAAAGGATAAGTGCAGCAACTCTTTCTTCTTTATTTAAATAAGTATTTCTAGATGATTTTGCAAGTCCATCATCCTCTCTAATGATTGGACATCCAATAATTTCAATATCAAAATTTAAATCCTTTACAAATCTTTTAATTACGGCAAGCTGTTGAGCATCCTTTTGACCAAAATAAGCTCTATCGGGCTTTACAATATTAAATAGCTTTGTAACTACTAAGCAAACACCACCAAAGTGAACTGGTCTTTTTGCACCGCAAAGAAGCTCAGATACTTCTGTTGTGTTTACTGTTGTTGTGAAATGTCCAGGGTACATTTCTGATGGTTCAGGATTGAAAATCAGGTTACCACCTGCAGATTCTACTAAAGCCTTATCTCTTTCTAAATCTCTTGGATAAGCCTCTAGATCCTCATTGGGTCCAAATTGTGTTGGATTAACAAATACTGATACTACAGTTCTATCATTCATAGATACTGATTTTTCAATAAGAGATTTATGTCCCTCATGTAAATAACCCATTGTAGGTACAAATCCTACAGTAAGCCCTTGTTGTCTCCATTCCTTTACTATTTCTCTAACTTCTTTAACTGTCTTAACTACCTTCATTTTAGTACCTCCTAATATAATTTACCTAAGGTTTCATCATCAATTTTAAATGTATGCTCTTGTGATGGATATGAAGTATTTTCAACTTCCTTTTTATACTCCTTAAAAGCTTCTACAATAGTGTCATGTAAATTAGCATATTTCTTTACAAATTTAGCTGATTTATCAGCAGTGAATCCTAGCATATCTTGATATACAAGGACCTGACCATCACAGCCATTTCCAGCACCTATTCCAATTGTTGGAATTGATATCTTTTGTGTAATTAATGTGGCTAGTGCCTCTGGTACACATTCTAAAACCAAAGCCATAGCTCCAGCATTAGCAACTGCAATACTATCATTAATTAGCTTCTTTGCAGCCTCAAGTGATTTACCTTGAACCTTATATCCACCAAATGCGTTTACTGATTGTGGAGTTAATCCTAAATGAGCAACCACAGGAATACCAGCATCTACAATAGCCTTTATTCTATCACAATATATTTCTCCACCTTCAAGCTTAACAGCATGTGCGTTTGTTTCCTTAATGATTTTTCCAGCATTTACTACTGCATCATATACGGATGCTTGATATGACATAAATGGCATATCTACTACAACAAAGGCTTCCTTTGTACCTCTAACTACAGCCTTTGCATGATGAATCATATCCTCCATAGTAACCATTAATGTATTTTCATATCCTAAGATTACATTACCAAGAGAATCACCAACTAATATAGAATCTATATCAGCCTCATCTACTAATCTTGCAGTATTATAATCATATGCTGTTAGCATAGTTAATTTTCTTTTTCCTTTATTTTCTAAAAATGTATTAATTGTTTTTTTCATTGTTAAGTACCTCTAGTATATCTTTATAATCTTTATTTGTTATCGAATTTGCCAATTCTACAGCTTTTTTTGATAGAATCCT
>JAZRVY010000095.1:0-10785 GCA_045599405.1 Anaeroplasmataceae bacterium
TCAAATAGCTCTCTATCCTCTGCAAGGTCAATAGACTTAGCACTTGATCCGAAAATCTTTACACCAGCCTTATCTAGCTTAGATGCTAGATTGATAGCTGTTTGTCCTCCTAGTGCTACTACAACACCTTCTGGCTTTTCATGATCAATTACATTCATTACATCCTCAAATGTAAGTGGTTCAAAGTATAGCTTATCTGATGTTGTGTAATCTGTTGATACAGTTTCTGGGTTACAGTTGATAATGATAGCTTCATATCCAACCTCTTTAATTCCCCAGATTGCATGAACTGTAGTATAGTCAAATTCAACTCCTTGTCCAATACGGATAGGTCCAGAACCTAAAACTACAATCTTTTTCTTATCTGTTCTAATTGATTCATTTTCATGCTCATATGTTGAATATAAATATGGAACCTCAGAATCAAACTCACCAGCACAAGTATCTACCTTCTTATATACTGGATAAATATTATTTTCCTTACGAATTTCATATAATTGAACAGGATTAATTCCCCACATTCTAGCGATAAATGAATCTGAGAATCCCATCTTTTTAGCTTGTAATAATACTTCAGTGTTATTCTTATTATCTGCAATTACCTTTTCATAATCTACTATTCCTTTTATTACATCTAAGAATAGCATATCAATCTTTGTAATTCCATAAATAACATCTAAGTCAGCGCCCTTACGCATTGCTTCTGCAATCGCAAATACTCTTTCATCTGTATTCTTATCAATGAATTCATATAATTCCTCTAAACTCTTTTCCTTTAGATATGGAATTTCTAGATGGTCAACCTTATTTTCAAGCGATCTAACAGATTTTAGTAACGATTCCTCGATAGTTCTACCGATACTCATTACCTCTCCTGTAGCCTTCATTTGAGTAGAAAGAACTCTATTAGCATCTTGGAACTTATCAAATGGGAAACGTGGGAACTTAGTTACTACGTAGTCAATTGTAGGCTCAAATGATGCAGGTGTTGCTGCAATCTTAATTTCATCAAGTGTCATACCAATCGCAATCTTAGCTGATACTCTTGCAATAGGGTATCCTGAAGCCTTAGATGCAAGTGCTGATGAACGTGAAACTCTTGGGTTTATTTCAATTAGATAATACTTAAATGAGTATGGATCTAATGCGAATTGGATATTACATCCTCCCTCAAGCTGAAGCTCACGTAAAATCTTCATTGCAGAATTCTTTAGCATTGTGAATTCTTTTAATGTTAATGTTTGAGCAGGAGCAAGTACGATAGAATCTCCTGTATGGATTCCTACTGGGTCAATGTTTTCCATTGAACAAATAGCAATAGCTGTATCGTTCTTATCACGCATAACCTCAAATTCAATTTCCTTATATCCCTTAATAGATTTCTCTACTAATACTTGAGATACTGGAGAAAGCTTTAAAGCGTTCTTTGCAAGCGGAACTAATTCATCATAGTTATCAGCAAATCCTCCACCTGTTCCTCCAAGTGTGAATGCCGGTCTTAAAATTACTGGGTAACCAATCTTATCTGCAGCTGCAATAACCTCTTCTAATGTATTTGCAATTTCAGAATCAATTACTGGCTCACCAATTGAGATACAAAGCTCCTTAAATAGCTCTCTATCTTCAGCTCTATCGATTGTATCAGCCTTAATTCCTAGAAGTTCAACATTACACTCATCTAAGATACCCTTACGTGCAAGCTGCATTCCTAGGTTAAGTCCTGTTTGACCTCCCATTGATGCGATAAGTCCATCTGGTCTTTCATGTCTAATAATCTTTGCAACATTTTCAAGATCAATAGGCTCCATATAAATCTTATCTGCAATATTAGGGTCAGTCATGATTGTTGCAGGATTTGAATTAACAAGAATAACCTCATATCCTTCTTCCTTTAATGCAAGACAAGCTTGTGTTCCAGCATAGTCAAACTCAGCAGCTTGACCAATTACAATTGGACCAGATCCAATTACCATTACTTTTTTAATATCGGTTCTTTTTGGCATTATCTCTTACCTCCAAAATTCTTAATATTATTAATAAATCTAGCAAAGACATTTTGAGGATCTGTCATATCTACTGATGGGTTGTATTGTACTGCTACAACTGAATCAGCCTCATTTTCAATTCCCTCAATAACATCATCAAGTAAATTCTTATGAGTTACTGTTAATCCTGTCTTTTCAATTGATTTTGGATCAATTGCATATAAATCATTTTGGCTAGTAATTTCAATCTTATTAGTCTTTAGGTTTCTTACTGGTAAATTACATCCATTATGTCCAACCTTAAGCTTTATAAGCTTAGCTCCATATGATAATGCGATAAGCTCATTTCCAAGTCCAACTCCTAGCATTGGAAGCTTACCCTTAAGCTGCTTAATTAGGTCTGCAACCTCAACGACATTGTTAGGGTTACCAGGACCATCGGAAATAAAGATTCCGTTTGGCTTATGCTTCATAATTTCTTCAACTGATGTATTGTATGGTAATACAACTACGTTGCATCCTACCTCATTTAACATCTTAACTAAACTTCTTTTTACTCCACAGTCAATACAAGCTACAGTATATTCTGGGTTAGCAGTTCTTGAGAACACTACCTTCTTTGTTGAAATAAGTGCTGTAATATTCTTTGGTGACTCATACTCCTTAATTGCCTTCATACAATCAGCAATTGGCTTATTAATGTCACAAATAATAGCCCTCATTGTACCCTTATTCTTTAAAATACGTACAATTTCTCTTGTGTCAACATCTGCAAGACCTGGAACTCCATTTTCCTCCATAAGCTCAGTTAGCTTATGAGTGTATCTGAAATTTGAAGGCTTCTCGCAGAAAGTCTTAGCTATAATTCCTGATACTGTAAGAGTTGATGATTCATAATCCTCATCTGTAAGTCCGTAGTTACCAATGACTGGATAAGCCATACAAACTAGCTGATTACAATTTGATGGATCTGATAGATTCTCTTGATATCCAACCACTGCTGTATTAAATACTAATTCAGCTATAGCCTCATTTGAAGAACCAAATCCGATACCCTCAAAAACCTCTCCTGTTTCTAATACTAATTTTCGATTGTTCATGTTTCTCCTCCTTATTTCTTATAAACAACTTTCCCGTTTACTAAAGTACATTCAGTAAATCCATAGAACTCCATACCAATATAAGGATTATTTGTTCCCTTTGATAAAATTTCCTCCTTAGTATAGGCTCTCTTTGTATCTATATCTAGGATTGCGATATCTGCTGGATATCCAACCTTAAGATCTCTTTTAGGTAGGTTAAATACCTTAATAGGATTATATACTAGTAAATCAAGGAATCTATCCCATGATAGCTTACCAGTCTTTACGAAATAAGTGATTATTATAGGAAGCATTGTTTCTACTCCTGTAATACCATTAGGACATTCATTATAAGGCTTGCTCTTTTCCTCTGTTGTGTGAGGTGCATGGTCAGATGCAATCATAGTTGCAGTACCATCTAGTAACGCTTCTACAGTTGCATTCATATTAGCCTCACTTCTTAGAGGTGGATTCATTTTCCAATTAGAGTCCTTAATCATTGTTTCATTTAAAATTAAATGATGAGGTGCAACCTCGCATGTAATATTTGTATATCCTTCCTTTTGTGCCTTTCTAATAGCCTCAAATGACTCCTTAGTAGACATATGACAGAAATGATATCTAACTCCTGTTTTCTTTGCAATTTCTATTTCTCTTCTAACTGCAACAAATTCTCCTTCAGGAGCATATTTATAAAAATTATCCTCAGCATGAGATGCAACAACTAAATTATATTCCTTAGCCTTTTTACAAGCATTTTCTAATATATCTAGGCTATTAACACCTTTTCCATCATCAGTAATAGCTACTACATAATCCTTAATAGAATCTATATCAGCCATTTCCTGATCCATTTCATTTACAGTTACAGTTCCATATGGGAAGCAGTTTACAACTGCATCTCTTTCAATAATATCCATTTGAACCTTAAGATTCTCATAGTTGTGTGGACATGGATTTAAATTAGGCATAGGCATTACAGTTGTAACTCCACCCTTAGCACTTGATAATGTACCAGTTTTAATAGTTTCCTTCTTTTCAAATCCTGGCTCTCTGAAATGAACATGAACATCAACTGCACCAGGGATAACTAAATTTCCCTTTGCGTCAATAACCTCACAGCTAGCTTCAATTGAATCCTCAATTTTAGCTATCTTTCCTTCATCATCAATTAATATATCCTTATTTATTAAATTGTTATTATCAATAATTTTTCCATTCTTAATAAGTATCATTATAAATTACCATCCAATGCATCTGATATAATAGCCATTCTCACATAAACTCCATTTGTCATTTGCTTATAAATACGGCTCTTTTCACATTCTGCAACCTCATTTGCAATTTCTACTCCTCTATTAATTGGAGCAGGGTGCATAATTATTGCATTATCCTTCATTCTTGATACTCTATCAGCTGTTAATCCATACTTCTCATGGTATTCCTCAACTGACATTCCCATCTTGTCAGTATGACGTTCAAATTGAACTCTAAGAAGCATTATTACATCACAAGTTTTAATAGCTTGCTCAATATCCATAAATGGTGCACATTTATCATCAAATTCCTTAGGTCCTGAAATATATACATCCATACCAAGTCTTTGCATGATTTCTACATTTGTATGTGCAACTCTTGAGTGTGATATATCACCAATGATACAACACTTTAGCCCTTCAAATTTACCAAATTCCTCATGAATAGTCATAAGATCTAATAATGATTGAGTAGGGTGATCCTTCTTTCCATCTCCCGCATTAAAAATTGGAATATTAATATTTTCTAATTCCTCATAATATCCATCCTGACTGTGACGAATAATAACTCCATCTAAGCCTAAAGCCTCTAATGTTCTAACAGTGTCATAAAGTGTTTCACCCTTTTTAACACTTGAAGTTTCAGTATTAATATCTAAAACCTTAATTCCAAGATTCATTAGCGCACATTGAAATGAATAATGTGTTCTTGTAGAATTTTCAAAAAACATCGTAGCGATTTTCTTATCTGGGTACTGTATTCTAAACCCTTTCTTTAGCTTTTCAGCATACTTGATTAACTCAACAATCTTATCAGTAGATAAATCCTTTAAGTTTAATAATCCTCTCATATCTTCACCTCTAAAAAAATAGTTTTCTACAGAGCAAGCGTAGAAAACTAGCAAAGAACATAGTAATATTATTTATAATATTAATATCGTAATTGTTAATCTTGTTAGCCTCTCTGGACTACCTTAAAACCTATTTCTTTTATTTTACTATCGCACAGTAAAAATTGCAATATGAAAATGAGATAATTTGTTTTCATATGTTCCGTTCCTATTATATATATAATAAGTAAAGAAAATTCTATAAAATTTTTATTGAAAAAGAAAGCGTTTTAATATATACTTAAAAAGAAATAAAAGAAAGGACTGATTACAGAATGAAAAAAACAAAATTTATTTCTTCTCTTTCTGTTGCAGGATTAATTGCTTTAGCACTAGCTTCTTGTGGAACAACAAAGAAGCCAAGCAATCCTAAGGACCCTACCGATGACCCAGGTACAGGTGGAGAATCAGGAGAAACAACAGAAAAAGATTTAGCTTATGCTGATTCAGCTTATGAATATGTTGCAGATCCAGCAACAAAGTATGAGCCACTAAGGGTTTCTGATAACCACGTAAATTATACATTCTATAATACTGTTTATAAAAAGGATTCGAAAGGTGATTTATCCTTTGAAAATAACAAGTTATATAGTATGGCACTTAATTCAAACCAAGAATTAAAATATTTACCAATTCCAGAATCAAACCGCGAAGGTTATGAATTTGGTGGATGGTACGTAGACTTTGGTTTAAGTACTCAATTCTATCAAAAGGAGGTTCCTGATGTTAAAGAAGGAACTGTCGAGTGCTATGCAAGATGGGTAAACACAGGAGATAAGATTTATGTATCCCCTGATGGAAACCCAGAATCAAAGGGAACATCAAAGTCAAAGACTACTACTATTTGGGAGGCAGCTCGTACATATAAGCCAGGAGCTACTATTACAATGGCAGAGGGTGAATATAAGACATTCCTTGATTTACCAATTATGTTTGGTAAGGATGGAGATTCAAGGCACATTACAAAGGTTGAAGGAAATAATTCTACTATCAACTTTACAGGAATGACAGAAAATGATGCAAATATGGGAATCAAGCTTGCAGCTGATTACTTCCGTATTTCTGATTTAACAATTACAAGTGCAGGAGACAACGGATTACTTGTTGGTTCTTCTAACAATATCATTTCTAACTGTACATTTACTGAATGTCATGACACAGGACTTCAAATCTCTCGTTATTCAAGCTCAATTCAGCCATTCATTGAGCAATGGCCATCAAATAACCTAATTTTAAATTGTACTTCTTACAATAACTCAGATACTAAGGGTGAGGACGCTGACGGATTCGCCGCTAAGCTTACTGTAGGATACAACAATGTATTTGACGGATGTATCGCTGCATATAACGTAGATGATGGATGGGATTTATATGCAAAGACAGATTCAGGTCCAATTGGATTAGTAAAGATTCTTAACTGTCTATCAATCGGAAATGGACACCATTTATCAACTGATACTAAGACAATTAACAAAAACTTCTCAGGAGACGGAAATGGATTCAAGCTTGGAGGATCTGGAGTACCTGGTGAGGTTATTGTTGATAACTGTATAGCAGCATATAATAATGCACACGGATTTACAGATAACTCAAATCCAGGAGTAATCTCAATTTCTAACTGTACTTCTATTAACAATGGACAATTTGGTGAGAAGGAATATGATAACTTCAACATCAACAGAGATTCTATTAAGACAAATAAGAATTACTATAAGGGATTATTCTCATATTATACAGATGCTGCAAATACTGCAAAGAAGTGCGACGAAGCAAATGGATCAATTAACGACGCAATTCTTTACTATAATAATGAATACTATAAATTAACAGGAACTACTTCTACTCAAGTTACTGATAAGGACATTAATGGAACTAACCCAGGATTTACTGGATCAAAGATTGTAACTAAGTTTACAATGCCAGCTGGTGCTTGTAACGCAACAGATCCAATTACTAAGTTCACTTCAGGTGCTGCTGCTGCAATGGCTGCATTAAGAAATGAAGATGGATCAATCAATCTTGGAAGCTTATTCAAGATGGGAACAAATATTAATAGTGCTACATTCCATGTTGGAGCTGATTTAGCTAAGGATTCTATGGATAAATATAATCATTCTGTATTCTCAACAATACCTGATAATGAAACAGAAGATCAAAGAATAGCTAGAGAAATGTACGATAGTTTAGATTTAGCTATTAATAATGTTGCTGTTTACGATGATATATATTTACCAACAACATTACTTGCAAGACCATTTACTTGGACTTCAAGCAATGAAAATGTATTAAAGATTTCTACATTAGCTTCAGATATGATTACAGGAGATCATAAGACAAACTCTACTAAGGCTGTAATTCAAGGTAGAATTGATACTGATACTGAGGTTAAGCTAACTGCTACTATTACTGTAGGATCAGTTACATTAACTAAGGAATTCACAGTAACATTACAAGCATTAGACCCAAGAGTTGGTGTTATCTCTAATGTAAATGATATTACAATTTTAAATACTGAAACATTACCTGATATTACAAACGCTGAGGTATATGATTATACTGCAACTAAGATTAAGTTAAATGCAGGTTCTGATTATACTCAAAATATTACAATTAAGTATTCAAATGAATATGATAAGACTTTAGCATATTCTTCTGCTACAACAGTTTCAGGATTAGATGCTAATAAGCCAGGATACTATATCATTAATTATTCATTCGTAATCACTGGATATAAGGCTGTAACTTATACAAGATATATTTCTATAGTAAATGCTAATGATACTTATGAGGTATTAAACTCTAAGACTCAATTAGGATATATTATTGATGATGAGGTTAGCTTAAATACATTAGTATCTTATAACCAAGGTGAATTATATGCAGTTCTTGTTCATAGTGATGAGGCTGCTCCTACTGCTGAACAAATTTTAACAGCATATACAACAACTTCTACATATGCTTCAGCAGTTGTTAAGTATAACTTAACAGGATTAAATGTTGTTCCTGTTCTTGCAATCTCTGAACTAAACTATGTTCCAGGATCAGATGTAACAGCATATCTATTTATTAAGAACCATGTTGGAAATGGTAAGGTTTACGCTGTTGAAAACATTCATCCAACTGAATTAATCGCTACATATGCTGATTTAGAGAATGCACTTAACTCTTCTAATAGTGCAAACTACAAGAAGGCATATAAAGTTGTTGCTGATATTGATTGTAAACATACATTATGGCAACAATCTAAATCTTCTATCGCATTCCAAGGATACTTCGATGGAAACTTCAAGACAATTTCTAACCTAGACATCCAAGTTACTGGATCTAAGGGTGGAGGATTATTCTTCGAAGCTAAGAATGCAATTATTAAGAATGTTAAGATTGAGGAAATTCATTTAAGTCAACCAAATGCTGCTACAGAGCAAGGAAATGGATCTAAGGGAGCATTAATCGGAGTTATCTCTGGTCAATGTACTGTAACTAACTGTATCGTTTCTAACTGTGGAGTACAAGCTTACGAGCGTGCTTCTGGAGCCATCGGTGAAATTACTGGTCCATCTACACAAATGGATAAGTGTGAAATTCTAATTGATGGAATTATAGTAACTGCTAATAAAAAGGCTCCTTCTGATAATCCATACTATTACTCAGTATGCTCACAAGTTGTTATGAAAAATGACAAAGGTGAGGAATCATACTCTGGTGGTAAGTATGTAGGAGGAATTGTTGCACATATTCAATATTCTTCTGCTAACATTGATACTATTATTAGAAATTGCTTCGCTGACGTTACAGTAGTTTGTGTTAACCAACACTCAGCTGGTATCGTTGGACGTATTGATAACAGAAAAGATAATTGTACAGTATTAATTGATAACTGTGTATTCGGTGGAACAGTAATCAATAAGGCTGATACATACACAGGAGGAATTTGTTCTGCTGTATCAAGTGGAACTGCAAGCTTCACAAACTGTGTTAACTATGGTTCATTAATGTCTAAGTCAATTGGACAAATCATGGGACTTAACTCAATGGCATATAACACTGTTGGTACAACAAAGATTTATTATGTACCTGAGAAGTTCGGATTCGAAAACAACTATTACATGATTCCAGACTTTGATCCAGAAACAGATGTTGTTAAGTATGGTGATGAAGAAACATACTATAAGACTATAACAGAAAATAAGGAATACAATGGTACTGCTGTATACGCTAAGAATATCTTTGATAGAGATTATTGGTTAAATACAATGCATATCAACCTTGATACAATTAATTTCACTTATAATCAATCAACATTAGCTATGAACTGGACATTAACAGCTTTCGAAGCTTAATAAAAAAATTAAGGGATTCGCAATGAATCCCTTTTCTCTTTCTTCTTTTATTGAATAAAAAAAATCTCAGTTTTCACTGAGATTATTTTTTATATCCTGCTGGAATTAAATCTGTACGCTTTAGCATATATCTTCCATTCTTTACTATAAAGTCCTTACCCTTTAAATTAGGATCATCTGTACAAATCATAACACCCATAACATATGGATCAGCATTCTCCTTAGGAGATAGCTCGATTAATTGATCTCTTAAATATCCTTCAAATCTAGCTTGCTTTGGTTCAATAGTAATTGATTCAAGAATAGCATATCTCTTATCATCCTTAGATAATACTACATTGATAGGAGCTACATTATTATCAGCATAAGCTTCAACCTTATATCCTTGCTCCTCAAATTCCTTTAATACAACATTATTTACAAATGTATAAGCCTCAAATGGGAAAATTAAATCCTTATTCGTATATCCTTCTACTTGGATATCAAATAGCTTATGCTTGTTTGCAATAGTCTCTGCCATAAATTGAATGTCTAGCATAATAGCCTTAATATCTGCAGATGAATTTTCCTCTAGATATTTATCAACTGCATTTTCACATCCATCCATCATCTCAAGAACAGCATCATGCAAATGGCTTGGTAGATTAGTACTGATATGAGATGTTATCTCATCAGGATTAACCCATACTCTCTTATATTCAGGTCTAAGAACATTTAATATTGCCATTTCACAAGACTTACCAAGTAAATAAGCTATTGTTTCTGTTGTAAAGTGTGGATCTGTAGACTTTGCAATAAAAGGCACAAAATGTTCAACATTAGCTCTATAAGTTTGCTCATAGAAGCTTACCTTATTTAATTTAGTTCTATTTGTTAAATAGTAATATATTTCATCTTCATACGTTTTTGATTCGTTAGCTGCAGCTTGACTTTCACCATCAAGTAACTTGCTAACTGCTTCATTTAGCTTATTGTCTTCCATAATTTAATCACCTATTCTATTATACCAAAAATATATGCTTAATAAAAGAAAAAAGAGAAACTTTAATGCTTCTCCCTCATCATTTTTTCTCTGAACAGTATCACTACTGCTTGAACTCCATACACATTACAGAGATTAATATGCGTATATCCATTCATGTTCAATAAATATCATCATTCCTACATAATTCTATTTTCAATACTGAACAATATTATATTAAATTAAATTTAATAATATGTCAACACATTTT
>JAZRVY010000096.1:0-5569 GCA_045599405.1 Anaeroplasmataceae bacterium
TGATGCTATTGAATTATTAAATGAAAATATTTACGAGCTTTCTATCTTTGGTAATACTAAGGATATTAAAAAAGAGCTAAGAAAGCTACATATAGATTATTTAGATGTTCATACATTTACACAAGAAAGTAAGCTAGAGCATTTTATTAATAATTTATCTAATTACGCATCTATATTATTATCCTCACTTACTTTAATAATTGTATATTTCATTAGCTATGTTATTTTAGCTAAAATATATAATTCTAAAAAGAAGGATTATACAATACTTCGTACGCTAGGTGTAACAAAGCGTGATATGAAGCATATAGTTAATTATGAGGTTATGATAGAAACTATAGGAGCTATTATATTCTCATTAATACTTATGATAGTATTATATATCCTAAGATTAAGACCATTTATCTATATTTATCCATTAGTAGTATTACTATTTATAGGAGTAATGGGAGTATTTGGATATATGCTTTCAAGAAGATTTAACACACGTCTATTTAAATTTAGTGTTAATGCTACCTTTAAATCAAAGGAGGCGAAGCTAAATGATTAATGTTAAGAATATTAATAAATATTATAATAAGGGTAAATCAAATGAAATTCATGTTATAAATGAAACATCTATAGACTTACCAGAAACTGGATTAATAAGCTTTCTAGGAGAATCTGGAAGTGGAAAGACAACACTTGTTAACGTAATAGGTGGACTTGATAAATATACTGGTGATATAAATTATTTTGGTACTAATATCCATAATTATAAAATGGGTATTGTAGATAAGCTAAGAAGAAAAAATATAGGATATGTATTTCAAAACTATAATCTTTTACTTAATGAAACCGTATATGATAATTTAAAAATAGCTCTAGAAATAGCTGGTATTACAAATAAAGAAGAGGCTGATAAGCGTATCAAATACGCTTTAACTAGCGTTGGACTTTATAAATATAGAAAGAAATACGCATATGCACTTTCTGGTGGTCAGCAGCAAAGAGTATCTATAGCTAGAGCCTTAATTAAAAATTCAAAGATAATAATTGCAGATGAGCCTACAGGAAACCTAGATAGTAGTAACTCAATTGAAATTATGAATATCCTTAAAAAGATATCAGAAAAATCATTAGTACTTTTAGTAACTCATGACCCTAAGCTAGCTGAATTTTATTCAGATAAAATAATAGAGCTTAAGGATGGTACGATTACTAATATTAGAGAATCAAATAGTCACGCATCCCTATCAGGAAAGGATGATAAGAAGATATATCTAAAGGATATGAAAAATATCCTTTCTGAATCTTCAAATTCTACTAATATAGAAATTTATTCTAATGAAAATGTAGATACTATAAATCTTACTCTAGTAGAGGTTAATGGTACATATTATATTAAATCTGATAAGAAAATTAAATTATTAGAGGACTCTCCTCTAGAACTTGTAAATGATCATTATGAGGATGTAAGTATTGATACATATAAGGATACAATTGAATATGATACATCCTGGTATAAAGATAATTTAAGTGCTAATTACGCTCAAAGATTTGTAAGAAATATAAAAACATCTATCTTTAATTTCTTTAATACTAGAAAAAGAAGTAAGTTCTTTCATACTATTTTTGTTCTAATTGGAGTTATTATGGCATTTGCTAATATAGGATTAGTATCATGGTCTAATGTAAATGTAGCTAATCCATTAGATAGTGATAATTTATATCAATTATCAGAAGCGGTATCATATAGCGAAGAGGCTAATTATATAAAAGCTTATAAGGAAGCTGCTTTAAATATTGGTGCAAGAGCATATAGCTTAAGAGAAAATGAAGAACATTTAACATATTCACATAACACATATTATAAGGATAGCTATTATTTAGATTCGCCATATTTAAGTATGAATTTAATTAACGATAAGGATTTATTGTGGGGAAGAATGCCAGAAAAGGACAATGAAATTGTGCTTGGTAAGGAAGCTGCAAATAAGGCTATTAAAAAGCTCCATCTTGATAATTATAGTGATTTTGCAAAGGTGTCGGATAAAATTGTAGGAGTAACCTCAGATAAAACATCTGCGCAATATTATTTTGATGAACAATTAAGTATTATGTCATTTTCATATCATTTTTATTCAAATCAATATAAATCTGATAACTTATATTTGGCAGGCTCAGCCACTGATTTTATTTATGAGCTTGTAGCTGGCAGTGATGATTTCTCTAATGATCCATTATATGAAAATGATAATGATGGTGTACTTATCAATGCTAATAAATATAAGGATTTAAATTTAACATTAGAAGAAATAGAATCTAACACACATATTTTAAAGAATTCATGGAAATACCTAAATGTAACTAGGGATGGCTCAGATGTTACACAAAGTAATTATAGAATTCTTGGATATTTTTATTCTGATGATATTAACTCTCCAGACTATTTATTTAAAAATAGTCAAAATATTGATTCGAGATTTAGCCTTATTACCAGAAAAATATGTATTTCAAAAAGCAATACTCAATATAAGGTTATAGAGGGTAGAGATATAGAAGCTGATAATGAAATATTAATTTATAAGCTTCCAAATTCTTATGCAATAGATGATGTTATTACTTATGACAATAGATTATATACTGTGGTAGGATATATGATTCCGCTAGATGAATCTGGTGTATCACCTATGTCTTATGTTGTTATGAATGATAATACATATAATGAATATTATGAAAATAATATGAATATTATTAATAGTAATCAGTTGATATATGGATCAGATAATATTAATCAGGTAAAGGAAATTTATAAGAAGTATGGATTTAAGCTTGTAAATGTTTATGATAATCAGGTTCGTAAGGCTAAAGCCGCTACTCATAATAAAACAAGATATATGCTAATATTCTCAGGAGTATTATTTGCATTATCAATGGTATATATTTACTTTACTATGAGAAGTAAGATGATAGCTGATATCTATGATATAGGTGTAATGAGAGATTTAGGATGCCAAAGAGGAAGTATTGTAGGTAAGTATATAATAGATATATTTATAATTACCTCGCTTACAACAGCATTAGGATATCTAGTTACAAGTATAATAGCTGGTTATATTATTACTAAGATGAGAATGCTAGGAAGTAGTACTATTAATATAATTGATAATCCTATTACATATTTAATGATACCTGTAATATTTATCATAAATATAGTATTTGGTATTATTCCAATTTGTACATTACTAAGAAAAACTCCTAGTGAAATAAATTCTAAATATGATATTTAGCATAAAGAGTCACGAAAGTGGCTCTTTTTGTTTAGGGACATAAGATGTAGATGTGTTCCAATATAAATTATATTAAAAAGGGACATATAAAATAAGTATATACCGATACAAATGTTCCCATTTCAAAATCGGTACAAATATAACTATCATTATACCGAAAACGCTTACATTTTCTATTTACAAAAACATTTGTTCCGATTATCATATAAATGTATTTAATAGGAGGGCTTAAAATGAAAATAAAAAAATTATTAGGTACTTTAGCTTTAGGAGGTTTATGTGCAGTAGCACTAGCTTCATGTGGTAATAGCAAAAATAATAAAGAAACAATTGATGATAGTAAAAATGAAGAAGGTGGATCAGAGACCGGATCTAGTGACAATGAACAAGATAAGGATCAAGAAAATATCGATAAGACACCTTTTAATATTTTCCTTGCAGGAGATTCAACTGTAAAGACATATAATGATAATCAATACATAGCAGGATGGGGACAATATCTAGATAAATTCCTAGATGATTCAATCTCTGTTCATAATGCTGCCCAAGGAGGTAGATCTTCTAGATCATTTATTAATGAGGGAAGATTATATGCTAATCCAGGAGAGACATATACATTTAGTGAAAATGGTGGAAAGAGTATTGAATCTGAAATCCAACAAGGAGATTATTTATTTATTCAATTTGGACATAACGATGATGATACAAAGGCTATGAATACTTTAGCTGATAGAATGGTACCACTTGGAACACCAGATTCAAATGGTATTTATCCTACAACACCAGGAGTAAAGACTCCAATTGTTAAAGAAGGGACTACAGTAAGCCAATCAACAATTAGTAATGAAGTTAGAAGTGCAATGTCTAGCTATTCAAGTGATTTAAATAAGTATATAACTGATAGTGTTATGAAATATGGAGAGTCTTATTATGAGTACACAAGTGGTGGTACTTATAAATGGTTCTTAAAGCAATATATTGATTTTGCAAGAGAGAAGGGTGCAACTCCAGTTTTAGTTACTCCAGTAGCTAGAGCTTCATTCTCTAATGAATATACAATTAAATCAGGTCCAGGACTTCATGGAGATGATTTCGCGTATGTTAAGGCTGTAAGACAATTAGCGCAAGAAGAGGATTGTATGCTAGTAGATTTATTTGATTATTCAAAGACTATGCTTGAGACATTAACTTCTACATATGCTGATATGGCAATGGCAATTGTATCAAATGCATTAACAGGACAATGGCCAACAAACTATGATTTAGTTTATAAGGGAATTGAGCCAGGAAAAGAAAAGATGGAGCAAACTCATTATAACAAGTATGGGGCTTATCTAGAGGCTGCATATGTAGCACAAGTTATTAAAACTTCAACTCAAAGTGGAAAGAATAATACAGAATCATTCACATTCAAGGATAGAGTTTTAACAACACCAGAAATTTATATTGAGCCATCTAATAACCTACCAAAGGCTAAGGCTGCAGCTGTAGAATCAACTATTACAGCAATCACAGTTACAAATCCTAATAGAGTTTATCCATCAGTAGATTCTGCAATTGCAAAGATTAATGAATTACCTGCAGTAGAGTCAGTAAATGCTGATAATTATGTTTTTGTAACTGAGCAAGTTAGATTAGCTAAGGCTGCATATATTGGTGTAAATATTGACGATAGAGATAATGTTACTAATTACAGTAAGATTACACAGCTAGAGGCAAAAATTAAAGAGGTTGAAGTATTACTTAGACCTACAGTTGTATCAACTAAGCTATTCAAGGCTAATGATGCACAATTACAAAATAGTAACGCTCCATTTACTGTTGATGGATTTAGCTTCGTTTGTGGATCAGATAAGTTAATCAAGGTTGTAGACAGTAGCAAAAAGTTTACATACAATGATACAGAGTATTCATTTACTAGATATGTGTCATTCAGTGGAAGTACATCAAAGGGATATGTTGAATTTACAGTAGATAAGAAGTGCCAAATTACAATATTTGGTGGATCTACAGGAGCTGATAGAACATTTGGATTATATGATACTTCAATGAAGTCTATTCAAACAACACCAGCTCCAGGATCACTTCAGGACTGTACCTTTGAAAAAATAGTAGACTCAGGAACATATAGAATCGCATCTACAAGTGGTGGAGTTTATATCTATGGAATTTTAATTGAATATCTTGAGTAATAAAGAAATAGACCATTTTTTAGCGAAATTGGTCTTTTTTTAAATGTTTTTTAGTAATTTTATCATTTTACGGATATGTATATAGTGAGGTGATAAAAAATGAGT
>JAZRVY010000097.1:0-51848 GCA_045599405.1 Anaeroplasmataceae bacterium
TGCCTCCACATTTAAAATAACTTTCCATCATTACTATTATACATTAATATTAGAAATAAAAAAACTAAGAGATTAACTCCTAGTTTTAGTATACGAAAAGGACTTCTAGTGAAGTCCTTTGATTTATATTACTTATTTGGATATTGCTTATCAGCAAGCTCTAAGTAATGAGCGAATCTACGTTGAGCATCAGCCTTATTGAATTCTAGTAATTCCTCAGCCTTAGCTGGGTTAACCTTTGTTAATTGAGCATAACGTCCTTCGTTCATTAAGAAGTCACGATATAAATCCCACTTTGGCTCTCTAGCAGAGTCTAATGTGAATGGATTCTTTCCTTCAGCAGCTAAATCAGGGTTGAATCTGAATGTTGGGAAGTATCCACACTCAGTAGCCTTAGCAGCTTCAACATGTGACATGTATAATCCAGACTTAATGTTATGAGCGATACATGGAGCATAACAGATAACGATAGATGGTCCATGGTAAGCCTCAGCTTCCTTAAGAGCCTTAACAACTTGGTTTTGGTTAGCTCCGTGACAAACTGTAGCTACATATACATGACCATAAGACATAGCGATAGAAGCTAAATCCTTCTTCTTTGCACGCTTACCAGATGCTGTAAACTTAGCAATTGATCCTGTTCTAGAAGACTTAGATGATTGTCCTCCAGTGTTTGAGTAAACCTCAGTGTCTACAACAAGGATATTAACGTCTTCGTTGTTAGCGATAACGTGGTCAAGTCCACCATATCCAATGTCATAAGCCCATCCATCTCCTCCGATGATCCATTGAGAAACCTTAACTAAATAATCCTTTAATGATAAGATTTCCTTAGCAAATGGAGCATCAATAGCTTCCATTGCAGCAACGATTTTTGGAGCAAGTTCCTTAGTCTTTTCACCTTCAGCACGGTTTAATACCCATTCCTCACATAGAGCTTTAGTAGCAGCATCCATGTTGTCATAGTTATTAACCATAACTGTTTGTACTCTGTCTCTTAATGTTTCAACAGCCATTCTCATACCGAATCCGAACTCAGCGTTGTCCTCGAATAATGAGTTAGCCCAAGCTGGTCCACGTCCTTCAGCATTAGTTGTATAAGGGCTTGATGGGAATGATCCTGAATAAATTGATGTACATCCAGTAGCATTAGCAACCATCATTCTATCTCCGAATAATTGAGATACAGCCTTAACATATGGAGTTTCTCCACATCCACCACAAGCTCCTGAGAACTCAAATAATGGCTTAGAGAATTGTAGGTTCTTAGCGTTAGCGATTCCAGCAACCTCTCTCTTATAAGATACGTTGTTGTAGTAGTAATCGCAAATAGCTGGCTCATTCTTTTCCTTAGCAACTGCGATTGGTTGTGGCTTAAGAGCCTTAACAACTTCTTCAACACCTGTTTTTGGATTAACAGCCTTAATCTTTGGATTTCCTGGACACTTAGTAATACATACTCCACATCCTGTACAATCAAGAGGTGAAACAACCATTGTATACTTATAATCCTTGAATCCTGTTGCAGGTAATAATGCCTTTCCGTCCTTGATTTCAACTGGCATAGCAGCCTCATCCTCAGCAGATACTAAGAATGGACGAATTGCAGCATGTGGACATGCAAATGCACATTGGTTACATTGAATACAGTTCTCAGCAGTCCATAATGGAGTATGAGTAGCAACTCCACGCTTCTCCCAAGCAGCTGTACCTTGTGGCATATGTCCATCCTTAAGCTCCTTAAATACAGATACTGGTAGAGTATCTCCCTTAATAGCGTTCATTACGTCAGCAATCTCACGAACGAACTTTGGACGAGCCATATCAACAGTCTTAACCTCATCAGTTAAGTTAGCCCACTCTGGCTTAACCTCTACTTCAACAAGTAAAGATCCTCCTAAATCGATAGCCTTGTGGTTTTGATCAACTAATTCTTGTCCCTTTCTTAGGTAAGTTTTAGTTGCGAACTCCTTCATATGAGTCTTAGCTTCTTCATAATCCATAATATTTTGATTTAACTTGAAGAATGCTGATTGCATAACTGTATTAACTCCTAGACCAGCACGGAATCCGCACTCTCTAGCAGCAGCATATGCGTTAATAATATAGAACTTAGCCTTCTTTTGAGCTAATAATCTCTTATACTTATTTGGTAATAGAGTTTCAATATTATCTGCAGTTGTAACTGTATTTAATAAGAAAGTTCCTCCATCACGAAGTCCATCAATCATATCAAACTTCTTTAAATATGCATCTAGAGAGCATGATACGAAGTGTGGATTGTTTACTAGGTATGTAGACTTAATTGGGTTCTTACCGAAACGTAAATGTAAACGAGTAGATCCTCCCGACTTCTTTGAGTCATATGCAGCATATGATTGAGCATATAAATCAGTGTAGTCTCCTACAATCTTAGAAATATTCTTACAAGCTCCTACTGTTCCATCTGATCCTAATCCGAAGAATAATAACTCAGTTGTTCCAGCATCTACTACGTCGATATGATTCTTAACATCTAATGATAAGAAGTTAACATCATCGTTGATACCAACAGTGAATCTCTTCTTTGGTGTAGCTGATGCTAAGTTTTCATAAACAGCATTGATCATATCTGGAGTTACGTCCTTTGAAGATAATCCATAACGTCCTCCGATAATCATTGGAGCATTGTCCTCTCCATAATATAATGATTGAACATCTAGGAATAATGGCTCAGCTAATGAACCTGGCTCGATAGTTCTGTCTAATACTGCAATTCTCTTTACAGTCTTTGGCATAGCAGCCATAAAGAACTCCTTAGAGAATGGACGGTATAAGTGAACCTCAAGAATTCCGACCTTCTTACCTTGAGCTGTTAAATAATCAACAACCTCTTCAGAACATTGACAAGCAGATCCCATAGCTACAATAACATCTGTAGCATCCTTAGCTCCGTAGAATACGAATGGAGCATAGTTTCTTCCTGTCTCCTTTGAAATCTTTGCCATGTACTCTGCAACGATTTGTGGTACTTCCTTATATTGAGAGTTTTGTAACTCACGAGTTTGGAAGTATACGTCATCATTTTGTGCAGTTCCACGAGTCTTTGGATGAGCTGGATTTAAAGCTTCTGCTCTAAACTTAGTAACTGCATCCATATCTAATAATCCTGATAACATATCAGTATCAATTGCCTCTACTGTATTAACTTCGTGTGATGTTCTGAATCCATCAAAGAAGTGTAAGAAAGGAATTGAAGACTTAATAGCAGATAAGTGTGCAACTCCTGCTAAGTCCATAACCTCTTGAACAGAGTTTGAACACATCATAGCAAATCCTGTTTGACGACATGCCATAACGTCTTGGTGGTCACCAAAGATTGATAGTGATTGTGCAGCTAAAGCACGTGCAGCTACGTGGATAACTCCTGGTAGGCACTCTCCTGCAATCTTATACATATTTGGTACCTTTAATAATAAACCTTGAGATGCAGTGAAAGTTGTAGTTAAAGCTCCTGCTTGAAGTGAACCGTGAACAGTTCCTACAGCTCCTGCCTCAGATTGCATTTCAACAATTTTAACAGGCATTCCAAATAAATTCTTCTTACCTTGTGAAGCCCATTCATCAACATATTCAGCCATTGGTGTAGATGGTGTAATTGGGTAAATTCCAGCTACTTCAGTGAAGTTATATGCAGCATATGCAGCAGCATAGTTTCCGTCTATAGCCATTCTTTTTACATTCTTGCTCATAATTGTCCTCCTATTAACATTAATGTACATTGTATATTATACTCTTAAATAACAATCTTTACAACAAAATTATTGTTATAGTATTAAATATAATACTACATAAAATTAATATGTGATAAAATAAGTCTAGGTGATACTAATGACTTTATTGGAGAGATTTTTAAATTATGTAAAGATAGATACTCAAAGTAAGGAAGGAACAAATCAATATCCTTCTACCTCTAAGCAATTTAATCTATTGAATTTGCTTAAGAATGAGCTGTCACAATATCCTATGGATATTACTGCCACAGACAATTGTATTCTATATGCTTTTTTACCTACTAACTGTAGTTCAGATAAATACGTTGGATTTATAGCTCATATGGATACCTCTCCTGAGGCTAGTGGTGAAAATATCACACCTAATGTCATTAATAAATATGATGGCAATGTTATTATCCTTAATAATAATATAACAATAGATCCTAAGGATTTTCCTAGATTAAAGGATCAAATAAATCATACACTTATCACATCAGATGGAACAACTTTATTAGGCGCAGATGACAAGGCTGGTATAGCTGAAATAATGAATATGCTAGATTATATTATTAAAAATAATATTCCTCACCATAATATTTGCATTGCATTCACGCCTGATGAAGAAATTGGTGAAGGTACGACAAACTTTAATTTAGATATATTTAGAGCCAATTATGCTTATACTGTTGATGGTGGTAAATATGATGAATTTAACTACGAATGCTTCAATGCTGCTTCTGCCCATATTGAAATAACAGGTGTCGGAATACATCCAGGAGAGGCAAAAGATAAAATGGTTAATTCACTTAGAATAGCCACAGCATTTGATACAATTCTAGACCAAAAAATGAGGCCAGAATATACAGAAAGATATGAGGGATTTAATCATTTAGTTTCTATTAAGGGAGATGAGGTATTCACTACTCTTGACTATATAATTAGAAATCATGATAAAAACCTTTTAGAAAAACAAAAAAGTGAATTCATAGAAATAATAAACTCACTTAAATTAAAAAATCCTAAAGCTAAAATCGAATTAACTTTAAAAGACTCATATATTAATATGAAATATGATTTAATAAATCATATGGATGTTGTAAATATAGCTCTAGATGCAATGAAAAAAGAAGGCATTACTCCTATAATTGAACCAATTAGAGGTGGTACCGATGGAGCCAGATTAACATCCTTAGGATTACCTTGTCCTAATATGCCAACTGGTGGATATAACTACCATGGAGTTAGAGAATATGCTGATTTAAATGAGATGGAATTATGCTCTAAATACCTTATAAATATAGCAAAAGCCGAGTAATAAACTCGGCTTTGTTTTTTTATTAATCAATATCTCCAGCTCTAACGTGAGCATCATATTTCTTACGTTCTACTGTATCAAGAATCTTTTTACGAAGTCTGATATTCTTTGGAGTTACCTCAACTAATTCATCATCATTAATAAATTCGATACACATCTCTAGAGTCATAATCTTTGGCTTCTTTAATACAACTGTTGTATCCTTAGTTGCTGAACGAGTATTTGTTTGTTGCTTAGCCTTAACTACGTTAACTGCTAAATCTAAATCCTTACCAGTTTGACCTACGATCATTCCTTCGTAAATCTCTTCTCCTGGTCCAACAAACATAATTCCACGATCCTCTAAAGCTCCAAGTGAGTAAGCTGTAGATTGTCCTTGGGCCATAGAAACCATTGCACCTGTAGTTCTGCGTCCTACTTGCATGCTTTCCATAGGTCTATAATCTAGGAAAGTATGAGAAATCATACCATATCCTCTTGTTGCTGTTAAGAAATCAGTATTGAATCCAATAAGTCCTCTTGAAGGAATTGTATATGTAACACGTGCTTGAGTCTCAGTGTTTGTCATATTTTCCATAGTTCCCTTACGGTTTCCTAGCATTTCAATAACTGTACCGATAGTATCAGCTGGAGCATCAATAACTACATATTCATATGGCTCCATCTTAATACCATTTTCTTCTTTGATGATAGCTCTTGGTCTAGAAACTTGGAATTCATATCCTTCACGGCGCATATTTTCAATTAAGATACTTAAATGTAATTCTCCACGTCCTGAAACTACCCATTCCTCAGATGAACCAATACGTTCAACCTTTAAAGCTACATCTCTATCTACTTCCTTCATTAATCTATCTTCGATTTTTGAAGCAGTAACCATCTTTCCTTCCTTACCACAGAAAGGAGATGTATTTGTACCAAATGTCATTTGTACTGTTGGCTCTGTAATTGCGATTGGTGGTAAAGCCTCTTCTTTTCCAGGATTACAAATTGTTTCTCCTACAGAAAT
Source organism: Anaeroplasmataceae bacterium (assembly GCA_045599405.1). Taxonomy (GTDB): domain Bacteria; phylum Bacillota_I; class Bacilli_A; order Acholeplasmatales; family Anaeroplasmataceae; genus UBA3206. Next base: position 6,080 of record JAZRVY010000097.1, read on the forward strand.
ATCAGGTAAACCTGAAATAGCTATAATTTCTCCAGCTGTTGCTTCTTGAATTTCAATCTTATCAAGCCCCATAAATCCAAACATCTTTTGAATACGGAATTGCTTAACTGAACCATCTAATCTTACACAGCTAACCATTTCTCCAGCCTTTACAGATCCACGAACAACTCTACCAACACCCATTCTTCCTACGAAATCATTGTAATCAATTAATGCTGGTTGGAATTGTAATGAAGCTTCCTTATCTACTTGAGGTAAAGGAATCTCCTTTAAAATTAAATCAAGAACACACTCCATGCTTTCCTTTTGAGTCGAAATATCAGGAGATAAGCTTGATGTATAATTTACAGCTGATGTATATGCGATAGGGAACTCTAATTGGTCCTCATCAGCACCTAAATCTATTAATAGCTCTAGAACCTCATCAATAACCTCTAGTGGTCTTGCAGATGGCTTATCTACCTTGTTGATAACAACAATTGGCCTTAATCCAGCTTCAAGTGCCTTCTTTAAAACAAATCTAGTTTGTGGCATTGTTCCTTCGTATGCATCTACTACTAAAATAACTCCATCAACCATTGTCATGATTCTTTCAACTTCTCCACCAAAGTCAGCATGTCCTGGTGTATCTAGAATATTGATCTTTGTATTCTTATATTGAATAGCAGTAACCTTTGCTAGAATAGTGATTCCACGTTCACGTTCAATATCATTAGAATCCATTACACAATCTTGTACAACTTGATTGTCACGGAAGGTATGTGCAGTTTGTAATAATTTATCAACTAATGTTGTCTTTCCATGGTCTACATGGGCAATAATTGCGACATTTCTAACATCCATAATTATGTCCTCTTCTTTCATAATCTAACAAAATAGATTATATCACTATTTAACAAGTAGTTATTTATGAAAACGTTTATTACTTATCACGTTTTTGAAGTAAGATACCTAAGCAATAAACTAAATCAGAATCATTTCCTTCTGCCATTTGCTTAATTGTTTCAAGGTAGCTATAAGCTTGTGGATAATCATCTTGTGTATATTCCATACACTTCTTTAAAGAAGCAGAGAATAATGGGTGAGTCATATCCTTTAAGAATGAAACAGTCTCCTCAAGTCTTGGATTCTTTTCCATCATCTTGTAGAATTGAGTAAGTCCCTTAGGCATTCTCATATCGTTCTTAATTCTATCCTTTTCATTTCCTGTTCCCACTGGCACAATTGCATCATATAGCTTGCATAATTGATATCCAGCACAGTAATTTAATAATTCTGTAAAATCTCTATCTCCATTAACTGATTGTCTAAGCTTAATTAATAATTCAATACGCCAAATAAATCTTGTATTTTTCTTTGTAATATAAGCATGGCTAGAAATAAACTTACTTCTTAAATCAAGAAGCTTAGATCTAACATCAGCATCAGAGCTTAGCATACGCTCAACACTCTTTAAATCAGCAACAAGTGGTTCAACATTAGGAGCTTTAAAGCTTGCTAAACGTAATAATAAATTTGTAGATTCATCATAATATTGTTCAACTAAATCAGCAATATTTACTTTACGTGCCTTAGTTTCCTTTTCGTAGTAAATATAGTACTTGAATTCCTTCTTAGTAACTAAATCCTTCTTTAAAACACAGCATCCAATTCTCTGATTATCAAATACTCTTGATGCTGGATGACCTACAACGTCATTTCTAATATATTTTAATTCACGTAGTTGTCTATTTTGATTTATGTTTAAATAATTTTTGTTGTTAGTAATAACAGAATTTAAAGTATATAATGCATCAATACATACAAATAAACTTTGTAAAATACAATATAGACGTTGAATACATCTACTCTTTGATGCATCTCCCTCCATAGTTTTCATTAATTCTTTCATCATTTCATTATTAATGTCTAATGCATTGATAGCTGCCATAAAAGGATAATAATTAACCTCACCTGGCTTAATTAATGTACTTATTGCTTGAAGAGCATCCTCTCCTGCTTTAATCTTTTCTTCTAACATTTTAAACACCCACACTTCATTATTTTTTCTTTTTCTTCAATTACTTTAGTAATTTATACTAAATCATTTTAATTATATCTAATTTTTTTACATTAAACAACATAAAAACAGCATTTTTTTATCCGATTTTTTTATAATATTTTAATAAATTAAAAAAAGCTGGCGTTACCCAGCTTATTTTTATTATTTCATTGTATGAATCTTCATTGTATCAGTTACACCACAACCAATGATTGAACCTCCAAGAATTATGATCTTATCACCCTTCTTAACAAGTCCAGTTTTAGCTGCCATATCAGCTGCGTATAAGAATAATTCATCTGTCGATGATTTCATTTCAGCCTTAACAGGATATACTCCGCATTGTAATCCCAATTGATGATATGCCTTTTCATCTACAGTAACAGAAATGATAGGACATCCTGGACGATATGCAGCAAGTGTTTGAGCTGTAATACCATGGATTGTTACGCATACGATAGCTTTAGCATCAAGTTGGAATGATGCATGAACTGCTGCATTACATACAGTAGAAACAACATCAGCTCCTAGCTCAAGATTATTGTTATAAAATCTATCCTTAAAGTTGATATCCTCTTCTGCAGCTAAAGCTATATTAGACATAGCTGTAACTGATTCAACTGGATATAACCCAGCTGCTGATTCACCAGATAGCATAATCACTGAAGTCTTATCATAAATAGCATTAGCAACATCTGATACCTCTGCTCTTGTAGGTCTAGGATTCTTTTGCATTGAATCTAGCATTTGAGTTGCAGTTACTACAATCTTACCAGCCTTATAGCATTTTTCAATCATTCTCTTTTGAACAGCAGGAAGATTTCTAAATGGAATCTCTACTCCTAGGTCTCCACGGGCAACCATAACACCGTCAGCCTCTTCAATAATTTCATCCATCTTTTCAACACCTTCAGTGTTTTCAATCTTACAAATAATTTTAATATCTTCTCCGCCATGAGCCTTTAATAGATTTTTCAAATCTATAACATCTTGCTTTCTTCGTGTAAATGAAGCAGCAACATAATCTACTCCTTGTTCACATCCAAAGATTAAATCAGAAGCATCAACCTCAGAAATAAATGGCATATCAACAACCACACCAGGAATATTAATTGATTTCTTATTTTTTAATGTTGCATTGTTAAGTACAGTACAAACAACATTATTTCCATCAATTTTCTTAACCTCAAGTCCGATTAATCCATCATCAACTAGAATCTTATCTCCAGCCTTAACAAACTTAGCTAAATGAGGATATGTTAATCCTACATGTGTATTATCTCCAAGCTCATCAAAATTATCAGTTAAAGTAAATTCTTGCCCTTCAACCAAATCAACCTTGTCATCCTTAAAGTTTCTAACTCTAATTTCAGGTCCTTTTGTATCAAGTAGTATTGGAAGAGCAATATTCATATCATTTCTAAGTTTCTTAATAGTAGCAATTCTTTCAGCATGTTCCTCATGAGTTCCGTGAGAAAAATTTAATCTACAGCAATTCATTCCATGCTCTACCATAACCTTTAACTTATCATATCCATCACAAGCTGGTCCTAATGTACAAATTATTTTTGTTTTACGCATAAAAACACCCTCTTTATTCATATCTTTAATCATATTATACCATTAAATATAAATAATATATTATTTATGTGAATATTTTCGTAAATAAATAACAATATTTTGTAGGATGTATTATTAAATAAAAAAAGTATAGAACAAAATTCTATACTTTAATTAATCAAAATGGTGCCGACTATAGGAATTGAACCCACAACCTACTGATTACAAGTCAGTTGCTCTACCGATTGAGCTAAGTCGGCATAATGGTGGAGGTTAACGGGCTCGAACCGCTGACCCTCTGCTTGTAAGGCAGATGCTCTCCCAACTGAGCTAAACCTCCAAAACTGGCGCACCATAGAGGACTCGAACCCCTAACCTTTTGATCCGTAGTCAAACGATCTATCCAATTGATCTAATGGTGCAAGTGGCGGTTCGGACGGGACTTGAACCCGCGATCTCCAGTGTGACAGACTAGCATGTTAACCACTACACCACCGAACCATGTTAATACCTTATTCAATTTGCAGCAAAATTATTATATCATAAGCACATATTGTATGCAAGTATTTTTTTCAAAAAGAAAAAGCCCTATCGCTAGGGCTTTTTTGTATTATTCTTGCTCTTCTTCCTTCTCTTCCAGCTGTGCTAGCTTAGCATAAGACTTGATAGAAGCAATTGTATTATTTACTTGTGCCTTTGATGAATACATTTCTCCAGCAACAACTAATCTCATTGCAGAATTATATAATCTAAATTGGAAGTTAGCATTCTTATCCTTAACAATTAGGAATTGTCCAGAATAGCATGCATCCTTAAATCTCTCTAGTGCTTCCTTACATGAAGATATAGATGAATAATCTTGGCTTGTTACAATCTTAACTCCGTTAGCTGCAACTAGTACATAAATGTATCCATGATCATCCTTTTCAATTTCGAAATGTCCTGTATCCTTTTCCTCATAGTCTACATGAGCAATTTCTGTTGTAAGTCCACTCGAAGCCTCCTCATCAAATACAATATTGTCAGTTCCAGCAAACTTCATAAATGACTCTGATGCTCCTTGAGCTGTAGCCTTAGAAGTGTATGAAGCAGATTGACATAAGATACGATTTTGCTTATTACATAATGTAAAGAAATATAGATTATGCTTATCAGCATCTACCTTAATAATTCCATCAGTAAGATTTCTCTTAATTGTTTCAATACCATCACGGCATCCCTTTTCAGACATATAAGGTTCTGATACGATTAATGATTGACCATTTGATGCTTTTAATTGATATCTAAAGAATTCATTATCCTTAGTAATTACATACTTACCTTGATATCTAGGTGCTTGTTGTTCCTCGGTAGCAGCAACAGCAGCAACTTCTTCTTTTGCTGGTTCATCTTCAGCAGTAGGTTCTTCTTCAGCAGGTTCTTCCTCTGGAGTCTCCTCTTGAGCTGGTTCTTCATCTAGTTCATCTTTCGATAATTCCTCTTTCTCTACAGGCTCTTCTTCTGGAGTTTCCTCTTGAGCTGGTTCCTCATCTAGTTCATCTTCCGATAATTCCTCTTCCTCTACAGGCTCTTCTTCTGGAGTTTCCTCTTGAACTGGTTCCTCATCTAGTTCATCTTCTGATAATTCCTCTTCCTCTACAGGCTCTTCTTCTGGAGTTTCCTCTTGAACTGGTTCCTCATCTAGTTCATCTTCCGATAATTCCTCTTCCTCTACAAGCTCTTCCTCTGGAGTTTCCTCTTGAGCTGGTTCCTCATCTAGTTCATCTTCTGATAATTCCTCTTCCTCTACAGGCTCTTCTTCAGCTTCTTCTTCAGCTTCCTCTTGAGCAACTGGTTCTTCATCCTCTACAGGTTCTTCTTCAGCTTCCTCTTGAGCTGGCTCTTCATCCTCTACAGGCTCTTCTTCAGCTTCCTCTTCGTTAGCAATCTCCTCTTGTGTATCCTCTACAGGCTCCTCAACAGGCTTTGCGTTCTTCCCTTCATTTTTAATTTTATTATTAGATACAAATGCCATTACTACAAAAGCTACTAATAATGCTCCTGCAATACCACATGCTATGTATCCAACTAATGCGTCAGCTAATAATATCATATTCAATTACCACCTTTTCTTTTTTAGTTAATATTATTATACATTGAAATTTATTTTTTTTAAACTTATATTTTATAAATATAAAAAAAGCTTGGAAAAACCAAGCTTAATTCGAATTATTTTATGCTAAAACAGCATCTGCTCCCTTAACCTCTTTAACGATAGTTTGAGCAACTCTCTTACCATCAACCATTGATCTAACAACAGTGTCGGCACCACGAACGATATCTCCTCCTGCATATACATCAGCAGCTGAAGTTTGATCATCTGTAGCTACAATATAGCCATGATCTTGAGCTAGTTCATTAGCCTCAATGAAATCCTTAGCTGGAGATTGTCCAATAGCTACGATAAAGTTATTGCACTCAAGCTCCTCATAAATTCCAGTTCCTTGTGGGCTTCTACGTCCAGATTCATCTGGCTCACCAAGCTCCATCTTTTCAACCTTAAGAGCCTTAATATGTCCGTTTTCATCCTTAATAACCTCTACTGGATTAGTTAAGAAATTAAATACTACACCTTCTTCATCAGCCTCTTTCAATTCAACCTTTGAAGCAGGAGCCTCCTCTAGACTTCTACGATAAACAATCATAACCTCTGATCCGTCACCGATTCTAACAGCTGTTCTACAAGCATCCATAGCTACGTTTCCAGCACCTACAACAATAGTACGTCCTGTAAGCTTAACCTCTTGTCCCATACCATAAGATACATAATTATTTACCTTCTTTAATAATGAGTTTGCATCAACAACACCAGCTGCATCCTCACCAGGAATTCTCATAGCCTTAGACTTTGTTAATCCTACTGATACAAATACCTTATTGTATCCTTGAGCCTTAAGATCCTCAACCTTAACATCCTTCATATCTGAATTGAACTTAAATTCAACACCCATAGCCTCAATATTCTTGATATGCTCATTTAAAATCTTCTTTGGTAATCTATACTCAGGAATTCCATAAGCTGTAACTCCACCTGCGTAAGATTCACGCTCGAAAATTGTTGACTTAATTCCATTCTTTGCAAGCTCTAATGCACAAGAAAGTCCTGCTGGTCCAGCACCAATAATAGCTACCTTGTAGTTATCAACAAAGTTATCTACCTTCTTTAAAGGGAATTTAGCATTGTCACCAACATATCTCTCAAGTCCTCCTACATTAATTGGATCTTGAGTCTTCATCTTATTTCTAATACAATTTCCAATACATTGCTTTTCATGAGCACATACTCTAGAGCAAATTGGTGATAGATTTGTCATAGTAAAAATTAATTCATATGCATCATCTAATCTATCTTCCTTAATACACTTAATAAAATCAGGAATAGGAAGTCCTGCTGGACATCCCTTCTTACAAAATGGGTTCTTGCATTGTAAGCATCTATTTGCCTCTGCCATTGCCTCTTGTTTTGTCATTGTTCTTGTAACTTCATTAAATCCGATCTTTCCCATAAAATTCTCCTACTTATATGCTTTATTAATTAAATATTGATCTGCAAGTGCAATTGCTACACATGCCTCAAGTACTACCATAGCTCTTAAGATAATAGCCGCATCATGTCTTCCTTCGATAAGAAGTGGTGCAACCTCACCCTTTTCAAAGCTATATGTTTCTTGGGCAATACCAATTGAAGGTGTTGGCTTAACCATAACTCTAATTGTAATATCATTACCATTAGATATACCTCCATTAATACCACCATTATTGTTTGTCTTAGTAGTACCCTTTTCATCAATAATCATATCATTAAATTGACTACCTCTTAGCTTTGCTCCTTCAAATCCTATACCAAATTCTACTCCCTTAACTCCACCTACAGAGAAAAGTAAATGTGATATTGTTGATTCTAAAGAATCAAAATAAGGCTCACCAAGACCAACTGGAACTCCACTAGCCTTAATAGATACAATTCCACCAATACTATCATGAGCCTCAACAACCTCATTTAGAATTTGTTGAAACTTAGATGTATCTGTTTCAGCACCTAGCTGAGCTAGCTTAGTTTCAATTTTGACATTATTAATAATCTTTTTAGCTACTACTCCAGCCGCAACGAGACCAAGTGTTAATCTACCAGAGAAATGTCCTCCACCTCTATAGTCATTAAACTCATCATATTTTGTCTTTGCAGTAAAATCCGCATGGCTTGGACGTGGTTGCTTAACAAGATTAGAATAGTCCTTACTCTTTGTGTTTGTGTTTAAGAATCTAAGTAATATAGGAGCACCTGTTGTGTACCCATTAAATACTCCTGTATCAATAATAACCTCATCAGGCTCAATTCTTGGTGTAGTACCAATTCCTCCTGATTTTCTTCTTTGTAGATCCTTAGAAAAATCCTCAACAGCTAGTGGAATACCTGGCTTAACACCATCAAGTAATATTCCTACTCCACCACCATGAGATTCTCCAAAAATATTAATTTGAAATAAACGACCAATATGATTCATATATTAAATCTCTCTTTCAATTTTTTTTACTAATTCAATAGTTTGTATAGGACATTTCTTATTTTGCCAAATTTCTTGGGCCTTAATAGCTTGTCCTACTAGCATAAATAATCCATTCATTTCTGAATTAGCATACTTTAATAATAAAGTTTGCTTTGGATTAAATATTATATCCATAACATATTTAGCTTTTGAGGCTACAGCTTCACTAATAGGTGAAGCATTAGAGTTAGGATACATTCCAACCGGAGTTGCATTAACTATTACATCTATATTAGATTTCTCTAATGTACCGTAATCTATTGTATCATTATTTTTTGGATTTCGTGATACATATTTAACATTTCCACCTAAATCGACTAAAGCCTTATATAGTGCTAATGAGGCTCCACCAGTACCAAGTATGTAGCAATCCTTATTCTTAACCTCTACACCATAGTATACTGTTTCCTCATAGAATCCATAATAATCTGTATTAAATCCTACTACCTTATTATCAATAACCGCAATAGTATTAACACTACCTATAGCCTTAGCTTCATCTGATATTTCATCAAGATATTGCATAACCTCTATCTTATATGGAATAGTGACATTATATCCACTATATTCTCCTGTTCTAAGCTTATTAATTATCCCTGGAATTTCTTGCTTAGTACATTCTATTTTTTCATAAGATGCATCTATACCATAGGCTTTAAATATATTTTGATGGATAAGTGGAGAGCAGCTATGAGAAAGATGCTCACCTAATAATGCATATTTTTTCATTACTTATTCTCCATTATTTTCTTTTGATAGCTTTTAGAAGAATCTAATACACCCTTCATAAATGTTAGGTAATATTCCTCTAGCTCCTTATCATTTAATAGCTCAAGATTTTTCTTAATTAATATACCCTCTCTAGATGAATCTAGTACAGGTAAATTATTTTCAATCTTATAGGCTACGACATTTTCAACTGCCTTCATTCTTTCTTTAAATAATTCAATCATTTTCTTATCAATTTCATTGATTGTTTCTCTTGCAAGGTCTAGCTTATTCTTCATACTCAACTATACCTCCAACACTTTCAAAATCCTTAAAGAAATGAGGATATGATTTCTTAATAGCTCCAGCATTTAAAATTTTAATTGGCTGGTCACAGCACATAGATGCTATAGCAAGTGCCATAACAATTCTATGGTCATTATGGCTATCTAGCTCAAGTGAATGCTTGAAACTATCTACACCAATAATTAGCATATGGTCTCCTTCGTCTGTACATAAGGCTCCTAGCTTATTTAGCTCCTGTACCATACAAGAAACTCTATCACATTCCTTGATACGAAGTCTTTCAACATTTATAAACTTACTTTCACCCTCGCTTAGTGCAGCAAGAACAGTTAGGATTGGTCCTAGGTCTGGAGATTGTGCAAAATCAATAGTTGCAGCATGTGTATATACAGTATCTGCAAATAAGCTATCTCCCTTAAAATATACCTTACCACCAAAATCAATTATATCTTGAATAATTTTCTTATCTCCTTGATAAGAATCCTTATTCATACACTTCATTTCAATATCAGCACCAAGTGTATTAGCTACAGCCCAGAACGCAACCTGTGAATAGTCACCCTCTACTGTGTAATCACAAGGCTTGAACTCTTGATTACCCTTAATAAAGAATTTAGTATAATCAGTAGTTTCAATAACAATACCAAATTTCTTTAAAATATCCATAGTAAGATCAATATATCCCTTACTCTCTAGCTTAGTAGTAATTATAATTTCACTATCTCCATCAAGCATAGGAAGTGCATATAATAATCCTGTAATAAATTGACTTGAAATATCTCCTCTTACATTAAATGTACCTGGCTTTAGACCATTATATACCTTCATAGGTAGATAATCATCTCCAACTTCATACCTTATACCTTGTAAATCAAATATTTCAGTAAATACATTTAAAGGTCTTTTAACTAAATTATTTTTTCCAGTGAATACAATTGGACTATCTACAGTAAGTGCGATTGGAATCATAAATCTAATTGTAGATCCCGATTCATTTGCACACATCTCTGATGAAACTCTCTTAGGCTTACTACCATTAATAACTAAATAATTATCAAATTCCTCGATAGTAGCACCAAGACCTCTCATACACTCAATAGTAGCCTTAATATCCTCTGAGAATATAATATTTTTAATTGTACTTTTACCCTCAGCTAATGCTGCAGCTATAATAGCTCTATGGGATAAGCTCTTTGAAGGAGGTATTACTACACTACCCTTTAGCTTATTTGGTGTTATAGTTACGTTCATTTACATCAAATCCTTTATTTCGCTTTCTTTAATCTTATAAAGAATAGGCTCTCCTATATCCTTTATAAAGATAAATCTTATTTCACCAGCAAGGTTCTTTTTATCATAAGCCATATCTGGTAAATAATCCTTATAGTTATATTCCTTAAGTGGGAAATTATATTTAACTAATATATTCTTAATTAAATCATAGCATTCTGGGTTTGTTTGACCCATATCAATACCAAATTCAAGTGCCATCAGCATACCAATAGCCACAGCCTCACCATGTCTATATCCATGCTTAAGCTCTATCGCATGTCCAAAAGTATGACCAAAGTTTAAGAACATCCTTTCCTTTTTGTCAAACTCATCAATCTCAACAACAGCTCTTTTAACCTTTAAAGATTCCTCAACTATTTCTTCTGTTATAGTAGTAACCCTGCTAGATACTAGCTCAAGAAGCTTTCTATTTCCAATAGCTCCATGCTTAATAAGCTCTCCCATACCATTAATAAATTCCTCCTTAGGTAAGGAATCTAATGTTTTAGGATCAATTAATACTCTAAGTGGTTGCTTAAATGCTCCTATAATATTCTTTCTATTATAGAAATCAATACCAGTCTTACCACCAATAGATGAATCCATTTGTGATAATAATGATGTAGGCACTCCAATGTAATCAATTCCTCTATACATAGTGGCTGCAACAAATCCAGTTAAATCACCAATAACTCCACCACCTAAGGCTAATAACAATTGATTTCGTCTTACCTGAAGATCAATTAGCTTTTCACAAACCAACTTATATCCATCAAATGATTTAGAAGCCTCTCCAGCAGGAATCACAACGCTCTTTACATTAAAATCCTTAGACAATGCTGCCTCTACCTTAGTTAGGTAGATAGGAGCTACATTACTATCTGTAATGATATATACCTCTTTATTTTTATAAACCTCTTTAACATAATCATTAATATGATTTAATAATTCATTTTCAATGATAATATCATAAGAATGATTTGTTAAATTAATTTTCATCTTTCTCATTATTTATCCATCTCACTTCTATGCTTTGTAGAATTAATAAATATTTCCTTTAAAGCTTTCTCATCATTATTTACAAGTGAATTCTTAAGCCTATCAAGCTCATATTCAAATTCATTTATCATGCCAAGTAGCTTTTCTTTATTTTCAAAGAATAGCTCACTCCATAAAACCTCGTTGATTCTAGCAATTCTAGTTAAATCTCTATATGAATCTCCAACATAATTCTTAGTATCTTGCATTCTATCACTATTAACTAGGCTAACAGCAATAGCATGTGTTAGCTGTGATGTATAGGCAATCATTTGATCATGCTTATGTGGATCCATAACAGTTATATTTCCAAACTCCAAATCTGTACCTATTTGCTTAATAATATCTACAGCCTCTTTAGTATTTTTTTCAGTAGGACACACTAAGAAATTAGCCTTCTTAAACATATCAGTATTTGCATATGTAATTCCGCTCTTTTCTCTACCAGCCATTGGATGATGTGATAAATACTCGCATGAAAGGCCTAAGCTTTGAGCCTCATATACAAACGAAGTTTTAATACCACATAAATCTGTAATAATTTGATTACTATTAAATAGATCCTTATTTTCTCTTAAGAAATTCATTATTAATTTAGGATATAGTCCAATAATAATTAAATCAGCCTTATTAATAAAATCCTTAGCATTATTACTTCCATCTACTATTAAATTATTCTTCTTGGCAAATTCAATACTATCAGGATTTGTATCAACACCATAGACTGTGTATCCCTTTTGAGATAATCCCATTGCATATGAACCACCCATTAGTCCAAGACCAACAATTAATACCTTCATAAATATCACCATATCATAATAAAATTATATCATAAAGATATAATAATTTCATTATTAATTATTACTCTTTATACAAAATAAAAAGGATTATACTAATAAATAGTAATAATCCTCTTATTTAAAATATTAAAGTGCTGAAGATACCTTTGAAAGAATTGTTCCTGCAAATGATTCAATAGGCGCCTCCTCATTATATGAATGATATAATGCGACAACATAAATATCAACTAATAATAAAGCTCTATTTGCTTTATTTTCAGGAAGATTTGAAAGGAATACTTTAACAAATTCAACCTCTAATACATTATCTGAAAGTAGCTTCATGTTTGTCTCATTATACATCACATTATTGGCAGCGCTATTAAATTCAACTTCAGCATTTAAATATATTTGCCATAAATATACAACATGTGTGTCTACTTCAATATTAACCTTATTGTATTCAGCTATTACTGCTGCACTAGCTTGCTCATTAGTATCACATCTTGATACAATAGAATCCTTTAATGCCTCAATTACATCAGCAAAACCAGTAACAAGTGATGCAGCTAGCTCATCAATATCAGTAACATATTTTGCTATGATTTCATCAATTTCATTGACTGATGTTGCATCATCAATAGCAGCAGCTACAGCCTCTGTTAGATTATAAATTCCTTCATCAATTATATCCCAGTCTTCATTATCTACTTCATCATTTGCATTATATGCATAAACTGCATACTTATCAATTAAATCTATTTTTTCAAGCTTAATGTTAGATAATGCTGTGAAATCATCCTCTACTGCGTCAATTAATAAGCATGCCTCATCATAAGCATCCTTAACAGCATCCTTTGAAGTAGCTGCGTTAATTAATGCCTTTGCATCAGCAAGAGCAAAATTATATTCTGCCTCATTAACTGTATAGTTAAATGGATCTGCCACCTTATAGGTTTTTATTAAAGTAATATATTTAGCAATCTCCTCTTCAAGCTCAGATGCCTTTGTTGGAATAGAATCTATTTGAACCTTTAATTGCTCTAATAAAATATCTACATCAGCAGGACTAGTTTGTCTATTGATTTCTGCTGTTCCATTTTCAATAATTGAGGCAATACCAACTTGATTATCAGTTGAATAATCAGCTAAATTTACATAGCTATTTAATTCACTAATTGCAAGAGCCTTACTATCATTTAAAATCTTATCTTGATTTGTAAACTCATCTAAGAATGTTTCTAATGCATCAGCAATAATTGTATCAATATCAGTCATAGCTGTTGCAGCTTGTAATAAGTCATTTGAGCTATTATACTTAGCCTCAATATTTGGCTTAACAGTCTTATAAACTGCTTCACTATTCATATAATATTCCTTAGCTGCTGTTAATGCTTCAAGTGACTTTGATTTATATTGTTCTAGATTAACAAGATTTGTACATGCAGCTAAATTATCAAGCTTAAGTGCATTGTCATAAGCCTTAAATTCAACGTGTGTAAAATATGAAGAAGCTAGTGCCTTTTTAGTCACTAAATCATTATCATAATAAACACTAATTTCCTTATCAACATGATCAATATAAAGGTAAATGCTTAGTGTCTCATTTACTGCAATATTTTCAAATACCTCAGTTCCAACCTTTAGCTTTCCATTTGGTGTAACACTAATAGAAAGTACTAAGGAATTATCATTCATTAGATTAATATAATCATAGCTACTTTCTGATAGCGGATCCTCTTCTATCTCTCTTGTTAATGTAAATGTTATATACATTAATCCTGTATTATATCCATATCCAATATTTGCATAAGCCTTATTGTTGATAATTAATTGACCATTTACATTAGTTTCCTCTGATGAATAAACACCTTTTTTAATTACAGTTTGCTTAGCGATAGTACCACTGTTGAAATTTTCATCAAGAATAACATTAGCCTGATGTCTTATACTTTCATATAAATCTAGCTTTATCCATTTTGCATATAAAACTGTATTAGCTTCAATAGTATCATTCAAATTAGCCTTATGTACAAAATTCATTTCATAATACCATCCATCAAATGCATAATTATCCTTCTTCATGTCATTTGGAAGATTAGATAGCTTATTACCCTTATACGAATCTATAGTCGTACCATTATTAGTAACAAATGAGATATTATATATATCAGTCCATTTAGCAATAAGCTTAACATCTGATGTTATCTCATCATTTAATTGTGCCTGTGTTCCATTTTCATAGAACCAACCTTCAAATATAGCATCAGCATATGTAAGCTCTGGTAGTATTTCAATCTTTGTTGCACCAACAATAGCCTCTGGTGCTGTACCATATTTTGTTTCATATGTAATTGTAAGCTTTTGTGTCCACTTAGCTGTTAATGTTGTATTAGCGGTAATCTTATCTCCAATATTGGCCTTTGTATTATTTTGATAATACCATCCATCAAAATAATATCCATCATCAGTAATCTCTGGTAGGCTAGTAATTGATGTTACACCTGTAACTTGTATAGGCGCGATACCTTTGTCTGTAACGTAAGTTACTGAATATGTAGTAACAACCACAGGTGGTCCTGGTGGTGGAGGCGTTGGTGTTGGCTTTATAGTATTTTTCTTTCCACAAGATGCTCCAGCAACTAAAATAGTTCCAGCAACCGCTAAAGACACAAATATACTTCCTAGTTTTTTCTTATTCATAAGATATCACTCCTTTAATTGCTAATAGAGGAGTATACCAAAAGGTATACCCCTATATTATTATTCTTTTTCTGTAAGAGTTACTAAGAACTCATCAGATGTTGATAATCCCCAATTTGATTCATTCACTTCTGCTGAAGGAATAATCTCAATATCTAAGGCTATCTTTTGCATTACGATTGATGGTGGTGGTAAGTATGCACCAGCTTCAACCGCTGTGTTATTATTTGTATTTTCTTTTCCTTGACTCGTAATAGAGAATGTTCCTGTGTATGCTCCTGGTAAGCTTACTTGGAAGTAACAATATCCACGAGGTAATGCAGGTATAGAATACTCAAACTTAAACTTCTTTACAGATCCTTCTGTAGTATCATAAATTAAGTTACATGCAATTGTCTTAGTAGTCATTTCATTTGTTTGATCATCGTAAACATTTACGATAATATTCATATAAATTGATGTTAAATCAACTGCAATTGGAGTACTAACCTCCATCTCAAAGAAGATAGTATTTGTTAAGTCAATTAACGCAACATGATAGCACTTGAAGTGTACGCTATCCTCATTATTTAATGCATCCTCTGATAATACAATGTAAGATACATACCAGAAATGATCATCTACTGGAGTACCAAAATAATCCATGTATAGAGATCTATTTTCAGTTGGGTTACCTGCATAATCAGCAAGATTATATAATGTGTCATTATATGTCACTGACTTATCCTCATTTACGCTATCTGCAACTAAAGTTGTAGCAGCATTTGTTCCATCATAATCTGTTGTATATACCTTACCCCAAGCAGAGTCAGTATATTCAACAAGAAGGATAATTTCAGAGCTTCCGCTTACGAATGGAACATATAGTAATACACCATCATGAGTAGATAAAATTTGCTCATCTGACTTAGTTGTTGTCTTACCCTTACCATATTCCCTTAGCTTTGTTAAAGTTGTATATTGGTAAATTTCAGAATAGCTATTAATCTTGAATGTTGGAGCATAATTAGATAGGTTAGCATTAGATACTGTACCTACGATAAAGTAATCATGAATATAAGATTCAGGATTTGTTCCTTCATATCCATTATAATTAATCTTCTTGCTATCAACATGAATCTTGTTATTAATATCACTTTCAGTTAAGAAGCTATATAATACTTCATTACCTTCTTTTTCTTCTCCAGGTCTAACTGGTGAAGTTGGATACATAACTGTTGCAAGTGTTGAAAGCTTAACTGCAGAATCAAGGAATGTAATCTTTCCAAGTAACGCATCAGTAGAATATTGCTTTGTAATAGATACTTCAGGGAATACATACTCTCTAGTATATTCTCCATCTGTCCATGTAGCTGTATTCTTATAAATATAATTGAATACATATGTTCCTGCAGATGCAGAATCAGATACTACTGCTGTGAATCCTGATTGAGCTAATGCTGTAACAATAGCTAAATCCTCTGGTGCAGTAATTCCGTATTCAACGTTTTCACCATCAGTATAGAATCCTGATAATGAATACTTCATTTGATATTGTGGCTCTACTCCTCTTTCAAATGAATCAGCAAACTTGTTTTGATCCATATCAGAGCTCCATGTCTTAGTAGCAGCCTTATTACCATCCTTATACATATCAGCATAAGTAATGTTTTCTCCACCATATGCTTCTTTTTCTCTTAGCATATGTGTATATGTATTAGTTGTTCCATCCTCTGCTGTTACAACAATTGATACAGTATAAGTCATTAAAGATGTTGAGCTAGATAATGCCTTAGTAGCTGAAATTGTAAATGTAGCACAGTCAGAAACTGTTAATACGTTTAGATAGAAATTAGTACTTGAAGAGTCTGTTAAATCATCATAATCAAACATCTCTCCGAACTTAATTTCAGTTGTAGCTTGATAGCTTGTCCATGTAAGTGGCTTACCCTCAAACTCAGACTCAACGATATAAGCTTGGTTAGAAGCTTCCTTAGTAAATTCTACCTTCTTTACAACTCCATAGATATCAACAACAATGTTGTAATCTCCAGCTGGAAGTGTAGAGAAAATAGTAAATCCTAGGCTAGCAATACCATTTTCATCAACAACACAATCAGTTGTTAATTCATAATCATCAAATACATCTGTTCCAGCCTTATTTTCAATATAAATATAAGGTGTAACATCAAAGTTTTCTGGTAGCTTTTCTGTATCAACAGAACCTGCTGCAGGCGATGATAATGTTAGATTAATTGTTCCATTTGTATATGGGATAGAAATTGAAGTTGC
Source organism: Anaeroplasmataceae bacterium (assembly GCA_045599405.1). Classification (GTDB taxonomy): domain Bacteria; phylum Bacillota_I; class Bacilli_A; order Acholeplasmatales; family Anaeroplasmataceae; genus UBA3206. Next base: position 23,344 of record JAZRVY010000097.1, read on the forward strand.
ATGGCTTGATTCATATAAATCAAAGCTAATATCAATTTCTTCAATAATTAATACATAGTTTGCAATTACTGTTACATCCTCTGCAAGTACCTTAATAATGTTTGGATTTTCACCAACTGATAAATCAAATGCAGTTGTTAAATCAGTGGAATTATTCACATATAATGTAGCATTATTAGCAATAATTGAATTATAAATCTTAACTCCATCAAGATACTCAAATCCCTTAGGAACATAATATGTAATTGTCTTGTTATCTAGATCAATATTACTTTCTGATGAGTAAATAATTGAACCATCTGTTGCAATTAAATCTAGAGCGAATACTGTAGTAGAAATTGACTTCTTTAATTGCTTCATATCTACTAAGAATCCATAGTTAACAGAGCTTGTATCAGATACATCATTCTTTTGAGCATCTGTTGTTTCTCCCTTACCACCACGCCACGATGATGATACAGCAGAAATTAGCTCTGGACCATTAGATGTAATCTTATAATCAACATCCATTGAAGATAATGTTAGGTTGTCTGGTAAGAATGTACCATTCTTGATACCTTGGCTTGATGCAAGAGCATAAATACCATATCCAGATGCAGATGTATTGATTTCTAGGTATGCCATTAAAGCATCAAACTTATTGAAATCAAATGTACCTGAATTAGAAATATATCTATACTTAGAATCAAATGATGTATTTAAAATATTAGCAAACTTAGTTTGAGAAACATTTACTGAAGTATTTAATAATGACTCACTATAAATGTTTGCGTAATCTGTAGCTAAGTATGCTGATAATAATAATGCCTTGAACTTATCAGTTAGCTTAGCTGCACTATTATTCTTTAGATAAGTAATTATTGATGAGAAGAACATTACATTTTCATCAATTAGCTCATCTGATAAAATCGTTTGAATCATTTGTGGATCTGTGAATTCATCAAACACGATATTCATTGTCTTATTTGAATATCCTGCAAGCTTTAATAATAATGTATTGTCAGCCTTCATTGCATTTTGAAGAGCTGTTACATCAGATGTATTTCCTGTAAGTGGTATGAAGTATACTAATAAATCTCTTAAGAAATTATTTGTATTCATCTTGCTAATGCAAGCTTGTGCATACTTACCAGTTACACCATTAATTCCATAGAAATCAATCTTTTCAGAATCAATATTAGCAAATGGATTATAATTGTTATCTAATCTATCCTTTGCCTCAGCAAGGGTACTTCCATCATTGAAATAATGAAGTGTAATTTCCTTAGTATTAGTTACAATTTCATTATATGAATATCCATATGTAACCTTATATCTAACAGCAGTAACAGATACGTCTGTAGTTTGATCTCCTTGATACCATGCATTATTGCTACTTAGTATATACATTGGTTTACCATAGTATGAACTAACATCTACATATCCAGATTGAACTGTGCTTCTTCTTGACATAGATTGATTTTCAAGTAATTTAGTACCCCAAGTCACTTCAGCAACAAGAGAATAATAATATGTACTAGTCTTGTAGTTATAAACTGACACACTTATTTCAGCACCAGAAATAGTTACTCCACTATGACCATTATTGGCTTCAATATCAGCAGCAAATTCTGCTAATGTTGGAACAGTAAATGAAGTTGTTGTTCTTTGATTATATGTATTCTTTGTATATTGTAAAGTATCCGTTCCAGCATGTGGAATAATAGTTTCTGTTGTTTCAACAGCGTATGAGTAAATATCATTAATAGTTAAATTAGCTGAACCTGAAATAGTAAGCGTAGTAACATTACTTAATGTATATTCATATGATGTTCTTGCGGCAGCTGTAGTTGTACTAGTTACTCTATTTGTTAGACCTCTAGAGATTGTACCACCTGCATTATATGCAAATGTCATTGTACCAGTGGCATTATTAGATGATGCTGTTACAATAGTAAGCTTAGTTTCCTTACCTGTTAGCTTTAATGTAATCGATCCATTTGTATCAAATGAAATCGCATATTGATTTGGTGCAGTGAACTTAGTATTTGTAACAATATTAACTCCTGTTGCAGCAGTTATATTATTAAATAGATTACTAAATGTTGCATCAAAATCTGATTTATTAAATTGCCCATTTGCATCTAGATATGCAGATGGATTTGCAAGTATTTTGTTTATTGCTGTTCCATAGCCAAAATACTCTTCATATTCTGCTTGAGTCAACTTACTACCATTAATAATGATTTGGTTAACCTCTTGGAATACTGTCTTATTTGAAGAATATGCTTGAATAAGCTTATTCTTATCATTTGTAATATAAGTGCTCATTAAATATTCATATAATGTAACAACGTTTCCACCTCTATTACATTGTAAATACTTAATTGCATCTGTGTTATTAACCTTAGTTGTTGTATTGATATTAGTTAGAATAAAGCTATCAATAAATGCTTCATTTACTTGATTATTCTTTGTTCCTAGCTTCTCTAGTAAGCAGGCAATAACAACACTACGGAATTTATTTACATTAGCAGACTTACAGAAATATTCATTGAATAATCTATTGATAAGTCTTCTTTCGTCTAATGATTGAACGATATTTCCTGATGATTCATAATAATCACCAATAATACCATCAATAGTTAGCATATCATCAGCATAGTAATCAATATAAGATGTAGTATAGACTCTAGTTCCTGATGTCTTGTTAGTCCACCACCAGTTTCCATCCTTATTCTTATATAATCCTGTGTAGCTTGTGCTATGTAGCTTTGTAGTAGCATATGCATGGTATAAAGTCTTTCCATAATTCCAAATTAAATCTGCCCATCCATGATATGTACAGTTAGTACCATTAGCACCAATGATTAGATTTGAAGCATCATGCTCTTTAGAGTTATGGTTAGAAGTATGATTTCTAGACGATGTACTATCTCCTACAATTGTAGAGAAATAGTGAATAACTCCGTTAGCATCTGTTATATAGAAATATCCATAATAGTTAGAATCAGAATAATTTGTTCTATTAATTGTATATTTTGCTTGAGATGTAACGATGTTTGTAGAATTTTGACGACAGTATGGAGAGATAACTCCTCCACGAGCATTAAACTCAACTCCTGCATCATCAACAAGCCATACATCCTTTAAGCTTGTCATCTGACATCCTGTAAAGTCGGTGATAATATATCCATACTTCTTACCGAAATTCTTACTTGAATCTGTATCTCCTCCACGGAAATATGGAGCCGAACCATTATAGTTTCCTAAAATCTTTACAGATGTAAATTGGTTATTTGAAGCTCCTGATCCATACTCATAGTAATATGGTGTATAGTCAGTTACATAACCATCAGCCACATACCTATCCATGAAGTCCTTATCATCAGATACGAATACTGACTTATATCCTCCTTGGTTACCATCTAAGGAAGGCGCTACAGTTGGAGTCGTACCAGCACTTCTCTTATTTCCATTTGCATCTGTATATGGTCCGTAGTAATAAGTTTTATCAGTTACAGTAGTTGCATATGTATAAGCAACGTCTCCTGTATACTTACCATCAGTAATAGGCTCATAATCTGAACGATATGTATTACGAGTATCAATTGCAACATCATAGAATAATCTACCTGTTCCAAGTAATTCCTTTACATACTTTTGGAATGTATCAGTTGTTCTTAAATCATTATATAGGTTAACACGAGCTGTTGTTGTAGCATTGTCTGTTGAGTCACTAATTGTTGTTGAATTAGTCTTTACTTGATCAACATAGCTAGACATATTAGTCATGTTATATCCTTGCTCTGTAAACTCTGGGTAAATTCCTAGCTCATTATCCATTACAGAAACATATGCTTCCATGTTATCTCTAGATGTAGATAATATATTCTTATATAGAATAAACTTTCCATCAGCATCAAGATTTGTGTATGATGCATATAGCTTTAATGATACATCATCTGCATTTTCGATAGCTTGTCTAGCTTCAGCTGATAACGCATAGCTTAACGATGTATAGAATAAATCATCATCAATGCTTCCAAAGAAATCAACTGCTAGGTTGTATCTTTGAGCCTTATCTGCATAATTGAAGAACTTAGCTCCATTTGAAATTAAATAATCATTATAGCTACTTACAAGTGAATAAACTGTAGCATCATTAACTTGTGATATATAGCTATTTAAAGCTGATTTTACATAAGTTTTAATTTCATTATCAGTTGTTGATGTAAGTACGTCAGCAAGTACCTCACAGTATCCATCTGCTGTAGAGAAATTAAGTAGCTCAGATCCTGTAATGATTGTAGCGTCAGTATTTAAAATATATTGAGCAATTGCTTGACGTAATTGAGTTGTGATATATACATTTTCAGCACAGTCATCAGAGAAAATGTACTTAATTGTAGCCTTTAATGTATTAACATCTGATACTGTCTTAAATAATTCAGCAATAAGGGCATCAGCATTATCAGATGATAGATTACTTACCCATGCTCCTGTATTTAATGCAGTAGTTACATTAGCACTATATTGGCTAGAATTTAATGTATTATACTTATTAACAAAGATATTTACATATTCAAGGTTTTGAGCAAAGTCATTTGCTGCTGTTGAATATGCAATTGCACGCCATCCAATCTTATCTAGTAATACATCATTAATCTTTGTGTATCCTACGAATTGGAAGTAGTCAGCAAGGAATGAGTCTGTTGCGTAGCTAGCATCTAATCCCTCACCATTAATTGCCTTATAGAATGCGAAATTCTCATTGAATACTCCCCAGTAATCAGTCTTATTGTCCTTGCTACTAATTACTTGCTTCTTACCTGTTGTAAGAGGTGAGTATACCATGTTTGTATTTAAATATTTATCTACCTTATTATATCCATTTTCATATAGTAAATAAGCTGAGTACATCTTAGTTGTATCTACTACTGTTGAGTCTGGTGTTGAAGATTCAGCACCTACGAATGGGATATAATCAAGGAAGTTAATTAAATATCTAATCTTAACGTATTGTGCATTGCTAGATCCGTTGAAGTTAACTAACGCGAAGATAGATCCTGTGAATGTTGTATTTCCATACTCTAGTTCAATCTTAGCCTTAGTAAATGTTCCAAATGTTCCACTTGCAAAGCTTACAATATTTGTATAACGAGGTCTAACTGATGTAGAATCCTTGAAGTTATTTTCTCCCTTCTCAATTTGCCATACGTTACCGTAGTTAATTGAGTTAGCTAATGATACTGAAGTTGCATTAGATGTAACCTCATTCTTAAAGTCCTTAAAGTATACAACTCCGAAAATTCCTGAACCAGTTTCGTTACCATAGATATTTCCATAGTTTGTTGTATTCATGATATTACATAATCCCACTCCTAGTATACCAGCTGAAATTGAAGTTGGATCGTAGTCAGATGATGTAATGTTATCAATATTGTTATAAGCAATAACATCTCCATAGTTAATAGAGTATGAAATTAATTGCTTTGAATGTCCGTTATTTGTTGTGTAATCTGCATTAGCCTCTGTCTTGTTATTCTTTGCAGAAATACCTGCAGCTACTACTAGTCCCTTTTCGTTAGTTCCTGTAGCTCCTGACATATTCGCAGCTAATATAGATCCATTATTTGCACAGTTTAAAATATATGCATATTTACCAACATTTAAAACACTTATACCAGCGGCATTAACCTCCATCTTAGTAGTTGTGCTCTTAATGTAGTTAGCTCCAAAGACATTTCCAAGATTGAATGTGTTAGTTATTACCGATTTATTTAAATAAGTAATACCAGATACATTTACATTCTTTTCAAAATATCTAGTTGGTGCGTTTTGCATTGTATATCTATTACCGATTGTTTGTCCACCATTTGATGATGTTACAGTTGTATTTCCATAAGAAATAGATCCAAATGCAGTTGAGTTAGTAATCTTAATTTGACCATTATTAATAGCCTTATCAAGTACTCCTACCTTCTTATTGTTATATGAAGATGAGCTTGGATTATATTGATCTAATTCAACATCAGTTAATCCATTTTCAACCTTATAGCAAATTCCGTTAAAGAATAAATCACAAGATGCAGCCTTATCACAATCAAAGATAATATCTCCATTGTTGTATAATCCTGAAGCCTTAAATCCTGCTGAAATTTCTTGACAAATTCCACTTACAACGATTCCATCAGCACACGTATTAAACTTATTGCTAATATCAAATGTGATACCTCCTTCATTGTAGATTCCTTCAAGATTGTAGTATTGTCCAACAATAACTCCTGCAAGCTTATATGCTACATCTAATTGATTAATTTCAGCATTATTAGAAATATATTTAACATCTCTAAAGTTATATACTGATTTTGCATTAACTGAATGAGAATTATTTGTACCAACATTATTAATTACACCTGCATACTTATGTACATAATGTAAATTTAATGTTTGTGGAGTATTCATAAATACCTTAGATCCACTTGCTGAATACTTATATCCAAGGTTATAAATTCCTGATAATTCAGATTGGAATCCATTCTTAGAAATGATATTCATAACTCCTGCATATTCTGCTCTCTTGTTATATGTTGTAATGCTTAATGTTCCTGAGCTTGATACTCCTGAAGCATAGAACATAAACTTAGATAGCTTCTTTAATTGTGAAGCTGGAGTTTGAGTTTGTGTTGTTTGAACGTCAGCATTAATAGCTCCCGAAACATATGTATAACCATCTGCAATATTATAAATAGTAATATCTCCTTGGTTATGAATATTTTGAATTTCCTTAGTAACTCCAAGTAAACGTCCAATACATCCTGCTGTATAAACACGTCCGATATTATTGTCAGTTGATGAACCAGCAATTATATTTCCTTTGTTTTCTAGGTTCTTACAGTTATTAGTATAAGCAGCTCCTACCACTCCTCCTACACTTTGGTAGATGTTTGTAGATGATGCGAACTTACCAACTGTAACTGTTGCTCCGTTTAATAATGTATCAAGGTTACAGAATGTACCATCAGAAAATCCTAGGATTCCTCCTAATGCATTTCCTTCAATAAATCCTGATGTATTTGTGTATATAGTTGATTTATCTGTTGAATGTCCTTCACCAGCATCAATAGATCCTGATGTAGTAACTCCATTTAAAGTTCCTTGACCAGATAATACCCCTACTGCAGTACCTGCAAAGTATCTATCTACTCCAGTTAAATCTACATTAGCATATACATTAACATTTGAAACAGTACCCTTCTCTACGAATCCAGATACAACTCCAATAGCCTTAATATTAGATTGATTTGAATTAAAATTTTTAACATCTGCTGTTTGATAGATGTTAAGATTTGAAACTGTTCCTGTTAGCCAAGGGAATACTCCATAGCAGTCAATACCTGTTGTAGTTACCTTGTTCATAACAGTCGCATCAAAGATAGTAGGATACTTAGAAGCTACACCATTCATATCATAAACTGTTGTTCTTCCATCCTTTTCCTTACCCTTGATTGTACATCCGATATATGAATCATACTTGTAAGAAGTTGTTGGGACATTCTTTAAGTAAATATCCTCCATGATTTGATATGTAATCTTATTTGATGCAAACATCGCAGACATGTTCATAAGTTCATACATATACATGTAATCATATTCATCATAAACATCAAATGTCTTTGTTGATGCATCATAATCAAGTCCACGTAAAATTGGAGTTTCAATATTTAAGCTTGACTTTAAGTCATCTCCATAAGATGAGCTAATATACCACTTGCTAGAAGATGCAGCAACTGCATTATTTAGTTTTAACAAAGTATCTTGATACTTTAAGTCAGCTGTAACTGTATATTTTCCATTAAATGGAATTAATCCTGGCTTATATGCAATTTTTTCTATAGATCCATCATAGCTATATGTTTCAATAGACTTATCATAGAAGAATAGATTTTCTGTTTCTCCAGAGTTAATAGCAACTATATTTTGGCTTGATAGATATCCCATGTTAATAACCGAGTGAGATATTACAATATTTACAGCTGTATAAGAATTCTTTAGTTTTCCTGTATTAGTATAAACTAAACCAGATACTGCTACTTGTCCAGCAACAACGATTCCGGCTTCATCCTCAATTGGATCAAGGAAATCTCTTACATATGTGTATTCTACTGTACCAACATTGATACCAACTAGGTATGATACCGATTGAAGTCTTGACATAATTGTACTTGCATTAATTACGATAGATGGCGAAATTAATCCAAGATTTTGAATAGCTCCTGTATTCTTAGAGAACATCGCAAAGTTTTCCATTGATGAATAAGCAAGAGAGTTTTCATTTGTTAACTCAATCATCTTTAATTCATTAATTTCATATCCATTTCCATCAAACGTTCCTGAGAACGGTTCACCTGTCTTCCATCCTACAGGAATAAATTTATGTGATTCTCCATAAACACTATAATCAATATTTGTAAATAGCTTATACTTGTATCCAAGATACTTAGCATTTGAATTACATAAAACAGAGAAAGCATAAAGCTCTTCTGGAGTTGTGATTGTAATTACATTTGAGCTAGTTACTGTTTTTGATGTAGCAGTAATTGTATCTCCACTAATTGTATAAAGCTCATTCATTGAAATAGCTGTTGTTGATGTTGCTGTGTTTGAAGCCGAAGGATTAATCTCGTTTTGGCTTCCTACATAATGCGAAACTTGTCCTGAGAATTTTTCTGTTTCTGCTTCAGACGATTGTCCTCCACTTAAAATTCTCTTCCCACTCTTTGTACTAAATACTGATACTATAGCTAAACAAAGGATTAAAGATATCACTGATGTTAATACTATAGTTAAAATTTTTCTTTTATTTTTCATGATATCTCCCCCTTTCTAGCTATTTAGGAATTCATCTAGATTATCAATTCCCCATACATTCGAAGCACGGTTTGCTTGAACAATATCAATCGAGAATTGAACATTTACCATGATTGATTCACGGTAAGAAATATTTGTTTCTGGTTCTGCATAATATGTTGAGTCAACGTCAAATGAGTATGAGTGACTTTCACTTGATGCAGCAACTGGCAGTTTTAAATATGCACAGTTAGTTGAAGCATCAAACTTCCAATTTGAATCTGTGATTGCGAATGGTGAAGTCGATGGCTTATTTGTATAAGTGTTTGTAATAACTGAGTTTGTATATACCTTTCTTGAAGTCCAAGTGTCTCTTATTTGAAGTCTTACATATACAAGCGTTGTATTAGTAAATGAGAACTTTAAACCAATTTGATTTAGGTAATCATATTCAAGCTCATCTGAATATCCATGCTTCTTTGATGCATAGCATGTAATTTTTGTTTCATTTACCTCTGCAGGTGTTGACTTTCTCTTAGCATTAAAGTCATCATCTACTCCATCAGAGTAATTTAAGAATGATTTGTTATCAATAGTTAGGCTTGCAAGACCAACCTCTTCATCCTTTGTTTCTCTATGGAAATAGTATGCCGCGCTAATAACAATTGTTGTCATAACTAAAATTGCAAGTGTTAGAGGTAAAATTATAAGCATTTTCTTTTTCATAATCTTACTCCTCCTTTATTGCAGTCATAGCAAGTACGTAGCTATAAGTTGCGCTTAGATAATCATTGTTTGATAATGCAACCGGATTAATTCCGTATACATAAACATAAATGTCTGCTGTATCTTGTGGAGCTAGCGACTCAATAACATACTTGTTTGTTGTAATATCAGTCATCGAATTCTTCTCTAGGTAATCAGTTACTGTAGTTACTCCATCTCTTACATCATCATTTGCTTTTGTAAAATCCTTAGTTGCAATTGCTGACTCAATATGAGCCGCCTCTAAATCAACGCCCGTCATATTTTGGTTTATTTCAATATCGATATTTACTCGACATTCATTTCTTAAAGTCACCTTAAAGATAAATGCCATTCTTCCAAGATATTGTCCTTCCTTTGGTGCTGTCTTATCAAAGAAGGCAATATTTTCAATATCTAAAGTTTTTACGTTATTGAATCTATCATCAACCTGATACGAGAATACGATACCAGTTGTAGACGCATCAATAGGTTGAGTCTTATAACGTCTGATATACCATGCATGAGAAATTGTTGTTCCAATGATACAAGCTATTAGCATTAATCCAATAAATACAAATAATTTCTTTTTCATAGTATTGCCTCCTTTCAAATAGTTTTCTTTAATAATTCACTAAGCTGTGAATGTTACGTTTAGATGGTCAATATGCATATTTTGATATGAATAACATGAGTTATCATCTAAATCTAAATATTCAAGTGCGAAATAACAATATTGAGCTCCACCCGATGTAATTTGTGCACCAGTTGGTCCAAGTAGTAAGTCATAGATTTCTCCTTTTTCAATTCCAGAGATATCAGCTTCCCAAGCTTCATAATCTACTCCATGACTTCCCATTGGGATTGTTGCCATCGCATGCTCGATTGCATATTCGTCATTTACGAACACTTCCCAAACATCCTGATCATTCATAGCAATATCGTATAGCACATCACCATTTTCTAATTTAACTTGATTGTTTTCGTCTATTTCAAATACTGTAACATCGTTATATACAAGAATCTTTTCAACCATATCAATTTCAAGCTCTTCAATCATCGTTGTTGATATGTCTTCAAATTCTGCATTTACATTTACACTTGGCTGAGTTGTAGAAAGCTTAAATCTAAAATAAAATACATCTCCTGGCCACATATCCTCAAGCTCAATTTCCTCAAGGTATTCCCACTCACCCTTAACAGGATTATATGACTCTAATTGGAATGTGCATTCCTCTCCACCAATAGGAACTAGCAATCCACTTGTTGTTCTTTTATTGTTTGTAAACCAAGCAAAGCTGATTGCGAATGAAACCAAAATCACTAGGACAAACGAAATACTATAAATTATTAACTTTTTCTTCATTTCTCCCACCTCTTTTGTTTATAAAAAAAGTTGCAACACAAAGTATTGCAACTGGCTATCCATAATCGGACCCTTTAGCTTTGCGTCACTAGATTACTCTAGCTTTGCTAAATTATACTTCTATATTTTATAACTTATAACTATCTTTTTCAAGCCTTTTATATAGTATATATAAATATACGTACTTAAATTATACCATTTTTTATATAGTATGACAACCTTTTAGGACAAATAAAAATACCCCCTCACTTATAAGTGAGAGAGTATCTAGTGTTACTTAATTACAATGTTAACTATTTTCTTTGGAACAACAATTGTTTTTACAATCTCATGCCCATCTGTAAACTTCTTGACTTGTTCTGAAGAAAGTGCCTTAGCTATCACATTTTCTTGAGTCTCATCTTGTGCAACCTCAATCTTATCGCGAAGCTTTCCATTAACTTGAACAACCATGTTAACTGTCGCACTTACAAGCTTAGATTCATCGCATTTAGGCCAAGCTTCATATGCAATTGTATTGCTATGTCCAAGAATTTGCCATAGTTCCTCACAAATATGTGGAGTAATTGGAGAAAGCAATTTTACTAACCCTTCTACGTACTCAATATTAACAGCTGGAGCCTTAGTTGCTTCATTCATGAAAATCATCATTTGAGAAATTGCAGTATTAAAGTTTAATGAATCATAGTCACTAGAAACTTTCTTTACAGTTTGGTTATAAACCATATCTAGTGATGGTGTTTGATCCTTTGTAAATTTATCTGATGATGTTGTTACAAATCTATAAACTTTATCAATAAATCTACGTGCTCCATCTAATCCTGTTGTACTCCAAGGCTTAGCTTGCTCTAGTGGTCCCATAAACATTTCATATAGACGTAATGTATCAGCTCCATAGTCTCTTACAACGTCATCTGGATTAATAACATTTCCACGTGATTTAGACATTTTTTCACCGTTTTCACCTAGAATCATTCCTTGGTGAACAAGCTTCTTAAATGGCTCCTTTACGGGTACTATTCCCTTATCATAAAGGTAATTATTCCAGAAACGAGAGTATAATAAATGTCCTACTGCGTGCTCTGGTCCACCTAGATATAAATCTACTGGAAGCCAGTGCTTAAGTAACTCTTTATTAGCTAATTCATCATTATTTTGTGGGTCAATATAACGTAAGAAATACCAGCTTGAACCCGCAGATCCAGGCATTGTATTTGTCTCTCTTTTTCCGACCTTTCCCGTCACAGGATTAGTATATTTTTTCCATTCAGTTGCATTTTCAAGTGGTGCAGTACCATTAATTTTTGGCTTATAATCATCTAATTCTGGTAGAACTAATGGTAGCTCAGAATCTAGTAAAGCCTCCGAATGATCATCATAATGAACAACTGGAATTGGCTCTCCCCAGTATCTTTGTCTAGCAAAAATCCACTCTCTTAAACGGTATGAAATCTTCTTAGATCCAATTCCCTTAAACTCAAGGAATTCAATCATTTTGTTGATTGCATCCTCCTTGTTAAGTCCGTTTAAGAACTCTGAATTAATATGAAGCCCATCATCCTCGTATGCGTGCTCAGAAATATCTCCACCATCAAGAACTTGGATAATTTCTAGGTTAAATTTCTTTGCAAAATCATAGTCTCTTTGGTCATGTGCAGGAACAGCCATAATAGCCCCTGTACCATATGATGCAAGTACATAATCCGAAATGTAGATAGGAATTTCCTTACCATTAACAGGATTAATAGCATATGCTCCTGTAAAGGCTCCCGTCTTTTCTTTGTTTAATTCTGTACGCTCAAGCTCTGACTTTGATGCGCACTCTGCCTTATATGCTTCTACTACAGCCTTTTGAGCTGCAGTTGTAATCACATCAACAAGCTTATGCTCAGGTGCCATAACACAATATGTCGCACCAAATAATGTGTCACATCTAGTTGTAAACACAGTAAATGATTCGTTAGTATTTTTAATTTTAAATGTTACGTGAGCTCCTATTGATTTACCAATCCAGTTACGTTGCATTTCCTTAGTAGATTCAGGCCAATCTATTTCATCAAGACCATCAATTAATCTTTCAGCATACTTAGGAATATCCATAACCCATTGCTTCATATTTTTTCTTACAACAGGGAATCCTCCACGCTCAGATTTACCATCAATAATTTCATCATTCGCAAGAACTGTACCTAGCTCCTCACACCAGTTAACTGGCATATCAATTTGCTTAGCTAATCCATCATTGAACAGTTGCTTAAAGATCCATTGTGTCCACTTATAGAATGATGGATCACATGTCGAAACCTCTTTAGACCAGTCAAAAGAGAATCCTAGCATCTTTAATTGTCTAGTGAATGTTTCAATGTTCTTCTTTGTAAATCCTTCAGGATGATTTCCAGTCTTAATTGCAAATTGTTCTGCAGGTAAACCAAAGGAATCATATCCCATTGGGTGAAGAACATTATATCCTTCCATTCTCTTCTTTCTACAAACTATATCTGTTGCAGTATATCCCTCTGGATGTCCAACATGTAAACCTTGTCCAGATGGATATGGGAACATATCTAACGCATAAAATTTAGGCTTAGAGAAATCCCATACATCAGTCTTAAATGTATCATTCTCTTCCCAATATTTTTGCCACTTTTTTTCTATTTCTGTATGATTGAATTCCATATATAATCATCTCCATTAAAAAACACTTTAATATTTTATCATAAAATTTATAAATTTTAAAGAACTAAAAGAACGAGTGGCATTGTTATAAGTGACATCATCGTTGATAGCAATACCATATCAGCTGCATACTTTTGTTCTCCGCCTATCATTTCAGCAATATTAAGGATAATAGATGCACAAGGACATGCACATAAAATTAATATACTTGATTTAAATGCAGTATCAAAATATGCTCCTGGTAGGAACCTAACTAAAAGATAGCTAAGTAGTGGGAATACAACTAGCTTTACCAAAGCTACTATATAAACACTAATATGTCCAAATAGATATTTTAAATCTGCTGTAGCCAATCTCATTCCTAGTATAATCATACTAACTGGAGTAGTCATTTTACCCATTAATGTAATACCGTCATTAAGCACAGGACCGAAATCTCCAAAGCTTTTTTCAAACTTAAAATTAAACAAAAAAAGAATAAGCGCAACAACTGCAGTTATAGTTGTTGGATTTAAAAAAATTGGCTTAATAGAGATATATTTTTTATTTCCACTGATTGCATATGCTCCTATTGTAAAGGCTATAAAATTCATACTAATTACAAAGACTGTAGAGTAAATCATAGCCTCTGGATGACCAGGTAAAACAGCCTTAATTATAGGTAATCCAAAGAATCCAACATTACCTAAAGCGACCCCTATCATAGGTAAATTATTAGGTTTATATTGTTCATCATCCAACTTATTTTTATCCTTTAATTTAATTACAAAATATGCAAGTCCTACAATAATCATTTGAACAATTAAGGTGACAATTAGGAACAATATCATCTTAATTGATAGCTCCTTACTTCTTTCAACTCCTTGGAATGCATATAATACCATACAAGGTGAAAATACATATACTAGGATAGTTGAAAGAGTCTTTAAATGATCAGCCTTAGCCATTTTAGTTTTTATCAAGATAAATCCAGGAATAGCATATATAAGCACCATTAAAACGTTAAATAACGTTGTTAAAAAGTTATCAAGCATATTAAATCCTCCTTTTAATATGTAAAAAATGTAATCACTTAGATTACATTATTTCTTTTGATTAGAATTATCCTCTTGACCCTTTAAATTCACATCTAATTGATTGAAAGGTATTTCTATATTATTAAGCTTAAAAGCATTAAATACCTCTTCTAATAAATAGAAATGTACATCCCAATAATCTTCTGATTTAACCCATACTCTACACACTAAATCAAGGCTAGAATCATTATGGCAGGATAATCTACAAAATGGCTTAGGATCTACAAAAATCTTATCATTTTTTGCACAAACATCAAGAATGATAGCCTCAGCCTTTGCAAAATCAGTATCATATGAGATTGAAAACATCTCATCAACTCTTCTTGTATCCTTAATAGATTTATTTACAATAACTCCATTAGCTAAAATACCATTAGGAATTTTAACAACAACATTAGTTGTAGTTACAATATCAGTATAGCAAATATGAATATCTTCTACTGTTCCAGATTGTCCTTGTGCTTCTATAAAATCACCAATTCTAAATGGTCTTGTAATAATGATTAATAAACCACCTGCAAAGTTAGATAAGGCTCCTTGTAGGCAAAGACCAACTCCAACTCCTAAAGACGCAATTAAAGCGCTTATAGAGGCTGTTTCAATACCAATATAAGCCAAGAACATTACAAATAATAAAACCTTTAATCCTTTTGATAATAGATTGAATAAAACCCTTGATAATGTGCTATCCGCATTCTTCGCAAGAAGACGCTTTAAAATCTTTTTAGATACCACATCAACAATCTTTATACAAATTAAAAATACAATTAATGCACAAATAAATTTAAAGAATGGTCCCTTAATCCATGGGAAAATATTGTTATCCCAGCGTTCTTGCCACCATGCATTATCCTTCATGTCATTAAATTTAAATAAGAACATAATAATCATTCCTTTTCTAATACTTAAATATTATAACATAAAAAAAGCCCTAAATAATAGGGCTTAATTATTTTATAATTAGAATCCGAAGAATTCCTTAGCATTATTGTAGCAAACATCCTCTACAATCTTTCCAAGTGTCTCAATTTCCTCAGCAGGATATTGTCCTGACTCTACAAGGTTTCCTAACATTTGGCATAAAATACGTCTATAGTATTCATGACGAGGATAAGCTAAGAATGAACGTGAATCTGTTAACATTCCTACTGATTGGCTAACTAATCCAACTTGCATTAATGTTTCAAGATTTTGCTTCATTCCATCTTGTTGGTCAAGGAACCACCAAGCTGTACCAACTTGAACACGTCCCTTAACTCCTTCCTTTTGGAAACATCCAGAAAGAACTGTTAAAGCGTAGTTATCTCTTGGATTTAAGCAGTAAAGAATAGTCTTTGGAAGTGCATCCTCAGCATCTAACGCTCCAAGTAATGCAGAAAGCTTTTCCATATAAACAGCATCCTCAATAGCATCGAATCCTGTATCTGGTCCAATCTTCTTTAGCATGCTCTTTGAGTTATTTCTTAAAGCTCCGATGTGGTATTGTTGTACCCAACCATGCTTAGAGTATTCCTTACCTAAGAATAATAGGATTGCTCCCTTATACTTATCTTGCTCTTCAATTGAAATTGGTTCATTCTTCATTCCTTTTTGGAAAATAGCCTCAACTTCATCTTCAGTAGCTGGTGCATAGCAAACTACATCTAGAGCGTGGTCAGAAAGTCTTGATCCCATCTTGTGGAAGAATTCAATTCTTTCAGCTAAAGCCTTCATTAAATCCTTAGCAGAGTTAATTTCATATCCTACAACACCTGCTAATTGGTTAACCCATGATCCGAACCAATCAAGCTCAACATTGATAGCCTTGTCTGGACGGAATGCTGGACGTACATGAACCTTTAAAGTTTCATCTGCGTTCATCTTCTCATGCCACTCAAGTGAGTCAACTGGATCATCAGTAGTACAAACTGTATCTACCTTAAACTTATACATCATCTCTCTTGGAGTTAATGTCTTTAATGTCTCATTTGCGCTGTTCCAAATCTTCTCAGCGTTCTTTGCGTTGATAACATCATTAATTCCAAAATATCTTTGCATTTCTAGGTGTGACCAGTGATATAATGGGTTTCCTACAAAATATGGCATAGACTCAACGAATTGCATATACTTCTTCTTATCGCTTTCCTCTTGAGTCATTCCCTCTACGTTACCAGAAATAGAATCTTCTACATATCCTCTAGCACGTAAGCTTCTCCACTTATAGTGATCTCCATAACGGTCTCCTGCTCCTAACCAAACGTGAGCTAAATTTCTGAATGGTTGATTCTCGAAAATCTCCTTTGGTTGTAAGTGACAGTGATAGTCAATGATTGGCATATTTTCAGCATGCTCATGATATAACTTCTTAGCTGTCTTAGTTGTTAATAAGAAATCCTTATCCATAAACTTTTCCATAGTAAAATATCTCCTTTAATTATAGAACTACTCCATCCTTGAAGATTGAAATCTCACGGAAGTTGTTTTGTTCATTCATTGTTTGCTTCTTACCAGATGCTACATCGCAAATTAAATCGATGAAGTTCTCTAATAATTCATTCATATCCATCTTGTCTACTAAATCTCCTGCATTGAAATCAATCCAATTAGACTTCTTAGTAGCCATAGCAGTATTTGTAGCTACCTTAACAGTAGGTACAAATCCACCGAATGGAGTTCCACGTCCAGTTGTGAATAATACCATTTGGCATCCTGAACATGCAAGTGTAGTTACTGCGCATAGGTCATTACCTGGTGTACAAAGTAGATTTAATCCTTGTGCCTTGATTCTTTCTCCCATACCCATAACTCCCATAACCTTTGCAGCTCCACCCTTTTGAGTACATCCTAAAGACTTATCCTCAAGAGTAGTGATTCCTCCAGCCTTATTACCTGGAGATGGGTTATCATAAATAACTTGGTTATGGTTTTCAAAATATCTCTTGAAATCATTAATTAGCTTAACGATATCATTGAATGTATCCTCATCCTTAGCACGAGCCATTAAAAGCTTTTCAGCTCCAAACATTTCAGGAACCTCTCCTAAAACTGTTGTAGCATCGTTAATAGATAAGAAATCTGAGAATCTACCTAACAATGGGTTTGCAGTGATTCCTGACATTCCATCAGATCCACCACATTTTAATCCAATACGAAGAACAGATAGAGGCTTAGTCACTCTCTTATCATTCTTCATCTTGTCATATAATTCCTTTAATAATTCTGTACCAACTGCAACCTCGTCCTCAACATCTTGGCTTACTAGGAATCTTGTTCTATCCTCATCATAAGCTCCAAGAGTATCCTTGAACTTGGAAACTAGGTTTTCTTCACATCCAAGACCTAAAACTAAAACTCCACCAGCATTTGGGTGCTTAACCATATCTTGAAGTAAAGTACGAGTTAACTCAAGGTCTCCTCCCATTTGAGAGCATCCAAATGGATGTTGGAATGTATAAACACCATCAATTCCTTCACAACCATACTTAGCCTTGAAGTTCTCAATAATCTTATTTGCCATTCCTGAAACACAACCTACAGTTTGTACAATCCATAATTCATTACGAATACCATATTCTCCAGTAGAACGCTCATAAACATCAACAGTTCTATCTGATTTATATCCAAGTACATCTGGATAATTTGGCTTATATTCGTATGTGATTACTGTATCTAGGTTAGTAGCAACGTTTTGAGTATGAACGTGCTCTCCAATATGAATATCCTTTGTTGCGTGACCAATAGGGTTTCCGTACTTCATTACGTCTTCACCCTTCTTGATTTCCTTTAATGCAACCTTATGAGCTTGAGGAATATCCTCAAGTAAAGTTACACCCTCTACTACCTCACCCTTCTTGAATGGACGAAGTACTACAGCAACATTATCAAATTCATTTATGATAATATAATCTTTCATAAAATCACCTTATATTTTTAATTACTTAACAATCTTAGCAATTGCATTCTTCATTGTTGTAGTGTTGATAGCTACTAAAGCCTCAGTAACGAAATCAGTTACACCTGGGCACTCATTTAAATCAAGTCCCCAATGCTCCTTGAATCCTAAAACAGCTGTAACGATAGCCTTAGCTCCTTCAACTGTCTTTCCATCATTTGCAGCCCATAATGAAGATAATAATTCATTCCAAGCAACATTAGTATCAGATAATTCAATCTTAGATCCGTCTGATAATCTTACACCGTTATAGAATGTAATTAAAGCAGCAAGAGAGAATAATGCATGCTTTGGAAGAGCATTCTTTCTTTCCATGTATTGAAGTACTGAAGGTAAAACTCTTTCCTTATACTTAGAAGATGAATTTAATGCGATTGACATTAATAAATGGTGTACATATGGGTTCATATATCTCTCTAATACTGAATTAGAGTAAGCAATCATTTGATCCTCTGGAATATCGATTGTTGCGATAACCTCATCAAAGATGAATTCCTTAACAAACTTTCCAAGCTCAGCATCCTCAATAGTCTCCTTAACTGCATCAACACCAGCCATATATGAAACTGGAACTAATGTAGTATGTGATCCGTTAAGAATCTTAACCTTTCTTTGCTTATAAGGAACAATTGACTCAACGAATAATACGTTTAATCCTGCCTTCTCAGTTGGGAATGCAGCCTTTAACTCAGCAAGGTTAGCAGCAGCTTGAGCCTTATCTTCAACTGTATTAGCATCGATGCACCATAAGTGGAAGATTTCTCCAACTACCATGTTTTGATCTTGGTATCCAAGGTCTAATTGGAATTGCTCAGCATCATTTCTTGGATATCCTGGAACGATTCTATCTACTAATGTATTGAAGAACTTGTTCTCAGTTACAATCCAATTAATGAAGCTCTTGTCCATATTGTTATGCTCAGCTAGCTTAACTAATACTTCTCTTAGCTTCTTTCCATTGTAATCAATTAGCTCACATGGAATGATATATAATCCCTTCTTACCAGCTTGATATCTCTTTTGTAAGAATGCAAGTAGCTTTCCTGGGTATGAATTAGGTGTCTTTGTGAAATCAGTATCATTCTCATCGAATGCAATACCAGCCTCAGTTGTATTAGAGATGATGAACTCTAAATCATCTGACTCTGCATAAGCTAGATACTTAGCATAGTCCTCATATGGATCTACACCATCTTGTAAGCACTTGATAACCTCATGTTGTCTAACAGCCTTACCATCTTGTAATCCTTGTAGGTATAATGTATATAATCCGTCAGCTTCCATTAACTCCTTAACACGTCCACAAACACGTCCGTTAATTTCTCTTGGGATAGGTTGAACAACTACAACACCTGCATTGAAATCAGTTGCCTTATTAGTTGAATTTACAATCCAATCTACGAATGCACGTAAGAAGTTTCCTTCACCAAATTGCATAATCTTTACTTTCTTAGTTTCTTTTTTGTTTACCTCATTAATTAAAGGTAATGACTTAACATCTGCCATTTTAATTTCCTCCATTTTCTCATTTGAAATCATTTTATATTATAACTCTATATAAATATATAGTCAACTTACAACTAACCTATTTGTGATAGGTTTCGTTATTGTTTATTTTAAATGCACGATATATTTGTTCTAACAAAATAACCTTCATTAATTTATGTGGAAAAGTCATTTTTGAGAAGCATAATTTGTAATCTGCTCTTTTAATAACTTCACTAGATAATCCAAGTGATCCACCAATAATAAATGTTATATTTGATGAATGATAATTACATATATTTGTAATCTTAGCTGCAAGCCCTTCACTAGACAGCATTTCTCCTCTTAAATCAAGAGCTACAACATATGATTTATCATCTATCGCATTTAATATTCTAGTACCCTCAATTCTTTTAATTTCCTCATTTAAGGCCTCAGATTCCTTATCCTTTATAGCCTCATCATTAAGAGTTACTTCTTCAATTTTAGTGTATTTACTAAGTCTTTTAGTATATTCAGCTATCGCATCCTTAAAATAGCTTTCCTTTATCTTACCAACACTTAAAATAGTTATTTTCATAGGCTATACACCTTAGATGGAATTTGTGATGTATAAATGAATTCAATATCACTAACATCCATACCCATTTCATTATATATTTTCTTTGCTGTTGAGCTAATTATCTCATTTAAATTACAATCCTCTGATATATGAGCATAGAATATTATTTTAGTTTTTTGACTAATAATATGACATAAATTATATATCGCATCCTCATTTGACATATGACCCTCATCACCTATAATTCTTTGCTTTAGGAAATATGGTCTTTTTTCACATGCCATTAAAAGCTCAGGATCATGATTTGTTTCCATTACATATATATCAGCATTACTAATGATTGGAAGTAAATCACTTCTTATATATCCTGTATCTGTGATATACACAACCTTTTTTTCATTATGCTCTATCATATAGCCATTAGGCTCATTTGCATCATGGCTAGTAGGCAATGCTGTAATAACAACATCGTTTATATTGAATTCCTCATTCTGTCCGATAAATCTAACATCAACACAATCAAGTGAGTGAGAGCCATTCTTTTTAAGGATTCCATCATATGTACCACGAGTAACATATAAAGGACATTCTAGCTCCTTCATTAGAGTAGTAAGACCTGATATATGGTCTACATGCTCATGAGTTACCATAACGCCTGATATATTAGGTTCTATATTATTTTCTTCTAAATATGAAATTATTCTTTTCTTACTAATTCCAGCATCAATAATAAGCTTAGTATTACCTGCTTTAATATAGCAGCTATTACCCTTAGAACCGGAAGCAATAATTCCTATCTCCATAAATAATCACCTAGTAAATTATATCATAAAAAAAAGGATTAAGCATTGCTTAACCCTTATTTCTATTAATTTAATTCAATTGACCAATCGTATGCAGATGTAATCCAATCTTGGAATAAAGTATATTCAGAATATGTATAGCTGAATAACTCTCTTTCAAGCTTTGCAATATAAGTATCCATCTTACTAGCATCATCAGTAAATGTGATACTAATTTGGTTCTTTAGCATTCTCCACTCCTTGAAGTTAGAGTTGTTATACATATTAACCATTTCACCAAATAGCTTAGATATATTACTTGTTACACTTGATGGTAACGACTTAACAGAACCACCATTTGTAGTCTCATAATAATAAATGAATAATTGGCTAGTTGAAGCATAAACTGACTTATCATTATAAGCATCAGCGTATAATACTAATTCAGGATCATCATCCTTATCACCATTATAATCAATATCAGCCTCTACAATAATTTCTCTATGCTCATATACCTTATATTGTGGATCAGTTCTATCTGAATCATCCTTATCATCATCTTTAGAATATGATGCAGAAGATAGCTCACCAATCTTATAAACATTTAGCATATGATATCCATATACTGTCTTACAGCACTTGTCATAGAAATCCTCAACGCTAGCGAAGTTTGTACTATATTCAAATACTCCCTTATCCTCAACGTCAGACTCCTTAATAGTTCCGTCCTTTACAGCCTTATAAAGCTTCTTTGCAGCATCATCAAACTCTGACATATAAGATCCAGCATTAGATGTTGAAATCTCATTTAAATCCTCAGCCTTTAATGAAATTGGGAATTCATTCTTATATTCATCCCAATATACAGCAGTACCTTGGTTATAAGATGCCGAACCAACCTTAAGGTTATTATTATAAGCATTAACGATATAAGCTAAAACATCCTTAATATTCTTATAATTCTTTAAAGTATTAACCTCATCAATAATAGTATTAGCAAGTCTTAAAATAGTAGCATCAAACTTAGTCTTTAATGCTTCACTTGAAAGATTATCTCTATAAACTGAAGGGTCAGTATAATTTCCAGTTCCCTCTTCATCAACTCCAATAAGAATATGAGAAATAGATGCACTGAAATAATTATCATATTGCTTCTTATAGATAGATGCTAGATTAGTAAATACCTTATCCTCTGTATTAAATGACTCAGCATCATCAGCCTTAGCGTGATTTCCATTATAAGCCATAGCAAGTGTCTTAATTAATGAAGCCTTATAATTATCAAGAACCTCTTCCTTAGTGCTTACACCATAAGCAAGTTGTAGGTAGTTAGCTACCCCAATCTTCTTTGAGTAGTCCTTCTTTCCTTGATTAAACTTCTTAATTTCCTTATTTAATTCTGACTTATAATCATCAAATCCATCATTATCAATCTTCTTAGATATATTTTCTAATGATAAATAGTATTGATTTGATAAATAATTAATAGCCTTAGCTGTACCTAATTTAGGCTCTAGCTTTTCATATAGTTTCTCTACTGATAAATCATAAGTAACATTTTCATAAGTAAACTTATAAACTAAATCATTATTAGCAACACTAGTTAAATCATAATCATCATATGATGACTTAAACTTAACAGCGTACACTGGATCATAAATCTCAATGTTCTTTTCGATAATCTCATCATATCTATCATTCTCTAGTTTACTTACTAAAGTTGAAATAGCTTTATTTTCAATTGCCTTTTCTAATGTTTTATTATAAATATTATCAGCAACTTCAGGATTCTTATCATTATCTGTTAGCTCATCCCATTCAACTATATCTTGCTTTTCAATTACATAAACCATGTAATATGATCCATCAAAGTTAAATGGCTCTGCTAAATATGTTCCAGCAGTAACATCATCATTCTTAATATATGATTGAACTTGAACTGGAAGAGATGTGAATCTCTTATTCTTTGGAGTTTCACTTAAATTAGTATAATAATTATCTTGATAATTAGAAACTGTTAAATCATCTCTAGTTACATATCTTAAATTATAAATACTTAAATATGATTCTAATGCATTAGCATCTGTAATTTGTGTATCTCCAATTGCAGATTTAATGATTCTTTCAGCTTGAGCTTGGCTTGTAAACTTAATTACAATTCCCTTATAGTCTCTAAATGATTTATAAACATCATTATAGAATTTTTTAACATCATTTTTCTTATCTGCTATATCTGTATTAATATAATATGGATTCTTTCCCTCACCCTTAATATATTCATTCTTGAAATAATATTTAGAGTTAGGATTCTTGATTTGTGATAATGCATATTTTTCCATAGCCTTACCATAAATTGAGCTTTCATATAACTCCTTAGGGAATTGTGCAGTAAATGCATCATTTCCATATTCATGATATCCTGTAGTAATCTCAATAGACTTAATATCATCTACAGTAAAGAAGGTTCCATCTGCCTTCTTTGTTCCAGCAGCAAATAAACCATCAACATACTTTTGAATTTTAGTATTAACTTCCTTACTAAAAGTCTTAGTAGCGAAATCAATCTTTAAATTATTAAATGATTCAGCATCATTTACTCCATAGATGCTACCAACAAGATTATTATTGATATAATAATGATCCTCTAAATTATTAGCATAATCAAAATACTCAGTATTTGTTAATACATCTGAGAACAAATCCTTCTTAATGCTGTCTGTTACTGTTGAATAACCATCAGCACGCATTAAATCATATAGCTTCTTTTGAGATATAGACTTATCTCCTAGTGTTGCATAGCTCTTTGTATCACTTAAATTTCCATAAGAAGCTTGTGAATTAACCTTTGCTCCACTACCACAAGAGGCAAGAGATAAAGCGATGCATCCTGCGATAGGTAAAAATAATAATTTCTTATTCATGCTTATCTCCTCCTACTTTAAAATCTCTATCCACCAATTAGGGAAGTCGAAATATTCATCTTGAGTATATCCATCGATATATTCAGCATAGTTAACGTATTCATCAGATATTCTTTGGTTAACCTTTCTAATCTTCTCTAATCTAGCATTATTTTCAGGGTTGTCAATAAATTGAACTGAATTAGATAATAGCTTATTTAATAATAGTTCTAATTGAGTTTGTGTTCCTGTATATTTTGTATAAACAGGCATAATATAGCTTGTAATATAATCTTGAATTGAGCTTGGGAATAATGTACTTGTATTGTAATTTAAATATTCATAAATGAATAATTGGATTTGATCAAGAGTTGCCTCATCCTTAAGATCATTATAAATATTTCCAATTACAGCAGTATCATCCTCATATCTTACAAAGATATTAGTATAAATACCAGCAATATCATCCTTCTCTTCAAACTTAGCAGTATTTCTTACTGTAGCGCTTGAAATAACTAATAGCTCATATCCCTTTTCTGTTTTCCATCCATCATTTCCAGCAGCATATGGCTCGAAATCAACGTATTCGCTTGGATATAAATCCTTCATAGAAATTGAATTATATAAATCCTTAACCTTTTCCTTAACATACATAGCATTGTCAGTGTCTGTTAATTCATTGCTAACAGCATCATGTGTGTTAATTGACATATATAATCCAGCTCTCTTATACTCAGCCCAAATAGTTTCTGGTTGAGTTGGATCATAATCATCCATTCCAGGTCCTGTATATTCATCAATACCATTTGTAAATCTTTGACTATTCTTATACTCATCAACAATTGATTCAAGAGTTGATAATTGGTTAGCCTCATTCTTCATTCTAGTTAATGTATATCTAATTAACTTTAATGCAAGCTCACTATATGTAATAGGAGCTGATGATGTTGGAACTTGTGTATTCCAATCAAAATCCTTATCCTCTTTTCCATCCTCATCCATATCAACATAAACTGTTAATCTTGAAGCACTTGCAGTGAAATCTTGATTATAAGCTAGCTTGGCGTATGATTGAACCATTTCATAGAATGCCGTATTGTTAGCATAGTTAGTTAAAATCTTAGCTGAAGCAGCATTTACACGATAATAATTTGCAACAATCTTATCTACATCTGCAGTATGGAAATATAACATTAAGAAATTATACTTACCAATTGATGAATCATACTCACTTAAAGATCCATTAGCAAAATAAGCTAATAATAAATCTAGAGTATTCTTGTAATCTTTAATATCATCCTTAGTATCATTATACTCTGGTGTATCCTTAATAGCCTTCTTTGAAAGCATATCTACAGCCTTAGTAACACCACTACCCTTTTCAAGTTGCTCAAATAACTCATCAATTGTGATGTTATAAGCTTTCTTTGAAGTATGAGAGTTCTTTCCAGAATACTTAAGAGTAATTGCTACATTTGACTTAGGTGCATTCTTATGAGTCTTTGAATATGAGCTTACTCCTGTAGAGTAAAGAATCTCAAGTCCACTATCATAAATGTAAGCCTTAGTCTTTTCAGTTGCAGCTCTAACAGCAAGGTTGATTGCAGTTTGATCTACCTCATCCCACATCATTTCTTCCTTAAGCTCCGCAACTAAATCTTCATGTCCATTAATTACTGTATCCTCATATGGATCATTTAATAGCTCATAATAGCTATCAATTTCACCTTGATCAATTTTGAAAGCCATATAATAGAAATTATTATAGTTCTTTCCAGAAGTAGAATAACGAGCCTCACCCTCTGAATAAACAGGAATTGTTCTAAGCTCCTTATTAATATAGAACTTTAGGTTTGTATCAATATCATCAAGTCCATCTTGAGTATATGTAATAGACTCCTTAACATCATTAGCCCATGATGAAATAATGTCTGATGCATCCTTATAATCTTCATCTGCCATATTTACATACTTAACAACGATAGATTCAGTTACATCACGACAATTTGATGATGTAAATGCAGATGAAATTACACCTGGCTCAACTGGTAATGAATCTCTATATGCATAAATGTAGTTGTACATTTGAACATATAATTCGAATACAGCTGTTTCTCCACCAATTGTAGATAAATTAAAACACTTTTCAGAATCTGATGCAGCATTAATCTTAAAATCATCATAGTATTCATTATATTCAGTATTAGTCTTTCCATTTTGAGGAATAAAATAGAATGTATCATTATAAGCCTTGATACCAAAAGCCTTTAATGTTGAATTAATTTCATCCTCATTATTAAATCTAATCATGATAGCTTGGCTATCTGCAGACCATTGATAATGCTCTGAATGATATTGAATAATTTCCTTATCTGTATAATATGGATCCTCATCTGAAGACTTATTCTTATCATGCTTAGCTATATCATCTACCTTTTGGTAATATGCATATAGCTTTTGAGCTCCTGAATACTTGAAATTCTCATAGTAATTGTAAAGATAATATTTTGTTTCTAAATTAGTTCCAGCGAATAATGTAATAGCATTGTTTTCTAAATTCTCATAATTCATAAACTCATTTAGAGTATATTCCTTACCCTCAGCAACATATGCAGTATCAATATAAGTTTGAACTGATTTAGTTACACTCTTAATCTCATTCTTCTTTAATTTTTCCATATTAGTAGTAGCATAAATACCAATAAATGCTTGTTCTTCTAGATAATCAAAGATTAGCTTTTGCATGTGTGTAGAAATCGAAGATGTTCCCTTAATACCATTTAAAGCTTCTTCAATTTCAGCAATACATTCACCCATCAAATATTTAGTCATGTGCTCATTTATTGCATCTGATGCTTCCCACTTTAATTCTTCCCAAAGTTCTCCCTTTGTTACTGTATATGTCTTTCCACCATATGTAGCTTGGGCATAAATATCCTTAGCTCCAATAGACTTTGTTGAAGTCTTTTTACATGATGTAAGTCCTACAACAGATAATACTGCAAGAGAACCTAATAGAATTGTCTTAATTTTAGTTCTTTTATACATAAAAAAGTCTCCTTTTTTGGCGAAATAATACAATTCACGCATTATATATAATATCATTATATCTTTTAAAAATCAAGGAATATCTCAATTTATCATACTAATAAAAAAAAGCCTTTTTTCAAGGCTTAATTCTTTCTCTTATAAAACTTTGTTTTATCCATTACACCAATGGCTTCAGTAAACTTTCCAGGCTCAGTCTTTGCAAGCTCTTCACCTAAAACTCTAAACTTAGAATCTATAGTGTCTATATACCATAATAACGCAGCCTCTGCTACTGCTGGCTTTTTAATAGCTCCGAATAATGGTTGCCCATGATGTGAGGCTATCATATGCTCAAGGATTAGAACCTCTTCTTTACCATCATATCCTAGGCTAGCTGCAACACCTTTTATTTCTGTACAACCCATTAATAAATGACCTAGTAATTGACCTTCTATAGTATATTCTGTATTCTCAATACCACTAAACTCAGATACCTTTCCTATATCATGAAGTATAATACCTGCATACATATAGTTCTTATCAATGTAATCATAATTTGCAGCAAGACCATCTACAAGATTTAGCATACCAAGTGTATGATATGCTAGCCCACCAACATACGCATGATGTAGCTTAGATGCTGCAGGATATAAATAAAATTCCTTATCATATTTATCTAATAAAGCTTTTGTAATATCAAATAAAATCTTATTATCAATCTTATTTAAATATCCTTGGATACTCTTTTTTAAATTACTATAATCTATAGGAGCCGATTTTATAAACTCTCTATATATATCATTTTGTAAATTAGCATCCTCTATATCTGTTACTGATTTAAATTCATTAACATATCCTATATTACGCTCAGTATTTCTATACTTTGCAATATTAAACCAATAGATACAATTAACGTAAATACCATTAGCTCTTTCTGCCTCTAGCTTTAAATTTATCTTTTCACTTGATTTTGGTTGTGAAACAATAAGATTAATCATATTATCAGAATTCATTATTTGATCTACCTTTGCATATAGATCTATCTTTTCAATATCTTCCATCTTTAACTCTTCCTTTAAATATTTAATAATATCTTTTTCACCATTCTTTAATTTACCATC
>JAZRVY010000098.1:0-5910 GCA_045599405.1 Anaeroplasmataceae bacterium
TATCATTGGTCAAGAGTGTGAGGTTGATGCAATCTGTGATGGTACTGATGTATTCATTCCAGGAATCATGGAGCATATTGAGCGTACAGGAGTACACTCAGGAGACTCAATGTCAGTTTACCCTCCATACTCACTTACTGATGAGGTAAAGAAGACAATTGTAGAATATACAACTAGAATTGGAGTTAAGCTACAAATGATTGGACTTTACAACATTCAATTTATTGTTGATAAGCAAAATAATGTATCAATCATCGAGGTTAACCCTCGTTCATCAAGAACAGTACCATTCCTAGCTAAGTCAACTAATACACCAATTGCAAATATCGCAACAAAGGTAATGCTAGGAGCTAAGCTTAAGGATTTAGGATATGTTGGACTAGCACCAAATCGTAAGAGATGGTATGTAAAGAGCCCTACTTTCTCATTTACAAAGCTAAATGGTCTAGATGTAGTATTATCACCAGAAATGAAGTCTACAGGAGAAGCTATCGGATATGATTACACTCTAAATAGAGCTTTATATAAGTCACTTAAGGCTTCAGGAACAAGAGTAGCAAACTATGGAACAATACTAGCTACAATTGCTGATGCAGATAAGGAAGCTGCACTTCCATTAATTAAGAGATTCTACGCTTTAGGATTTAATGTTGAAGCCACTTCAGGAACTGCTAAGTTCTTAAAGGAGCATGGTATTAAAACAAGAACAAAGGCTAAGATTTCACAAGGTAGTGAAGAAATCCTTGAATCAATTAAGAAGGGTTATGTAACTTACGTAATTAACACAGCAACAGAAGGAGTTAATCAAAATATAGATGGTAGATTAATTCGTAGAGCTGCAATTAATAACAATGTAACAGTATTCACATGTCTAGATACAGTTAAGGTACTTCTTGATGTACTAGAAGAAATTACAATGGGAATTTCTGTAATCGATAAGGAGTAATTATATGAAAGAGGTAGAGTTAGTAATAACAAAAAATGTTCAGGTATCAAAAGATATTTATTCAATGAGACTTGAAGGAGATGTATCTGAAGTTAAGAATTCAGGAGAGTTCATTAATATAACTCTTCCTGGATATTATCTAAAGAGACCAATTTCAGTATCTGATTTTGGTCCTGGATATATTGATATATTATTTAAGGTTCTTGGAAAGGGAACTGGAGAAATGGCTCATTATGAGGTTGGAAACAAATTAAAGTGCTTAGTAGGTCTAGGAAATGGATTTAGCCTAGACTTCACTAAGAAGCCTTTGCTTGTGGGTGGAGGAATTGGTATCGCTCCTTTATTTGCAGTATTAAGACTTTATAATGAAAAGGGAATCAAGCCAGCATTAGTTTATGGTGCAAGAAGTAAGGATGATTTAGTTCTTATTGATAAGCTATCTGAAATGTCTGATTTACATTTATGTACAGATGATGGATCAATGGGATTTAAAGGAAATGTTATAGATTGCATCAAAAATGCAAATATTGATTTCGATGTATATTATTCATGCGGTCCATACCCAATGCTTAAATTCTTATCTTTAGCTTACCCTAATGGATATGTTTCATTAGAGGCTAGAATGGGATGCGGATTTGGAGCTTGTATGGGATGCTCAATTGAGACTGTAAATGGTCCTAAGAGAGTATGTAAGGAAGGACCAGTATTCGAAGCAAGTGAGGTAAAGTTCTAATGGATATTTCAGTTAAGTTTTTAGGTAAAACATTTAAAAATCCAATCATTCCTGCTTCAGGTACTTTTGGATTTGGGTATGAATTTGCAGATTTATATGATATAAATATTTTAGGAAGCATTTCTACAAAGGGTACTACATTAGAGCCTAGATATGGAAATCCGCTTCCAAGAATTGCTGAATGTCCAGCAGGTCTTATTAATTCAATTGGACTTCAAAATCCAGGAGTTGATAAGGTTGTAGCAGAGGAATTAGTTAAGCTTGATGCCGTATATAAGGATCAAATTATAGCTAATGTGGGTGGACACTCTGAATTTGAATATGTTGAGACAGTAAAGAAGATTTGTACATCTAATAAGGTTTGGGCAGTAGAATTAAATATTTCATGTCCAAATGTTAAGGGTGGAGGAATGGCATTTGGAACTAATCCAGAAGTGGCGTATAATTTAGTTAAGGCAGTTAAGGCTGTTTGTACTAAGCCACTTATTGTTAAGCTATCACCAAATGTAACTTCAATTGTTGAAATGGCAAAGGCTGTTGAATCTGCAGGTGCAGATGCAATAAGTATGATTAACACATTAGTTGGTATGAGAATTAATTTAAAGACTGGAAAGCCAATTATTGCAGTTAAAAAGGGTGGATATTCTGGACCAGGAATTCTACCAGTAGCATTAAGAATGGTTTATGAGGTGGCTCAAGCTGTTAATATTCCTATCATCGGTATGGGAGGAATTCAAACAGCAGAGGATGCTATTGAAATGATGATGGCAGGAGCTACAATGGTTCAGGTTGGAGCTCAAAACCTAGTTGACCCTTATGCTTGTAAGACAATTATTGAAAATTTACCAAAGGTATTAGAGGAAATTGGACAAGATAACATCTCTGATATCATTGGAAAATCATTTAAATAGGAGGAATAAAAAATGGTTATTGTCGCATTAGATTTTGAATCAAAGGCTAAAGCCTTAGACTTCTTAAAGAAGTTTGAGGGAGAAAGCTTATATGTTAAGGTTGGTATGGAGCTATTTTATGCTGAAGGACCTTCAATCATTGAGGAGGTAAAGAAGCTAGGACATAAGATTTTCCTAGACCTAAAGCTTCATGATATTCCTAATACTGTAGCTTCAGCTATGAAGAGACTTGCAGGACTTGGAGTTGACATTGTTAACTGTCATGCTGCTGGTGGAGTAAAGATGATGGCTGCTGCTAAGGCTGTATTCGATGGAATGGAAAATCCACCAATGGTAATTGCCGTAACTCAATTAACATCAACTTCTAAGGAAATGATGAACAATGAGCTAGGAATTGAAGGAGAGGTTATTGACTCTGTAGTTAAGTATGCAAAGAATGCAAAAGCTGCAGGACTTGATGGTGTTGTATGCTCTCCACTAGAGGTTAGAGCTATTAAGGAAGCTGTTGGAGAGAATTTCTTAACAGTAACTCCAGGTATTAGACCAGGTAGTCATGATGATGACCAAGTTAGAGTTACAACTCCTGCAGATGCAAGAAAGCTTGGAACTAACTTTATCGTAGTAGGACGTCCTATTACAAAGGCAGAAGATCCAGTAGCTGCTTACAAACAAATTAGAAAGGATTTTATGGGTGAATAATTATGAATCAAATTGCAAAGGAATTATTAAAGATTAAGGCTGTATTCCTATCTCCAAATGATCCATTCACTTGGGCATCAGGAATTAAGTCACCAATTTACTGTGATAACCGTATGACATTAGGATATCCAGAGCTAAGAAGAACAATTGCTAATGGAATGGCAGAAATTATTAAGAAGGACTATCCAGAAGCAGAAATTATTATGGGAACTTCAACAGCAGGAATTCCACACGCAACTTTAGTTGCAGATGTTATGAATATGCCAGCTGGATATGTACGTGGTGGAGCTAAGGATCACGGACGTAAGAACCAAATTGAAGGACCTTGGAAGGCAGGACAAAAGGTAGTTGTTATCGAGGACCTAATTTCAACTGGAGGATCTTCAATTGAATGTGTTAAGGCTCTTGAGGAGGCTGGAATTATCGTTCTTGGAGTAATTTCTATCTTCACATATGGAATGGCTAAGGCTAAGGCTAACTTCGAGGCTGCAAATTGTAAAGCATCTTCACTTGTTACATTCCCTGAGCTACTAGAGGCTGCAGTTGCTGAAAACTATATCGCAGATGCTGATAAGGCTAAGCTAGTTAAGTTCATGGAAAATCCATCAGATGAATCTTGGATGACACTTTAATATAATTAGGCTAGATAATCTAGCCTTTTTTTATGCTATAATGAAAATAAGGGTGATTATTATGGAATTTATAGATGTTTTAAATAAAAGATATAGTTGTAGAAGCTTTCAGGATAAAAAGATTGAAAAGGAGACATTAGACAAGCTGCTTTCTTTAGTTAGCCTTGCTCCAAGCGCTTGTAATTTCCAATCTGCAAAAGTCCTTGTAATAGATGATCCAGCGTTACTAGAAAAAATGAATGAAATAACAAAATTTACATTTGGATCTAAAGCTATTTTAGTTGTTATGCACGACAATACTGTTTCATGGCATAGAAGAAGAGATAATAAGGATCATGGAATAATTGATTCATCAATAATCGCAACATATCTAATGACAGGTTGCTTTGAGCTAGGACTGGCAACAACATATGTTAGTGCCTTTAATGATGAGCTAATTCATCAATTACTTAATATACCTTCAAACCTAGAGGTTAATTGTTTACTTCCTATAGGATATCCAAGTGATGATGCTAAACCTGCAGATTTCCATTATTCAAGAAAGGATTTAAAGGAAGTTATTTTCTTTAATGAAATTAAATAATGAAAGTAATAGTAGACGCAGATGCTTGTCCTGTTGTAGGTATAATAGAAAATGTATGCATTAAATATTCTTTAGAATGCATACTTTACTATGATACATCTCATGTTAAATATAGTGATTATTCTAAGGTTGTTATAGTAGATAAGGGTGCTGATAGTGTTGATTTCGCATTAATATCAGTAACAAGTAAAGGTGATATCATAGTAAGCCAGGATTATGGAGTTGGGTGTATGGCTCTAGCTAAAGGAGCATATGCTATAAACCAAAATGGATTATGGTATACAGCTAACAATATCGATTCAATGCTAGAAAAAAGAGCCTTTGCAAAAAAACTTAGAATGTCATCTAATAAATCTCATTTAAAGGGTCCTCGTAAAAGAACAAAAGAGGATGACATTAAATTTGAAGAATCATTTATTAAATTAATTGAAAGAGTGATAAAAAATGATAAATAATATATTTCCACATAGATATGATAATAGCTTTAAATCTATTAAACCAACTATCGATGATTATTTGCTTTGCTTCAAGGATAATAATGTATTACTTAGAAGAACCTTTAATCATTTAGAAATACCTAAATTTGAAGGAGTAATTAAAGCTAGATATATATTTAGCATAGATGAAAAAAAGTATTTCCTTGTAGAGTATGAGGATTTATATCATATCGATGAATCATATGAATTTGTAAATGTATCTACAATAAGAACAATGGAACCACAGGTAGATGCATATGCTATTATTTGTGGTAAGCATTATGCCTTCTCATTTAATAGAGGTAGATATTGTGGAATATGTGGATCTAGGATGGTACCATCAGAGGCAGAAACTGCAAACGTATGTCCTGAATGTAGAAATATTAAATATCCTGAAATAATGCCAGCTGTAGCTGTTGCTATCACGAACGATGATGAAATATTGCTCACAAAATATCAAGGAAGACAAAATGGATATTATGCATTAGTTGCTGGATATCTAGAAATAGGTGAAACACTAGAGGAATGTGTTAAAAGAGAGGTAATGGAAGAGGTTGGAATTACTATAAAGGATATTAAATATTATGACTCTCAGCCTTGGGGATTTTCTAATACAATTATGATTGGATTTACAGCCTCTGCAGTCACAACAAAAATAACAAAGGATGATAATGAATTATCAGTAGCAGAGTGGGTAAATAGAAAGGATATAGAGCCTATGGAAAATCCTACATCTATGTCTCATTCTATGATTCAAGATTTTAGAAATAATAAATTTTAGGACCAAATGGTCCTTTTCGTATACTAAAACTAGGAGTTAATCTCTTAGTTTTTTTATTTCTAATATTAATGTATAA
The DNA here is from genome assembly GCA_045599405.1 of Anaeroplasmataceae bacterium. Lineage (GTDB taxonomy): Bacteria > Bacillota_I > Bacilli_A > Acholeplasmatales > Anaeroplasmataceae > UBA3206. The sequence goes on from JAZRVY010000098.1 coordinate 5,838, forward strand.
TAGTAATGATGGAAAGTTATTTTAAATGTGGAGGCACTTAGTGACCTCGTTAAAACCATGTAGAGCTATGACT
>JAZRVY010000099.1:0-3702 GCA_045599405.1 Anaeroplasmataceae bacterium
ATTATTAAAAAACAATAAAAAATTATCAAAAAATGATAAAAAGTTATTGACAAACGATAAATACAGGTATAAAATACTGTTGTAATCAAGGGAAATAGGGGGTTGTTGATTATGCAAGATAAACAAAAGGTACAAAAAATATCACAAGGAGTATATAAGACATTAAAGGTGCTAAAGATTGTATTTCTAGTAGTAGCAATAGTATTAATGGCTTTAGCAATAGTATGTGCAATACTAGGAGCTACAGGAGTATTTGAAAGAGTATATGATCATTATCCAAAGCTAGGAGAAATTAGAGTTGCAGAAATCTTTGATGATTATGATATTGATAAGTTTGCAGGATATACAGTAAAGGATGTATATGATGAAGGAAACTTAGATTTATTATCTTATATATTTGCAGGATTAATCTTTGCAGAGGGTGTTAAGGTTTTAGTAGGATTCTTTATTTTATGGTATTTCATTCCAACATTTGAAATTCTATCTAAAAGTGAAACACCATTCACAAGAGAAATCAGTAAGAGACTTAAGGTTACATTTATATTAATTACTATTCTAGTACTTGTTGAAGGAGCGCTAATTGGAGTTTTAGTAGGAGCTATTCTAGCATGTCTATATTATATGTATAGCTATGGATGCCAATTACAAGAAAACGAGGATCAAACATTATAATGATTAAATTAAATCTTGATAAAGTAATGCTAGAAAGGAAAATTTCCTTAAGTGACTTAGCTGCCAAAGTAGGAATTACAAATGCTAATATGTCTAATATAAAGACAGGAAAGATAAATGCTATTAGATTTTCTACATTAGATGCTATCTGCAAGATATTAGAGTGCCAGCCTGGTGATATTTTAGAATTTATACCTGATGAAAATGCCACAGAGTAATCTGTGGTTTTTCTTTAAATTTATGATATAATATCTTAGGTGATTTATATGATAAGAAGAGCTATTGATAGTGATCTAAATAGAATTAATGACTTGCTTCATCAGGTACATCAGCTACATGCTGATATAAGGCCTGATATCTTTATACAGGGAGTTAAAAAGTATAAGGATGAAGAAATACTTAAGCTAATTAAGGATGATAATAATCCTATATATGTTTATACAGATGATAATGATATAGTACAAGGCTATGCTTTTTTAAACTTTAAGGATACTACAGGACTAGATTCATTAGTATATAGAAAGGAGTTATATATTGATGATTTATGTGTTGATAGTAGCTCTAGAGGTCAAGGAATTGGAAAAAAGCTATATTATTTTGTATTAGATTTAGCAAAATCACTAGGCTTTTATCATGTGACTTTAAATGTATGGAATGGTAATGATAGTGCTATGGCATTTTATAAATCAATAGGACTAAAGCCACTAAAAATTTATATGGAAAAAATACTATAGTGCACTATGTGCGCTATTTTATTTTTGTGATATTTTTTCCTAAAGAATATTTTTATAATGCTATAATTTTAGTGTTAGGAGACTTTATATATGAAAAAGGAACTTAGATATGATAAGGTAAGTACATATATAAAACTTAATATACCAGTTATCTTAGCTATGACTGTTACAGGAATATTATTTAATGTTAGTATTGCGTATGCTCCTACATTGCTTGGTAAGGTATTAGATTCCTTAAAGGATGGTAAGGAATTTAATTATATAGCAAAGATAGCTTTATTTTATTTAGGATTTGTATTCTTTGTTCAAATAAATAGATTTTTAAAAAGATTATTTAGAAGAAGAACAGCTAATAAAATGATACTTCAAATGAGAACTAAGGCCTTTAGTAATATGCTAATAAGTGATATTGCTAAATTTAATGCTAAAACATATGGAGATATTATGAATAGGCAGCTAGCTGATATTAGAGATTCTGCTGAAACCTTCGAAACTATCATAGCTGAAATCTATGATACTGGAGTGTTATTAATATCATATTATGTATTTATGGCAATGAAGGATTTTATGATGGCATCTATTTGTATGGGATGTGCATTATTTAGTGTATTAATTAGCTTATTCTTAGGACGTGCGGTAAGAAGGTCTACAAGAGAATATAAGGCTGTTTATTCTGATACTAAGATAGATAATATTAATATACTTCAAAATGAGGTTTATTATAGAGGATTTGGTATTAATAAAAATTACTATAACAAGTATGAGCAGTCAGTAAATAGACTTGAAAGAAAGGCTGTTAAAAATACTATATATAGAACAGCCTTTGAGCCTATGTATCTAGCTATTGGAGCTTCGGGATATGTAGTGGCTTTTTATTTAGGTGGATATAAGGTACTTGATGGTATATGGACTCTTGGTATGTTTACAGGATTTGTAACATCATTTACATTAGTAAGAAAGAAATGTGGATTCATTGGACGTATTAATAATAATATTCAAAATGGTTTGGTAGCCTGGGAAAGATGCAAAGGATATATGGTTACAGACATTATTCAAAGAAATCTAGAGGCAGATACTAAAGCTAAGCTAGTTGTTAGTAATATGTCATTTGGATATGATGATTTATTTAAGCTAGAGAATATTAGCTTTGAGGCTGAGGCTGGAGAGGTTATTTCTGTATGTGGAAGAATTAGAAGTGGTAAATCAACCCTTCAAGGAGCCTTAAGTGGAGTATATAAATATGATGGATCTATTAGGCTGTGTGATTATGAGCTTAAGGATATAAAGGATGATAAGCTTAAATCATTTATTCATATAGCTCCTGGAAAGGTTGAAATCTTTAATGATACATTAAAGTACAATATCACCTTTGGTGAGGATGGAGATTTTAATAAGGCTATTGATACAGCCTGTCTAAGAGAGGATATAGAGGCCTTTCCTGGAAAGGAAAATGAGGTGCTTAGCCACTCGCTTTTAAATATATCTGGAGGTCAACAAAGAAGACTTCAAATAGCAAGATGTGTATTTAATTCGCCTAAGCTAGTTATTTTAGATGATCCATTTAACGCTATAGGAATAGCTATGAGCCTAGATATTATTAATAATTTAAGAAAAAATTATCCAGATACTATTTTTATTATTTTAAATAATCAAAAAGAATCTGTAAAATTATCAGATAAGGTTTTATTCTTAGAAAATAGAACAAGCACATTTGATACATATGATAATATGCTAAAGAATGAAAGCTTTAGAAAGCTTATTGGAGGTGAATCTGTATGAGTATATGGACTTCAATGAAGCGATATTTTAAAAAGCATCCAATAGTGCTAGCTATATGTATAATTTGTATAATTATTCATACTCTTATAAATTTAACTCCACCACTTATTATGAAGTACTTTGTAGATAATGGTCTAGTTAAGGGTAATAAGGATGTATTCTTAATTTGTGCAGTATTATATTTTGGAAGCTATATTGTTATGCATATATTTAATTTTGGTAAAAATATATGTACAGCTATTATAAGCCAGTGAATTAGTAAGACTATAAGATTAGATATGCTAAAGAAGGTAAATAAGCTCAATTATGTATCCTTCACTAAATTTGATTCTGGAACATTAGAGGCTTATTTTAGTAATGATGTAGATAGTATTGATAAGCTAATTACATCGGGAGTAGTATCATTTTCTATAGATTTACTTAGAGTGTTTGGTATTATTATTTCCTTGTTTATATTCTCTTGGCTATTTGGACTTATAGTATTATGTAGCTTACCTATAATAATGTTTATTATAAG
>JAZRVY010000100.1:0-9502 GCA_045599405.1 Anaeroplasmataceae bacterium
TGAACTAAGGTGGTACCACGATATTAATCGTCCTTAGATTTAAGGGCGATTTTTTTATTTTTTTAGGAGGATTTATTATGAGAAATATGAAAAGCTATGAAATTAGACAAATGTGGTTAGATTTCTTTGCTAGTAAGGGGCATTCAGTAGAGCCATCTGCAAGCCTTGTGCCAGTAAATGATCCAACATTACTTTGGACTAATGCGGGAGTTGCGCCATTAAAGAAATACTTTGATGGGTCTGTTACACCAGAAAACCCAAGAATTACTAATGCTCAAAAGTGCATTAGAACAAATGATATTGAAAATGTTGGTAAGACTGCTAGACACCATACATTCTTTGAGATGCTAGGAAACTTCTCTATTGGAGATTATTTTAAGGAGGAGGCTATTGGATTTGCAGTTGAGCTTTTAATGTCAGATAAGTGGTTTGGATTCCCTAAGGATAAGCTTTATATGACATATTATCCAACTGATATAGTTGCGAAAAATAGATGGATGGAGCTTGGTGTTGAGGAATCTCACCTAATTCCACTTGAGGGTAATTTCTGGGAGATTGGTGAAGGACCATGTGGACCAGATAGTGAGATTTTCTTTGATAGAGGAGAAAAGTATGATAGTAGAGGTATTAAGTGTCTACAAGAGGATTTAGAGAATGATAGATACATTGAGATTTGGAACATTGTATTCTCTCAATTTAACTCTAAGGAGGGTGTAGATAGAAAGGATTATAAGGAGCTTCCTCATAAGAATATTGATACTGGATGCGGACTTGAAAGACTTTGCTGTGTTATGCAAGGTGTAGATACTAACTATGATACGGATTTATTTATGCCAATTATCAATAAGATTTCTGAGATTTCAGGAGTTAAGTATGAGGGACAAATGGCATTTAAGGTTATTGCTGACCATGTAAGAACCGTAACATTTGCAGTAGCTGATGGAGCTACACTTTCAAATGAGGGTAGAGGATATGTTCTTCGTAGAGTACTTCGTAGAGCTACAAAGTATGGAAAGAAGCTAGGAATTAATAAGCCATTTATGGCTAGCCTTGTTGATGTTGTAATTGAGATTATGGGAATGTTCTATCCATATCTAAATGAAAAGGTTGATATTGTTAAGGAAATTATTACTCGTGAGGAGGAAAAGTTCCTTGCTACTATTACTTCAGGAGAAAAGAAGTTTGAGGCTATTGCTAAAGTTACAAATGGTAAGATTATTTCTGGTAAGGATGCATTCTTACTATATGATACATTTGGATTCCCATATGAACTAACAGAGGAGTATGCACAAGAGCTTGGTATGACAGTAAATCAAGCTGAGTTTAAGGCTGAAATGCAAGCTCAAAAGGATAGAGCTAGAGCTGCTCGTAAGGAAATTAACTCAATGAAGGGTCAAAATGCTGAATATATGAACTTTAAGGAGGAATCTAAGTTCATTGGATATGATACATTAGAATCTACATCAAAGGTTATTAAGTGCTTCGGAGATTCTGTAGTACTTAATGAAACTCCATTCTATGCATTCTCAGGAGGACAATTATGTGATAAGGGTACTATCAATGATATTGAGGTGCTTGATGTTGCTAAGATGCCAAATGGACAATATATCCATCTTTTAAAGGAAAATACTCTAGAAGAGGGAGATATGGTAGTTTGTAAGGTAAATAAGGCTCATAGAGATTTAACTAGAGCTAACCACTCATCAGCTCACTTACTACAAGCTTCATTACAATCAGTACTTGGTAGCCATGTTCACCAACAAGGATCTCAGGTTTGTGCTGATTATTGTAGATTTGACTTTAATAATTACCAAAATTTAACAGATGAGGAAATTTTAAAGGTTGAGGATATTGTAAATACATTTATTAATGATGCTCATCCTGTAAATACTAAGGTTATGGATTTAGATGAGGCTAAAAAGCTTGGAGCTATGGCTTTATTTGATGATAAGTATGGAGATAAGGTTAGAGTTATAGATATGGAGGTATCAAAGGAATTCTGTGCTGGTACACACGTATCTAATACAAAGGAAATTAAGGAATTTGATATTGTGGCTGTAGAGTCAATTGGATCTGGAGTATTCAGATGCTTAGCTGTTACAGGAACTAATACAAAGGAGCTTTTAAAGGCTAATATGACAAATATTATGTCTACAATTTCTACTTTAATTGAAAAGGGTAATAATTTAGTTGCTCAGGCTAAGGCTGAGGGAATTGAGTTAGTATTCAATTTACCAAGCATGGATGAATCTTTAAATGGATATAGATATGTTCTTGCAACTAAGGAATATATGGCTAATATTCAAAAGAATTTAGCAGAGCTTGATAAGAAGTATCAAGACCAAAAGAGCAAGCAAGCTCTTTCTAGCGTTGCTAAATATAAGGAGCAAATTGAAAATAATGCGATTGTAGCTTTAACAGATGTTGCAGATTCAAACCTTGTTAAGGATATGGCAAGTGCATTATTAAATGAAAATAGCTTAGATTTAGTTATGCTAGCATATGCTGATAGCACAAAGGTTACATTTGTTTGTGCTACATCAGCTAAATATAATGCTTCAAATATGGTTAAGGAAGCTACTAAGATCACTGGTGGTGGAGGTGGAGGAAAGCCAACACTTGCACAAGCTGGTGGTAAGGATCCTTCAAAGGTGAATGAAGCCTTAGCTCATATTAAGGGTTTATTATAAGATGAAGTATTTAGGGCTAGATTTAGGAAGTAGAACACTTGGAATAGCCATTTCAGATGCTTTAGGTATGATAGCTAGAGCCTATGATACCTTAAGATTTAAGGATGATGATTATGACTATGCCGCAGCTCAAACTATTGAGATTTGTAAAAAGGAAGGTGTAGAGGGTATCGTGCTTGGATACCCAAAGCACATGAATGGTGATGTTGGAATTAGAGCTCAAATCAGTGTTGATTTTAAAGAAAAGCTTTTAGCTTTAAATCCAAAATTAAAGATTATTCTTATAGATGAAAGATTAACTACAGTGGTAGTTGATAGAGTAATGCTATCAGGTAATTTAAGAAGAGAAAAACGTAAAGAAAAGAAGGATGAAATGGCTGCCGTTGTTATCCTTCAGGACTATTTAAATACATTATAGGAGGATTATTATGGACGATAGTACAATTGTATTAACATCAGATCAAGGAGAACAAATTGAATGCCAAATTTTAATGACTTATCACTCAGATGAGTTTAATAGAAATTATGTATTCGTAGTTATAGCTAAAACTCAAGAGGTTTCTGCATATGCATATACTGAAATGACAGATAGCCAAGGAAAGCTTGAGGAAATCACTGATGAAAAGGAATGGCAAGAGCTTGAGAATGTATTCAATGATTACATGGAAAAGATGTATGCACAGGATGATGTAAGACAATGTCATGGTGGATGTCAAGGATGCTCAGGAAATTGCGATTCAGATGATTGTGATTGTGATGGAGATTGCGACTGCAATAAAATGTAATTATGGCTACTGACTTTACACAAAATGATTTAGATGCATTATTAAATTTAAAATTTAATGATAAGCATTTAGAAATGAGAGAGTTTGCAAAAGTTAATAACGTACCTATTATCCAAGATAGAGGATTGGCTTTTTTAGAAACTATCATTGGTGTAAAGAGACCAAAAAGAATTTTAGAAATAGGTACAGCAATTGGCTATTCATCATCAAGAATGAGTCTTGTATGTGGAAGTATAGTAGATACTATAGAAAGAGATTCTAAGATGTATGAGCTAGCTGTAGCTAACATTAAAGAGCTTAATTTAGATAATAAGGTTAATGTTATATTTAAGGATGCTCTTGAAGCCTTTGACGTTGTCAAAGATAATAAATATGACATGATATTCATAGATGCCGCAAAAAGTCAATATACAAAGTTCTTTAACCTGTACGAGCCACTTTTAAGCCAAGATGGTATAATAGTATGTGATAACATGCTATTCCATGGCTTTGTTGAGGATCAAACTAAAATAATGTCTAGAAATTTAAGAGCTTTAATAAGAAAGCTTAAGAATTATCATGAATTTATTTTAAATAATCCTAACTACAATACATCAATATTTGATATAGGTGATGGAATGAGTGTTTCATATAGGAAGGAAAATGTATGATTAAGGCTGTATTTTTTGATTTAGATGGAACTTTATTACCAATGGATGAAAACCAATTTACAAATTATTATTTTGGATTATTATGTAAAAAGGTTATACCTTTAGGATATGATAAGGATTTGCTTATAGATACTATTTGGGCAGGTACTAAGTGTATGTATAAGAATGATGGACAAAAATCCAATGAAGAAGTATTTTGGGATTATTTTAAGACTGTATATGGAGAGGCAAAAATGGCAGATAAGCCAATCTTTGATTCATTCTATTCAAATGAATTTAAAGGTGCTAAGGCAGTATGTGGCGATAATCCATATGCTAGAGAAATAGTAGATTTCTGTAATAATAATTTCCAATATACTATATTATCTACAAATCCAATATTCCCTCATCCTGGAACTGTATCTAGAATGGGATTTATAGGACTTGAATTTAGAGATTTTGATTTTGTAACTACCTATGAAAATTCTAATTATTCAAAGGCTAGTCCAATGTATTTCAAATGGCTACTTGAAAAGTTTAACCTAAAGCCAGAGGAAGTAATATTATTTGGAAATAATGATTATGAGGATTATTATATGGCTAAGGTAAATGGTATTAAATGTTATTTAGTTGGTGATTATATAATTCATAATGAAAAAATCACAGATAATATAACTAAAATTAAATTAGAGGATATCATTCCTACATTAAAGAAGGAAATGACTGAATAAGTCGTTTCTTTTTTATTAAGTATAAAAAATGCTAGTGACTTTATTTACAAAAAAAGTAGAGTCAATTGTAAATGGAATTTCAACTTGTGAATATTATGATATTGACGATCAATTATTAGTATTCGAATAAAACTATTACCTGAATTAAGAGTAGTATATATTTATAAATAGATAGTAGTATGTCACCAAAAATGACATACTACTTTTTTTAATGTGATTAAATAAGAAATTGATGTTATATGATGCTTTCATTGATAGATACAGTTTTGAACGATATACAGATAAAAAAAGACTTGTAGATTAACAAGTTAAAGGGAATACCTAACTCGTATGAAGCAAATGCCTCATATATATCTACAAGTCTTTCTAGTTATAAAATACCAAACAATCACATCAATGTCAATTCAACTGATTAAAAAGCTGATATAAGTAAAGAATATGATGCTATTTTAACAAAAGAATGACAAGACTAGACATCAATCTATAGCCTTTGGTGTTGTTTTCTTCTATTATTTGTTTGTTTTCACTTTTTTCATTAGTTCGTTGCGATTCCACACCCAACTTGGAAGAAACAATTTGAGAATTTCTCTTGTTGTTGCCACTTTCATTCTTCGTAGTTTTTCTATTAGTTCCATTTGTTCTTTTGTTGTTAGTTGAATTTGAACTTGGGACAATATTAGATTTTGTTGTTCCTGTTGAGTTATTAACCTGTTTAGTTCCGTTAATAACTCTTTGTAAAGTTTGTTTGTTAATTGCATTATTATTTCTCCGTGTAAATATTTAAAGAATAAGATGAAAAAGATAGAAATTAATAAAGAGCTTCAGCAAATAAAAGAAATTACTAATATTATAATAAGTAACGTTGGATTTGTAAATCTTAGTGAATTTGAATCAGAGGATGATGATTATATTTATATTATTGGTGATGATATTTACAATATTTAATGCTACAGTTTGCCTAAATTGTGCTAACATCTTACAAAAAAAGATGAAAATGAACATAAAATTATATTGTACAAAGTATAAATACGTTCAATTCAAATGTGAATAATTATGAAAAATGAACATTTTTATTGCGATTAGATACTAAATTTGATATAATCTTTAATGTTTGGAGGAAAAGACATAATATTATTATGTTATAAGAAAGAAATGAAAAAGAAAATTGCAATTGCTGCACTTGCAGCATTATCATGTTGTTTCGTTGGATCCTTAACAAGCTGTGGATCTAGTGAACAGGTTATTATTTATACAGCTGCTGAAGAGGAAAGAATTGAGTTTTTATCTAAGGAACTTAAGAAAGAATTTCCTAAGGTTGATGTTGTGTTCCAGGATTATGGAACAGGAGCTTTATTAAATAAGCTTAAGAATGAAGGAAAGAAGACAGATTGTGATATTTTCTATGATTTAGAGATTTGTAATGCTGAAAATATCTTATCTACTAATTCAGATTTATTTGCTGATTTAAGTGACTATGATTTCTCTATTTATGATGAATCAGTTACTGGTTATACAAAGAATCATAAGAAGTATGCAGTAAATGGAAAGACTGATGGAGCATTACTTGTAAACAAGAGCTTACTTCAATCAAAGGGGCTTTCCATGCCAACGACTTATAATGATTTATTAGATTCAAAATATAAAGGATTATTATCTATGCCATCTCCAAAAAGCTCTGGTACTGGATATGCATTCTATGCAGGTATTGTTGAGAATATAGGAGAGGCACAAGCCCTTGAATACTTTACAGGATTTGCAGCTAACTGCAAGGAATTTACTACATCAGGATCGGCACCTGCAAAGGCTGTTGATAGAGGTGAAATTGCAGCTGGTGTTGGACTTTTATGGCAATGTGTAACTAAGGCTAACGCTAATAGCAATCTTGAGGTTGTATTACTTGACAATGAGGCTTCATATAATCTATTTACTATGGGTATGATTAATGGTAAGGATAAGGGAGCAACAAAGCAAGTATTCGATTTCTTATATAACGGACTTAACAAGACACAATGTGAAAAGTATAATCCAGATAAGATTTATGTAAATCAAGGAGCTCCAGAAATTCCTAACTATCCAACAGTAGCTAAGGAAATTTCACTTGGAGATAATCAATATAGCTTTACATACAAGAATGCATTAAACGATAAGTGGAAGTGGCAATAATATGGGTCAAATACTAAACGTTAAAAATGTATGTAAGAGCTATGGAAAGAAGAATGTTCTTGAAAATATTTCTTTTGATGTAAATGAAGGAGAGTTTTTATCATTATTAGGACCTTCTGGATGTGGTAAGACTACAATTTTACGTTTACTTGTTGGAATTGAGCATCCAACATCAGGAAGTATTTACAAATATGATGAGGACATTTCAGGATTCCCACCTAGCAAAAGAAATATAGGAATTGTATTACAAAATTATTCCTTATTTCCTAATATGAATGTATTTGATAATATTGCCTATGCCCTAAAGGCTAGACATTTACCAAAGGATGAAATTGAAAAGAAGGTAAATGATATCATTGAGGTTGTTGGACTAACTGAGCATGTATCAAAGAAGCCAAGAAACCTAAGTGGTGGACAACAACAAAGAGTAGCGATTGCTAGAACTTTAGTTCTACACCCTGATATTATCCTATTTGATGAGCCAATGTCAGCTCTAGATGCTGATATTAAGGTTATATTAAGAAGCCAGCTTAAGGAAATTCAAAAGAAGATGAATATTACAATGATCTATGTTACACATGATCAAGAAGAGGCATTTGCCCTATCTGATAGAATTATGGTTATTAATGATTCTAAGATTATTCAGCTTGATACACCTTATAATCTATATCATAATCCTAGTGATGAGTTTGTAAGTAGATTTATTAAAAATCATCTTGATATGAAGGTTAAATCTATAGAGGATTCTATAAATGGATAGAAATCTTGTTGTAGATAAATCAATGAGAGTAGTTAGACATGAATGGCTAAGAACTTTACTAATTGTATTAGTATTTGTTTTTGCATTCTTACCGCTACTAACAATGATTGTAAAGATAAGTCCAAGTGACCTATCTTATGTATTTAAGGATAGAAATTTCTGGCTAAGTATTAAAAATTCTATTCTATATTCATTAATAGCTACAGTTATTACATTAGTAATAGCTTTAGTAGCTGCATATTTACTTAATACATCATCTATTAAAAAGAAAAATATTTTTGTTATATTACTTACAATTGGTATGCTAGTGCCTACATTATCAATTGGACTAGGAGTAAGAACCTTACTTGGAAGAAATGGTTATTTAGATCATATTCTTGGAATAAAGATAAGAAGTGTTGGAATGCCAGCCTTAATCTTTGGATCTATTATAGCCTCATTTCCAATAACATTTTTGTTATTGTATGATGCGCTTAAGTATGAGGATAAGGGTATTTATGATACAGCCAATATACTTGGTATATCAAGAATATCAACATTCTTTAAGCTAACTATACCATATTTAAAGCTACCATTAATAAGTGCATTCTTTGCATCATTCTCATGGATTTTTTCGGATTATGGAATTCCAATGGAGCTAAGTGGTAAGACACATACGCTTGCAATGTATTTATATAGCGCAATAAATGCCTCAGCCTCATATGGTAGAGGAAGTATTGCAGGTATTTTCCTATTAATGCCTACATTATTATCATTTGTATTTGATATCATATTTAAGGATCATTCAACTAATGATAAGAATAGTAGATTAATTAAAGCTGATAAATCATTTAATATTATTACTATTGCTGTATTATCAGTAGTAACTATATTCTTATTTATTCCGCAATTATCATTTATAGCATTAGCCTTTACAAAGGCCTTCCCAAATGATATGTCATTCACATTAGATAATTTATCAAATATGTTTAAAACATCATATTTTAAACCAATGGAGGCTTTATCCAATTCATTAATAATAGCCGTTTCTACAGGTATTATTGGAACGATATTAGCGTATTTACTTGGTTATTTGACTGTTAGACACAGTGGAACTATGGGTAAGGTGGTAAATTTACTTACTATCTCTACAATTGCAATACCAGGTTTAGTTCTAGGGATTGGATATGTAGTATTATTTAAGGATACTAGAGGATTTTTCTATAATACTATATTTATATTAATTGCTGTAAATGTATTTCACTTTTTGGGTTCACCATTTGTTATGGCAAAGAATTGCTTATCAAAGATAAATAGTGATTATGAGGTTGTTGGTGAAACACTTGGAATATCTAAGGCTAAGATATTTTTTAAGGTATTATTACCTAATTCTATAACTACATTACTTGAGATGTTTTCATACTTTTTCTTAAATAGTATGATAACAATTTCAGCTGTAATATTCCTATGTAGCTATGCTAATCAGCCACTATCAGTATTAATTAATATGTATGAGAAGCACAGTAATTATGAGATGCAGGCTGCTGTGTCTGTAGTAATATTTAGTATTAATATTATTTTTAGAGTTATACTTGGAATAGTATCATTCTATATTAAAAAGTATCAAAAAAAGACAAAATAAAGAAAATGAGGAGCTAAATCCTCATTTTTTTGTATTTATAATATAAAATATTATGATATAATTTTATTTGGTGATTAAATATGAATTTGAAGAAGAAAGAATTTGATATTTTAAATGAAATAA
>JAZRVY010000101.1:0-13879 GCA_045599405.1 Anaeroplasmataceae bacterium
ATTGAAGGTAATGTTTTATCTTATAATCAGGTAGAAAAGGTTATTGCTAATAAACAAGATAATAGAATTACTGCTGAACAAGAAGTTCAAAACTATTGGGATGCCTTAACATTTTTAGAGGAAGAAAATAAAAAGAAGACAGCTATTGATTTAGAATTTGTATTAAAACTTCATGATATTATTCAAAGAAAGGGAAAGCTTTCAAGAATACCATTTAGAGGACAAACTCCGCCAGGAGTATTGTTTGCAGTATATGATTCAGTGTCAAGGCAAGCTGAATATATTCCACCAGAATGGGTTGATATTGAACCATTACTAAATGAGCTTATAGATTGGTACAACAATAATCAAAGCTTACCTGTACCTATATTAGCTGCAATTATGCATTATGCATTGGTTACCATTCATCCGTTTACTGATGGTAATGGAAGAACATCTAGAGCTCTTGCTACATATGTTTTAATGCAACATGATTATGATTTTAAGGGCTTTAATTCATTTGAAGAATACTATATGTCTGATTTAAACGGATATTATGAATCTATTCAAATGGGATTACCAGCGTTATTTTATTCTGGAAGAGAAAATCCACCACATCTAGAAATGTGGATTGAATATTTTTGTAAAATAATGGCATTAAATGCTGAAAAAATATATGAACAAGCGTTAGAGGCTTCAAAGAAAGAATCTAATATGCTTTTAAATGGTCTTTCTAAAAAAGATCTAACTCTAATTAGATATATGGTTGAAAATGGGCTTAAAGTAATTAAAAACAAAGAATTAGCTGATTTATTTGCTGTTACACCTCGCGCAATATCAAAGTGGATGAATGAATGGGTAGAAAAAGGCATTTTAGTTCCTAATTCGGGGCAAGCAAGAATAACTAGTTATCATTTGTCAGTTGATTACGAAAAACTAAAAGTTTCAGATCTTGGTTTTGTTGAATAAAAATAACTAGATATATTTTTAGAAAAATTCCGCGACTTGCGGTAGATAGTCGAGAGTGTTACAGTTCTAGAAAAAGGTAAATGAGGATAGTGAATTTGCAAATAAAATGGAAGTATACATGCTAATATAATGTAATTCATAAATTAAATAGAGAATTTTAAAAATATGATAATTAAACAAGAAAGGAAATTTGAAAATGAAAGCAAGTGATTTTTTAAAATGCTATAAAGCATTAGTTCATTTATATGACGCCATATTAACAGATGATGCATATATAATACTAAAAAAATATTATCCATCATTATTAAAAAAGGAATTATATGCAGATTTAAAGAATAGAGTTGGGAAATTGACTAAATACTACGCTGTATATAATACAGATGATCATAATTATCTGATATGTAATGATTTAATGGATTTTGATGATGTGAAAAATATGTTTTCTTGTCAAAGTGGGAAACCATATTATATTCCAGAATCACTTGATGAGTTTTTAGCTTATGCTGAACCATCATATTGTGAAGAAAATGACGCATTTAAAATAATGGAAACTCATATGATAAAAGTATTTAAATTCGATAAAATAAAAGCTAATATATTCACTAAAATAATGGTTCATAGAATACAAAATTGCGTCAGGCTTCAAGAATCAGTTGATGATATTGAAAGACATTATCAATTTAAAAATGAAGATGATATAATGATGTTTGCAAGAGCATATCAAATATTAAATAATAATACACGTATGGCAGTACACAAAGGCCATACTCCACTAGAAATTCGAGCTGAAAGTGAAAATGATATTATATCTTAGGAAAGAAACTATTGAAATAATATAAGTGGGTACTATCTCCTTAGGAAAACTTATTTCTTATATGTGGAGCATCAAAAAACTCCTTTCATTAGAACTAGATTTTCTAGCTCTTTTTAATAAATATAATTTAATAATACTAAATAAATGAAATTTGTGGTGTCCTTAAAACGGGACACCACTTTTTGCTTGGATAGATATAATAAAATTGATGGGAGGCTTATATCATAAGCACTCGCAAATTTTACAAAACATAGAGTGGGAGGTGCTATTATGAAAGAAAAAGAAGCACAAAAAATTATTAAAGACAACGAAGGAAAGGCAAACTCAATTATTAATGATAGAAACAAGTTCAAGCAATTTATTGAGAAGGTTTCAAATCATAAGGGATTAAAAGAAATAGGCTCAAATGCTAAATTGTTATTATCATTAATGAAAGATTTCTTTACAGGTAATTATAAGGAAATACCAATTGGATGTATTATATCAATAATAGGAGCATTTATATATCTATTGGCACCAATTGATGTTATACCTGATTTTATTCCTTTCCTTGGTTATGTTGATGATGCAGCTGTAATTGCTGCATGCGTAAAGCTAATAGAAAATGATATTAAGAAATATGAAGCTTGGAGGACATCTAATAGTAAATGAAAGATTTTTTTGATGGATTGTGTGGATTTATAAAAGGTGTTTTATTGGTAATATACTTAATCATAAGCATATTGATTGGATTAATTTTGGATCATTTTATAGATTCATCACATTATATTATATGGACTATTATAAGTTTAATAGATTTTGTTATTGTATATTTAATTCTTTAGGAGATTGATATTATGAATTATTGTCCAAATTGTAATAAAAATTTAGATGAAGTAAAAGGGTTTAGAAATGATGCTGATTGTGGATTTTGTCCATCATGTGGTATCCTTTTGATAAATCCAAATAGTGATGAAAGAGGATTGAAATATCCTAATGTCAGATGGTTTTGTGATAGCTGTAATGATTATTTAAATGGTCAGTTAGGATTTAGTGATTGGAATCTGAAATGGAAATGCACAAAATGTGGACATGAGAACACTATTGATGAATCAGAAATAATACAAAAAAGAAGCCTTATAAGCAGAATTAAAGGATTTCTTAAATAATTATTAAAAGTACCTCAAGTACTTTGCTCTTGAGGTATTTTTTATGCTGTGAAATTGTATAAACTGGGTATCTATGTTATCATAAATATATAGAAAAGCTCGATACTTAGTAAGAATAAAGGTGAATTTCATGTTGAAATGTGTAAATAATGATTTAAATCAAATAATAGAATATGAATTTTTGCCATTGTCTTCATCTATTGATGATATAGAAGAATTGATTAGTGAAGTGCAAGCAAGCATAGAAAAAATAGATGAAGCCTTAGAAAGGAAAATAAATCATGCTGACTTTATAGATTATTCAATTGCAGCAGCTAGTGGAATAATGTGTGGAATAATAGATAGCATTTTTGTTGGCGAATTTTCAATATTAGAGGCAAATAAATGGGGTGATGGTAAGGTAAAGAAATTTGTACTTTCTGTTGCCCAAAAAAAGGGTTATTCAGGTGATGATTTAGCCGGAGGTGTTGAATTTTTAGAAAAGATGGCTCCGATAGCTGGTGATAAAGCAACAAATTTTTTTGGTGGAGGATATAATCATCATTTAAGAGATTTTACCCACCATCCAACGCCGGTTGGTCTGTTTTTTTCCTTTTTGACTCAATTTACTGGAAAGGTATATGGGACAGATGTGACGGGAACTTTCGCTTCGGTAGCATTAAGCGGTGATGATTTAACACTTATAGGTAAAAGTTTCTCAGAAAAAATTGTGTTAGGAATTACTAACTGGTTTTTTCATATGGCAAGTGATATGGCTGGATCATCAGGATCTATAAAAGAAGGAAGATATGGTACTGGATTGCCAGGACCTATAGTCTCTTTATTAAAGGAAGCTTCAGCGTTACCTATCTTTAAAGCAAAAAATGATAAGGGAAATAAGAAAATATCTGTTTGGATTTCAAAGCTCTTTAATGGAACTTTGTTAGGATCACATGATGAAAATGGAAAGATTATTTCCCCATTAAAATTTGATTTAAGAACTGAGATTGGTATCGCCCATGAATTGAGTAAACAAATTGTACCAGTTTTGATTAATGAATGTATCGTTAGGGCATTTTATTTTATTAGAAGATTAATAAATGAATTGAGTTATAAAGAGGATTATGAGAAAATAAATATCAAAAATGTATTACCATTTAATAATAGAACTATTTCAAGAATGATAACAATCGCATCTGGCTCATTTGTTATTTATGATGTTGGTGATGCTGCATTAAGAGCTGCAGTTGCTTCACAAGGAAACAATGTTACTTTTTTTTCACAATTTTTAGTTAGAATTAATTTTGTTGGACTGGGAAGATTTGTTATTGCAATAGGGAAAGATTTAGCAATGGGATTTAAAACAACAACATTAGAAAATGAAAAATCATCATTAAAAACAAAGCTATTATATTATAAGGAAGCTAAATTGTATTATAGGATTGGTAATACATGGGGATTGGTTGATGAAACGTCT
This sequence comes from Anaeroplasmataceae bacterium, assembly GCA_045599405.1. Taxonomy (GTDB): domain Bacteria; phylum Bacillota_I; class Bacilli_A; order Acholeplasmatales; family Anaeroplasmataceae; genus UBA3206. Next base: position 4,367 of record JAZRVY010000101.1, read on the forward strand.
AAGGTATTAGATAATTTAGAAAGGATAATTTTATGTGCTGAGAACTTTTTTATGGATTCAATTGAATCAATGAATAATGACAGTATTGTAATTAATGGGAATGCCGAAAAATTTAAAGAAAATAATAAAGAATTGGTGAATGATTTATTGAATATTTTGGAGGATTAGTATGGAAGAAATTGTTGAAATTGATGGTAAATCTGGATTAACACCAGGATTAGTAAAAAAATTAGATAAAATGTTTGCTGATGTTAAGGAAACTTCAGCTATGATTCAAGATGCAAAAGAAAGAGGAGACGATGCAAAGGATAATATATCAGAAATTGATTCTGGTTTCTTTCATCGAAAGCAAGCGATTGAAGGATTAAAGGACGCTACTATCAAGATGGCTGATATCCAAAACGAAACGCTTGACATAGTTGAAACTATTTCTGAAAATCAACAACATTTAGCTAATTTATTTCAAGAATTTATTAAGTTGGGAATGGTTGATATTGCTACAAATAGAGCTGTAGTAAAATATATTAAAGATACATTATCATCTAATAGTGATGGAAATCTTAGTAAAGAAGTTAGCGACCAATTAAAGGGTGTAATAAAAGATTTAAAGCAAAAAGAAGATTTACTAATTAAGCAAGAGAAACAACAAGAAAAAATTAAAGAACACGAAAAAAGACTTTCAGCAGTTGAAAAAGAGGCTACAAGCTATGCTGCATTGATTGAAAAAGGTGATTCAAAGGATAATGAGCAGGATATACGACTCGATTCAGTTGATAAAAAAGATATTGAGCAAGATAAGAGATTAGATTATGGTGATCAAAAGGATTTAGAACAAGATAAGCGATTGAATAGCACTGATGAAAAAAATAAAGAGCAGGATATTCGTTTGCAACTTTCTGAAGAAAGAGATAAAGAACAAGATGAAGTTATTGACGCTATGCTTGAACGCATTGATAAATGCCAACTTCAAATAGCTGGTCTTCAAGTTATTCTGAAAAGAACGGATGGATTAAATCTTAGTGATAATGAAAAAAATGAATTAGATAATGGTGTAAGATTTTTAGATGATAAACTATTTGATGTTATAAATAACATTGAAAAGCAACAAGTAGAGATTAATAAAATAAATGATTCTCTAAGAAAACAAAATGAATATTTAAATCGACAAATTGATATAATAAATAAACATAGTAAGAGGCATTATCTATTTGAAAGCATATGCATGATATTAAGCATATTAGCCTTGATAGGTCTTGCAATAAGTTTATTTATTTAAAGAAATGTATTTATTGGAGGTTATTATTGTGGAAGTAATAATTGAAACAAAAGAACAACTAATAGAATTGATTATGCAATTAGATCATGATTCTAAGATTGATAGAGATAGAAGTACTTGTTTATTTAGAGGTCTATCAAATGATCAATATACACTGAAAACAAGTTTAGAAAGAAACTGTGGTACTAATCCATCAGTTTATTTAAAGAAATCCATAGAAAAATCTTTGTTATCAAACTTTAGTAAATATGCAGCTATAGATGATCCTGTAATTTCTAATTCTATATGGAGACAAATGATTCTTGGTCAGCATCATGGACTTCCAACAAGATTAATGGATTGGACTAATTCGATATTAGTCGCATTGCATTTTGCTGTAAGCGAGCATGATTATTCTCAACTAAATAATCATGATTGTATTGTATGGAAAATCAGCATGCCAGAATTTAAGAATAATTTACCAGAAAAATATAAAAATCTAGTTAGTGTTAATTCAAATGTATTTAATGTTGATATTCTTAATAAGAATATTGAAAGCTTAGATGAATATGATAAGGATATGGAAAATTATAATTCGATGCTCATAATGGAACCTCCTTCAATTGACCAAAGAATTGTAAATCAGTATTCATTCTTTACTATTACTCCATCACATATTACTAATGTTGAAGGTGTAATAGCTAACACAAATGGTACAGTTAAATACATAATAAAATCTAATCTTAGATGGTATATTAGAGATTTATTAGATCAACTTAATATATCAGAAAGAACTATCTATCCAGGATTAGATGGTACTGCAAGATGGCTTGCTAGACATTATTATGTTAAAAAATAATTCTTAATTTATAAGCTAATCACTATGAAAAGTGAATAGCTTTTTTTAATAGTTACAAAATAAAATAAATTACCCAATAGTAATAATGGATGGATTTAATACTGCAGTATCATTTATTTTATACGGATACGATGATGCTATAATTGTATTAATAGTGAAAACTGAATAATTTAATTAATTAGTTCCAAATGAATACGATCTTATGTACACATAAGAGCTATATTATTGATGCTTTTATTGAAGATGTTTCTGATATGATGATTAATGACTTCAATATGCTTAATGATATAAATATCTGCAATTATGAATGGAAAAATGGTAATAGACAGTATAAAAGTATGAAAATTGATGCTTTTTCAGTTGAGAATATTTCAAATACTGTTAATTTGTTAATTGCAGATTATAATGATCAAGAAATTACGATTATAAATAATGAAATGAAAAATAATTGGTCTCAATTGATGATTAATTTTTTTGAAAATTCATTAAAAGGTTTTTTTCGGCTACGGAACAATCGGCGTCATATACTCAAGCTGCTTTTGAAATTAGAAGAAATATAGAGTTGATAGACAAAATTCATCTTTATATAATCAGTACAAATAAGATCAGTGAAAAAGTTAAAGATTTACTTTTACAACCATTTATATATCAAGGAAAAGTATATAAAGTAAAATTAGATGTAATAGATTTTAATAGAATATATAAAGCACGTGCTGAATCTTTTGAAAAAGAAGATACTCTAAATTAACCTACGTAGGATGAAAAATCAAACTATAAATTATCTTACGTATTGGCTATAAACGAACCTACGTATGAAAAAGCTTTAAATAAAATGACGTAATTCATCCTGTTTTAAAAGATGAAGAACTATGATATTATTAGATGTGGAAGGATCAAAGGTATCGAAACTTTGGTAGGCATCGATACCTAAATGATCTAATCCATATCTTTTAATGGATTCATAATCCAAAATAAAAGCTCCTTTCTGTAATGGTCTTAGTAAACTCATTATACCAAAAAGGAGTTTTTTTATTTGATTTAAAATCTTTAAATATACTCCTCTTAATTTAATATACTAAGTATTTCTACTATTGGGTATTTTTTATATTATTTGGTATAATACATATATATGAATGGGGAGATATTTATGAAAAGAATAATAAGATTATCATTATCATTAATAACTATATTTATAGGTATTATATTATGCTCATGTAAGTCTAAGAGTACTAGTATTAAGTGTACTATTACAAGAGATACTAAATATGATGCGGCTATTTTATCGGTATTGCCTGATGAATTTGATAAGTACTTTAGCTATGGTGATAGCTGTAGTGTTGAATTTAGTAATGGATATAAGATAGAAGAATTACCATATCATAATGGATATTATGTTAATAATAACCGTCCTATTATAGTAGCTTATCCAGGATTTAATAATGTGTCTATTACATATAATAATATGGGTATATGGAATAATGCTAATTTAAATGAAGGAGATACTGTTACTATAAGATTAAATAAGAAAGGAAAATACTTGGCAATACAGGAAGCCTTAGGCCAAGTATATTCCTTTGATAGAAATGATTATAGTAGTGATATATCATTTTGTAATTTTAGAGAGCTTAGTGGTGGTAATTTAAAGGAGAATTTCTTTTATAGAGGAGCATCTCCTGTAGATAATAGTAGAAATAGAGCTCCTTATACTGACGGATTACTTAGAGATAATAATATCAATTTCGTATTAGATTTAGCTGATTCTGATAATGATATGACTAGATATATTGAATCTAGTGATTTTGATTCTAATTATACAAAATCACTATATGAAAATAATAATGTCGCATTATTATCTATGAGCTCTGCATATCAGGTACTGGATTACAAGCAAAAACTAGTATCTGGGCTTAGAAAGATGATGCAGTCAAATGGCCCTGTCTATATTCACTGTATGGAGGGTAAGGATAGAACTGGATTTGTATGTATGATATTGGAAGCTTTAGCTGGAGCCTCATATGAAGAGATGAGAAATGATTATATGATTACATATTATAATTATTATTCTATTGATAATGTAAATACAAAGGATAAGTATAAGGCGGTAGTAGAATTATACTTTGATGCGTTTATTAGCTATATTTGTGATACAAAGGATATATCATCTATAAATAATACAGCAATTGAAAATGCTGCACAGGCTTATTTACTTGATGGAGGTATGACAAGATTAGAGGTAGCACAGCTAATTAGCTATATAACAAAATAAAAATCGGTTAAATTGACATTTTATTGATTAAAATAGCAATAATTCAGGTAAATGTTGAAATAGTTAATTAATTGAATATAATTAGAATTGTAATAATTATTTAAATTTACAAGGGCGTAGAGTATAGACTTTACGCCCTTTGTTATTTTAGGAGGAATTATATGGAATGGATGATGTTTATAGATGGATGTTGGAGCAAAGGTAGTGATCAAAAGACATTTGAGACACTAAACCCAGCTACAGGAGAGGTACTAGCTACAATTTATGAATCTAGTGTTTCAGACACTGAGGCTGCGATTAAGGCTGCTAGATATTCATTTGATGTAGATAGAACATGGAGAGATATGGATTCTCAAACTAGAGGAGATGTACTACTTAAAATTGCAGATTTACTAGACAAAAGGAGAGATGAATTTGCAAGACTTGAGGTTCTAGATAATGGTAAGCCTCTTAGAGAGGCTGAGTGTGATGTTGATGATGCGATACATAATTTCAGATATTACGCATCATTAATCAAGACTCCACATGGAGGAGTATATGAGGTTAATGAAGGATTTGGAAAGATGCACTCATATACAGTTCATGAGCCAACTGGAGTTTGTGCACTTATTACGCCTTGGAATTATCCGCTACTTATGGGAGTATGGAAGCTAGCTCCAGCATTAGCTGCTGGAAATAGCGTAATATATAAGCCAAGCCCATATTGTGTTTTAACTAGTATTAAGCTATTTGAAATTTTTGAGGAAGTAGGAATACCTAAGGGAGCTTGTAATTTACTTATTGGTGGAGCTGAGGTTGGTAGCTCTTTATCTAGTTCTATGGATGTAGATATGGTTACCTTTACAGGATCTACAAAGGCTGGACAGGCTGTAATGAGAGCTGCCGCAGCTAATGTTAAAAAGATTGGACTTGAGCTTGGTGGTAAATCACCTAATGTGATTTTCGCTGATAGCGACCTTGAGGGTGCTGTTGAATGGGCGATGCTAGGAATATTTTTGAACCAAGGTCAAATTTGCTCTGCGGGATCTAGAATTATTGTAGAGGAGTCTTTTCATGACAAATTTGTAAAAAGATTAGCTGAAAGAGCTAACGCTATTACCATAGGTAATCCTATGGATAATCCAGATATGGGACCTATTGTAAATGAAATACAAATGAATAGAGTATTATCATATATAGAGAAGGGAAAGGCTGAAGGAGCATTATGTGTAGCTGGAGGATACAGATACACAGAGGGAGATTGTAGTAAGGGATTTTATGTAAGACCAACTATTTTTGATAATTGTACTAGCGATATGACAATTGTAAAGGAAGAAATCTTTGGACCTGTTGTAACTATTCAAACATTTAAAACTGAGGCTGAGGCTATAGCTATGGCTAATGATTCACCATATGGTCTTGCAGGTGCAGTATTTACAAGTGATGGAGCTAGAGCCTTAAGGGTTATTAAGGAGATTAGAGCTGGAATTACTTGGATTAACTGCTATAACCCTTGCTTCAACGAGGCACCATGGGGTGGATATAAGATGAGTGGTATTGGTAGAGAGCTTGGTGTTCATGGTCTTGAGGAATACCAAGAAATCAAGCAAATTAATATTAACCTAAACCCAGGAGTAGTTGGTTGGTATAAGAACTAGAGGTGTTACTATGAAAAATTTTAAAATAGTGCCAGCTATAGAAAAATATAGTAGCTTTATTGAATTTGTTGAGGCTTACAACATTGGGAAAAATGATTTAGTAATTACAAGTGGCTTTTTAGTAAAGGAATATTTAAATGATTTAGATACTAATATACTTTCATATGATGATTTTATGAGGGGTGAGCCTACTGATGTAGGCTTTACTAAAATGGCAGAGTCCATTAGTGGTATTTCATATAATAGAGTATTTGGTATTGGTGGTGGATCAGTACTAGATATTGCTAAGCTTTTTTCACTTGAAAGATATTTACCAGTTGTAGATTTATTTGAAAAGAAATATCCTGCCGTTAAGTCAAAGGAGCTATATTTAGTTCCTACAACCTGTGGAACAGGTAGTGAGGTGACTAATATATCTATATTAGCCCTAACTACAAAAAATACTAAATTTGGACTAGCTGTTCCTGAACTATTTGCAAATGGTGCGATATTAATATCAAAGATGCTAGAAAAGCTACCTTTAGGTGTATTTGCAACATCATCAATAGATGCTCTTGTGCATGCTATTGAATCATATATGTCACCAAAGGCTAGTGCCTATACAGAAATGTTTTCTATTAATGCTATGATATTGATTTTGAATGTTTATAAGGATATATACAGCAAAAAGGATAAAAATGCTTGGAAGGAGCATTTAGATGATTTAATGACTGCCTCTAATTTTGCTGGTATTGCCTTTGGAAATGCAGGATGTGCAGCTGTACATGCCCTTAGCTATCCGCTAGGCGCTATGTATCATGTTGCTCATGGTGAATCTAATTATGCAATGTTTACTGGAGTATTTAAAAAATATATAGAAAAGAAGCCTAAGGGAAAGATAGAACTTTTAGATTCATTGCTTAAGGATGTACTTGATACTGATAATGATGTATATGAGTCATTAGAAGAGCTACTTAATTATGTTTTACCTAAAAAGAGGCTATCACAATACGGTATGAAGATAGATGATATAGAATTATTTGCAAATTCAGTTATAGCTGGTCAAACAAGATTACTTGCTAATAATTACGTTGAGCTTACTAGAAATGATATTATAGACATTTATAATAAATTATATTAAAGGAGATTTTATTATGCTAAGAGAAGAATTACCTAAAATTATTACAGATACATTACCTGGTCCAAAGGCCAAGGCTATTATAGAAAGAAGAGCAGATTCTGTACCTAACGCTATTAGATGTATGTATCCAGTAGTTATTAATCGTGCAGAGGGAGCTATTATAGAGGATGTTGATGGAAATAGATTCCTTGATTTTATTGGAGGAGTTGGAGTACTTAATATTGGTTATACACATCCAGAGGTTGTTGAGGCTGTAAAGGCTCAGGCTGATAAGTTTTTCCACTGTATGTTTAATACTGCATCACATGAAGGCTATATAGAGCTTGCAGAAAAGCTAGCTATGCTAGCCCCTGTAAAGGGAGAAAAAAAGAAGGTCTTTTTTGCTAACTCAGGTGCAGAGGCTGATGAAAATGCTGTAAAGGTAGCTAAGGCTTTCACAAAGAGACCTAATATTATTGTTTTTTCTGGAGCCTTCCATGGTAGAACTCATTACACAATGGCAATGACATCTAAAAAGGCCTACGCAAAGGGAATGGGACCTCTTGCAGAGGGCGTATTTAGAGCTGAGTTTCCATATTACTACAGAGCTCCAAAGGGAATGGATCAAAAGGATTATGTAGATTACTATATTAAAAGCCTATATGATGTATTTGAGGAATGTGCTGAGGCTTCAACAATAGCTGCAGTAGTTGTTGAACCTCTACAAGGAGAGGGAGGATTTATTCCAGCTCCAATAGAGTGGGTTAAGGCCTTAAGAAAGGTATGTGATGATAATGGTATCTTAATCATTGCAGATGAGGTTCAATCAGGATGGGCAAGAACTGGTAGAATGTTCTGTACTGAATACTGGGCTGAAGAGGGTGTTAGACCCGACATCATGACAACAGCTAAGTCAATAGCTGGTGGTGTTCCTATGTCAGCTATAGTAGCCTCAAGGGATATTATGGATAGTGTAGCACCAGGAGTTATTGGAGGTACATATTGTGGTAACCCACTTGCCAGTGCTGCAGCCCTAAAGGTTATTGAAATCATGCAAAGAGATAACTATCCAAAAAAGAGCCTAGAAATGGGTAAAAAGGTTATGGCTAAATATTTAGAATTTAAGGATAAATATTCTTGCGTTGGAGATGTAAGAGGTCTTGGAGCTATGATTGGTATTGAGTTTGTTAAGGATAAGACTACAAAGGAGCCAGATGCAGAGCTAACTACAGCTATCATTAAGGAATGCGCAGCTAATGGACTTATGGTAGAAGGAGCAGGAACATACAATAATGTAATTCGCTTCCTTGCACCACTTTGTACAACAGATGAGCAGCTATATTGTGGTCTTGACATATTTGAAAAGGCTATTGAAAAGTGTTCTAAATAATTAATTAAGGCAGTGAAAGCTGCCTTTTATTATGCATAAATTTTTATTCAAAAAAAATTGATTCAAAAAAAATTGAATAAAAACATAACAAAATACACTAAAAGATGTAAAAGCTAAATAAATCATACGATAAAATAAATAGATAAGTTGACAGAATACTGCTTTATATGTATAATATAGTCAAATAAGATGTTATTTACACCAAAATAGTATATAATATAGGAGATGATAGAATGTCTGTAAATGATAAGAATATATTAGATATTGGATATGATTTCAATAAAGATAAGCACTGTGATCTAGATGGATGGTTTGTTAATAATAATGGAAATCATAAGCCAGTAATAAGGGAAAGAACAAATTTTATAGATGCTAAATTAAAAGATCCTTCATATACACCTAACGAATTGAATAATCATTTCTGTGCATATGGAAATTATTATGGTTACAAGTTAAGTGCTCTAAATGAATACAGCCTTAATGATGATGAAATTGAATTAAGTAGTCCAAACATTAACAATGCTCTAAGAAATAGCAATATAAATTCATTAAAGCTTGCTGAAAGAATAAGTCACTTAGATGAGCTAATAAGTCACTTTACCATCAAAGATGAATTAGTAGTATATCGAGGAATCCCCCTAAGTACAAATATTCCAATAGAGATGCTGAAGTTAAAAGAAAATGATATTTATTATGATAAAGCTTTTATGTCAACATCATATTCGATGCCACATGCTGTAAATTATGGATTAGGTGGAAATATTGGAATGATTTTTATTCAAATCAAACTAAAAAAGAACACAAATGCAGTTCCTATTTTTGAATCGATTGCTGGGAAAAAAGACGAAAACGAAATTCTTATAAATAGAGGACAAAAATTTGTTGTTAAAAAAAGATTGTGTTCTAAAGTTAAAAATAATAAATATCTTATATTTTATGAAATGGAGACAATATAATGAGATTAAATACAAATGATTATTATACAAAGCTTAAAAAATATTATTTAA
>JAZRVY010000102.1:0-4012 GCA_045599405.1 Anaeroplasmataceae bacterium
CATATATCAATCATAGCTATTTAATATTTGAAAGATTGATATCATTAAAGAAATTTATAGTAATATATGCTTCAAACAATATGGAGGTAGGATTAGTAGCTAACGTATATAATGATCCTAGATTCTATATGTTTAAGGATATTAATGTAGCTAGCATTAATGAAATATTAGATTTAATGTATAAAAATTTATCATTATTTGAAAAGCAAGAAAAGATTATTTTAGAATTAAAAGAAAAGGCTGATGATGACTCGTTAGTAAAAAGATGTAAGCTAATGCTAATGGAGACTCAAAAATTATCTGAGGAAGATGCCTATAAAATGATTCAAAAGAGAGCAATGGTAAAGAGAATATCAAAAGGTCAAGCAGCCAAAGAAATAATTAGTGAAAATCAATAGATAGGAGTTGATTATATGCCACATTCATCTGGTGGAGGAAGCTCATTTGGAGGGTCTCATAGTTCTAGCTCGCATTCAGGTGGAGGATCTAGTGGGTCTTCACAAAAAATAAGTAATACGCCATTTGCCGGAAGTCATAGATATGTATATTATAGACATGGTGCACCAATTTATTATTATTCAACTAGTGTTGCACCTAGTCCTAAGGGAACAATGTTCGCATGTATATTTATGACAATCATAACTGCGTTTATAGGTATTATGATTTTAACTAATATGTTGATTCGTCCTAAAAAGGTAAATGGATATTATGATTATAATATTAGAATAGAAGATAATCAAAGTATACTTGGTGATACTACAAACTTAAATGATACATTAACAAAGTTTAGAGATAAAACTGGTATAACAACATATATTTTAACTGTAGATAAATCATCATGGGATAACTCTTCAAGTGGTTATAGTATGGAGAAGTTCGCATATAACACATATGTAGATACATTACATGATGAATGCCATTGGCTAATTGTTATTACATATAATAATAAGGATGATTGGTTCTTTGAAGGTATGCAAGGTGATAATACAGATAATGTATTAACTGAGAAGAAGGCTAATAGATTTAATAAATCACTTGTTAAAAATATTAAAAATGATTCAAGTGTTGAACAAGCCTTAACTGATTCATTTGAAAAATCTTTAGATTATATGATGAAAATAGAAATAGATTTTTCAACAATAGGGTCAGGCACATTTTTGATGTTAATTTCCATTGGTTCGCTTGTCTTTGGTATTTATTTTTATAACAAATCTAAAGGTAGAGAAACCGCTAAGGAAATAAAGAAAAATGAAAAGGAAACAGTATGTGCATACTGTGAAGGTAGATATATCCTATCTACAGTAACTAGCTGTCCACATTGTGGAGCTAGTATTAGCAAGATTGAAAGGATGCAAGCCGAAGAAAATTCGATAAAAGAATAAAATAAATTGTTGCATAATAATTTTTTTAGAGTATAATAAAACTTGTAATAAGCAATGGGGCTTTAAAGAAAATATTATGAAAGCAATGACGCACATGAAATCATGGTATTTTATGTGCTTTTATTTTTATTAGTCATTAGTGCCCCTATTGTATATCGAAAGGGGCTTTTTTTATGGCAAAGTATACAAAAGATGATATTAGAAATAAGTGTAAGGAAGAAAACATTAGATATATCCGTATGCAATTTACAGATGTACTTGGTATTTTAAAGAATGTTGAAATTCCTATTACAAGATTAGAGGATGCATTAAACAATGATGTTATGTTTGATGGATCTTCAATTGAAGGATTTGTTCGTGTACATGAGGCTGATATGTACCTACACCCTGATTTAGATACTTTCCTAGTATTAACTTGGGAGGACAATTCATATGGTAAGGTTGCAAGATTCATTTGTGACGTTTATAAGCCTATGAAGGATGGATCTAGAGTTCCATTTGAAGGAGATCCAAGAGGAACTTTAAAGAGAAATATTGAATATATGAGAAGTAAGGGATTCCAAAGCTTCAATACAGGACTTGAACCAGAATTTTTCTTATTTAAGCTAGATCAAAAGGGAAATCCTACATTAGAGTTTAATGACCAAGGTGGATACTTTGACGTTGCGCCAATTGATGATGCTGAGGATTGCCGTAGAGATATCGTTCTTGAGCTTCAAAAGATTGGATTTACAGTTGAGGCTGCTCACCATGAGGTAGCAACAGGACAACATGAAATTAATTTTAAGTTTAATAGTGCTATTGAAACAGCAGATGCTGTACAAACATTTAAGCTAGTTGTTAAGAATGTAGCTAGAAGACATGGATTACATGCGACATTTATGCCAAAGCCAGTGTCTGGTATTGCAGGAAGTGGAATGCACTGTAACTGCTCATTAACAAACAAGGAAGGAAAGAATGTATTCTTCGATCCTGAAACACCTAACCAATTAAGTGATGTATGTAATAAGTGGATTTCAGGAATCCTAGATCATGCAAAAGGATTCTGTTTAGTAACTAATCCTATTGTAAATTCATATAAGAGAATTGTTCCAGGATTTGAAGCACCATGCTATATTTCATGGTCTGATTCAAATCGTACAACAATGATTCGTATTCCGGCTTCACGTGGAGGTAGAACTCGTACAGAGGTTAGATCTGTAGACGTTGCTGCAAATCCATATTTAGCATTATCTGCAATTTTACGTGCAGGATTAGACGGAATTGAAGGAAACTGTGAAATGGTAGCTCCAGTTTATGAAAATCTATTCAAGTGTGGAGATGCTCGCCGTAAGGAGCTTGGGGTTGATTCACTTCCAGAAAATCTAAAGGCTGCAATTGAAGCATTCAAGAATGACAATTTAATTCATGAGGCTTTAGGATCACATATTACAGAAAAGCTTATTACCGCTAAGCAAATGGAGTGGGATGAGTATCGTAAGTATGTATCTGATTGGGAGATTAAGAGATATATTCATAGATATTAAAAAGCAAAGGGGCATCTTGAATGTCCCTTTTCAATCTTTTTAAAAATAATGCTTGTATTAGTATTAGCTTTATGATAATATATTAAACGTAACTTACTATGGCACCTACAGCCATGGCGGAAGGAGTGTAACTATTATGAAGCAAGGAATTCATCCAAATTATAAGACAGTAACAGTTACTTGTACAACTTGTGGAGCTAAGTTTGAAACTGGTTCAGTTCTAGACGAGATTCGTGTAGATACTTGTTCAAACTGCCATCCATTCTATACAGGAAAGCAAGCTTTCGTACAAGCTGACGGACGTATTGAAAAGTTCAACAAGCGTTACAATCTTAATAAGTAATAAAATAGCACTTCGAAAGAAGTGCTTTTTACTTTATAAAGGAGTATATATGGATATTAAATATATGAAGCTAGCTTACAAGGAGGCTCAAAAGGCTTTTGAAAAAAATGAGGTTCCTGTAGGATGCGTAATTGTAAAAGATAATATAGTAATAGCTAAGGCTTATAATAAAAGAGAATATAGCCAAAATAGCTTATATCATGCTGAAATGATAGCCATTAATAAAGCTTGTAAGAAATTAAATTCATGGCGACTTGATGGCTGTGATATTTATATCACATTAGAGCCTTGTCCTATGTGTAGTGGCGCAATAATTCAATCAAAGATAGATAATATTTATTATGGTGCAAAGGAATTGAAATGGGGATTTGCTGGAAGTAGATATAATATATTTGATATGAAATTTAATTATTCACCAAATGTAGTTGGTGGTTTAATGGAAATAGAGTGCTCAAATCTACTTAAGGAATTCTTTAAGAATCAAAGAAAAAAGAATTGAAAAGCATAAATCTTTATGTTAATATATTTACAAGCTTATCCGAGCAGAGTCGGTGAACCTGGTCAGGATCGGAAGGTAGCAGCCATAAGCTTGTCGCTGTTGTGGGTAAGCCCCTATATATAAGTGTCAACACATTAGATTTTTCTAATGTGTTTTTTATTTATTAAATAATGGTATAATATAATTGTTGATATTTTTACAGATATAAATATAGCGCGTATGACATAAGAAGATAAATGATGAAAATTATTTTAAAAAGGTT
>JAZRVY010000103.1:0-2968 GCA_045599405.1 Anaeroplasmataceae bacterium
AAAGCACTATTTTATTCAACAAACACCTATTTTTTAATAATTATTTAAAATTTTTGATATTTTTTTAATAAAAATGCAATAAAAAAAGAGAATTCTATTTTTAAGAATCCTCTTTATTATTTTCTGTCCTTTGCAATTTTAATTGCGACGCTTATTACAAAGCTTATAATCCATATTCCTATAATTACTACATAAAATGAAAATGAATCTAAATCATTCATAAAGTTTAATCCAAAATATGTGAATATTTCAGACAACGGATTTGTCATATATTTACTAGTCCATTCTATAGCCTTATAATATCCATTACCTGGATCCATACCACTCTTTCCTGCGATAAATCCAGCGAAGGATAATAATGTAGGTACTCCAAAGAATGTGATAAAGCCATGAACAACGTTATATAGCTTAGCACAAGCAACTGCAAGTAAAATAACTGCTATAAATACAAAAATAGCTACAGTAGTCACTTTATACACCTCTTTATTAATAATTATACAAGTTTTTAATATTTAATTCAAGTTTAGTTCTTTTCAATAACTCTCATTTTAGCACTATGAGAACGCTTATTTTCTTCTAGCTCTCTTTCACTAGGAAGTATAGGTTTTCTAGTTACAAGGGTAAATGGAGCCTTTTCTGTAATAACTATAGGAAGTCCCTCTAGTACATCTATAGTACTTCTTTCCTTAAAGGTAGCCTTACATATTCTATCCTCTAGAGAATGGAAAGTAATAACTACAGCTCTACCATTCTTATTTAGCATATCTAGTGCATCATTAATAGAGTATTCAAATACTCTAAGCTCATCATTTACAGCTATTCTTAAAGCTTGAAATACCTGCTTAGCGGGATGTCCCTTTTTATTTAGTACCTTTGCAGGTAGGGCACTTTTAATTACCTCAACAAGCTCAAAGGTAGTTGTAATTCTTTTAGCTTCTCTATATTGCTCAATCTTTCTTGCAATTTGCTTTGAAAATTGCTCCTCACCATACCTAAAAAAGATATTAACTAAATCATTAAATGGATATTCATTTACAATGATTTCAGCAGTAAGCTCTTGATCTTGATTCATTCTCATATCAAGTGGTGCATCATATCTATATGAAAATCCTCTGTCTGGAATATCAAATTGAAATGATGATACTCCAAGGTCATATATTACACCATCTATATGATTTACACCCAGCTTATTTAGCTCATCTTTTATATTTTTAAAATTAGATTTAATTATTGTATAATTAGATCCAATTTTAGATAGTCTTTCATTACTACGCTCAATAGCATAATCATCCTGATCAAAGGAATATAAATGACCAGTCTTTAGCTTTGATAAAATAAGGGAGCTATGTCCTCCACCACCAAGTGTGCAGTCTACATAAATTCCATCTTCCTTTATATTTAAATATTCAACAGCCTCATGTAGTAATACTGAATAATGAGTATATTCCATAACCACACCTCCAAATTAATTATATCATATTTTATCCCTATAAATAGAAAATAGATGCCTACGCATCTATTTCTATATTAAATGTCTAATTACTTAGTTTCCTTAGTAGCAACTACTTGCTTACCCTTATAGAATCCACAATTTCCACAAACTCTGTGAGATAATGTTAATTCTCCACAATTAGGACATACAACTAGTCCAGGTACATTAAGAGCTTGATGAGATCTTCTCATACCCTTCTTAGCCTTTGAAGTACGACGAAATGGTACTGCCATGTTAAATACACCTCCAAAAGTTATTTAAGTAGATTTTTTAAAGAAGCAAATGCAGGATTAATATATTCTTCCTCTTCTTGATCCTCTTCATAGTCACTTATAAATTCTTCACCCTCTATAATGCTTCTCATAGGCTTTTCGCAAAGAATTTGAGTAACTACTGCATCTGTAGTATCAAGAGTTTGGCATTCTATTAAGCTTACATCCTCATCTTCATATTGAAGTGATTGAGCATATACTTCCTCAACGCTAGTTGTAATTTTAAAGTCTAATGGCTTAAGGCTTATAGCACTTTCTAGTACTAGCTTAGCTTGAATATTCATCCTAACTAAGTATCTATCATTTGCTATATCCTCAATTACACCACTTACCTTAGCCTGCTTAACAGCTAAAATGTCCTCAAATCCAACTAATTCATTTTCTAAATTCATGTCTTCTTCAAATGAATATGGCATTTGAAGCTTTCTAAGTTGTGCAAGTGCCCAGCGCATAAAATCACCCCAGCATTATAAATTATATTAGTTTGATATATAAAAGTCAATAAAAATTTTACAAAAATATGATATAATTTCAAGTGAGGTGATTACAGTGAAAATTGTAGGAATTATTGTTGAATATAATCCATTACATAATGGTCATTTATATCATTTTAATACTATCAAAAAAGAGGCTAATGCCAACTTAGTTGTAGCTGTAATGTCATCCTCCCTAGTCAATAGAGGTGAAGTTTCGGTATTTACTAAATTTGATAGAGCAAAGCTAGCCTTAGAGATGGGTGTTGACATTGTTGTTGAGCTTCCATCTATCTATGCAGTCCAAACAGCTGATGTGTTTGGAGAAAGAGCTATATTAGCTTTATCAGCCTTAAATGTTAATGAGGTTTGGATTGGTAGTGAATCTAATGATATCAATAAGATAGCTAATTATTATCAAGCAACTGAATCAGCTAAATATAATAATTTATTAGTATCCTTTTTAAAGGAAGGTAATTCCTATAAAATGGCATCTAATAAGGCGCTAGAGTCATTTAACCTAGCTCCTTTAGAGAGTAATGATACCCTAGCTCTTTCTTATTATAGAGCTATAAAAAAATATAATACTGGTATGACACTTCATACTATAAAAAGACAAGCCAATAATTATCTAGATAAGGAATTAACTGGTGATATATCTAGTGCTACTGCTATTAGATTAAATCAGAATAATATTAAATTACAGGTACCAGATTATGTATATGATTTAT
>JAZRVY010000104.1:0-17274 GCA_045599405.1 Anaeroplasmataceae bacterium
AATCACTAATTTTTGAATATAATTTTGTAAAAATAACAAAATAAAATATTTTATATCAATTATTGACATATATATCAAATATGATATAATTTTTTTAGTAAATTTAATAATATTGCAATGATAAGGACAAGTAAGATTAAATTATTCATTATAGAGAGCTTATGTTTGGTGAAATTAAGTATGAGATTTAGTTTGAATATCACCTTATGGCAGTACATTGAAGTTATTAGTAGATGTTACCGGCTTATTACCGTTAAAAGATTATGCTTATACTAGCTATGATATTTTTATATCAGTTAGAGTGGTGTGCAGGATTTATGTCTTGTCTCTAAGTTAGGGATAAGGCTTTTTTTGCGATTATAAGTTGTATTAAATTTAAGGAGGTGGAGTAGTTGGAAAGACATATTCTTTCAATATTAGTTAAAAACACATCAGGAGTTTTAACTAGAATTGCTGGTTTATTCTCAAGAAGAGGATATAACATTGACACACTTACTGTAGGAGAAACTGAAGATCCAACTCTATCACGTATGACAATTTCGGTTTATACTGATAAGGAAACAGTAGTTCAAATTAAGAATCAAGTGCAAAAAGTGGTTGATGTTGTAAAGGTTGTTGAGCTATTTGAAAGCTCATCAGTAATTAGAGAAATTGCAATGATTAAGATTTGTGCAAAGCATGATAAGAGAGCTGAAATTATTGGAATTGCAGAATTATTCAGAGCTCATATTGTAGACGTTGCAAATGAATCACTTATCGTTCAGGCAACTGGAGATGAGGACAAGGTACAAGCCCTTGTAAGAATGCTTGAGCCATATGGTATTAAAGAAATAGTAAGAACAGGAATTACAGCTTTATGCCGTGGTGAAAATGAATTAAAGCAAGTTAAGTAGTAAATACTTAATAATAGATCTGTGAAATTTTAGGAGGACATTAGAAATGAATATGACAGATGAACAAATCAAGGCAGCTATGAAGGCTCCAATTTATTATCAAAAGGATTGTGATTTAGCTTACTTAAACGGAAAGACAGTAGCTATTATCGGTTATGGATCACAAGGACATGCTCACGCTCTTAACTTAAAGGAGTCTGGAGTGAATGTTGTTGTTGGTCTTTATGAAGGATCAAAGTCTTGGGCAAAGGCTGAGAAGCAAGGAATGAAGGTTATGACAGCTGCTGAGGCTGCAAAGGCTGCAGATGTTATTATGATCTTAATTAATGATGAGAAGCAAGCAGCTATGTATAAGAAGGACATTGCTCCTAACTTAACAGCTGGAAAGATGTTAATGTTCGCACATGGATTTGCTATCCACTTCGGACAAATCGTTCCACCTGCTGATGTAGACGTTTGTATGATTGCACCAAAGGGACCAGGACACACTGTACGTTCTGAGTACCAAGTAGGTAAGGGAGTTCCTTGTCTAGTAGCAGTTCACCAAAATGCAACTGGAAAGGCTCTAGAAGTAGCTTTAGCTTATGCAGCTGGAATCGGAGGAGCAAGAGCTGGTGTTCTTGAGACTAACTTCAGAACTGAGACTGAAACAGACTTATTCGGAGAGCAAGCTGTATTATGTGGAGGAGTTTGTGCATTAATGCAAGCTGGATTCGAAACATTATGTGAGGCTGGATATGATCCAAGAAACGCATATTTCGAGTGTATCCATGAAATGAAGCTAATTGTTGACTTAATTTACCAATCAGGATTCGCTGGAATGAGATATTCAATCTCTAACACAGCTGAGTACGGAGATTATATTACTGGACCAAAGATTATCACTGAGGAAACTAAGAAGACTATGAAGAAGGTTCTTTCTGATATTCAAACAGGTACATTCGCTAAGGACTTCTTATTAGATATGTCTGAGGCTGGAGGTCAAGCTCATTTCCGTGCATTACGTAACTTAGGTGCTGAGCATCCTGCTGAGAAGGTTGGAGAGGAAGTTCGTAAGCTATATAGCTGGAACAACGAAGAAGATAAGTTCATTAACAACTAATCTTTTTGTAAATTAATTTGTTTATCATAGTAGACCTCGTTTTTTCAAGCGAGGTCTATATTGACATTTAAAAAGGGTGAAATTTATGAAAAAAATATCTATTTTTGACTCTACTCTTAGAGATGGAGCCCAAGCTGCAGGTGTTTCTTTTTCAGTAAATGACAAAATTAAGGTATGTAAGTATCTTGATAATATTGGAATTAAATATATTGAAGCTGGGAATCCAGGAAGTAATCCTAAGGATTTAGAATTCTTTGAAAGAGTAAAGAAGGAAGTAGTATTTCACAATTCTACGCTAACTGCCTTTGGTTCGACTAGAAGAAAAGGTATAGAGGCTAAGGATGACGTAAATGTACAGTCTTTACTTAAGGCTGATACAAAGGCTATTACTATATTTGGTAAAAGCTGGGATTTCCATGTAACAGAAATATTACATGCAACGCTTGAAGAAAACCTAGAAATGATCTCAGATACAGTTAAGTATTTGAAGTCATTTGATAAGGAAGTTATATTTGATGCAGAGCATTTCTTTGATGGTTTTAAGCATAATTCTGATTATGCAATTAAGGCTATTAAGGCTGCAGAGGATGCAGGTGCTGATTGTATCGTTCTTTGTGATACTAATGGAGGATGCTTCCCAGATGAAATATTTGATATTGTCACAAAGGTAAAAAAAGAAGTAAAGTGTGAGGTTGGAATACATACACACAATGATACTGGTATGGCTGTAGCTAATAGTATCATGGCTGTTAAGGCTGGATGTAGCCATGTACAAGGATGCTTCCTTGGTATTGGTGAAAGATGTGGAAATGCCAATATTTCAACTATTATCGCTAATTTATCACTTCATGCAGATTATGAATGTGTTCCTCAAGAATGTATTGAGAAACTAACTTCAACTGCATTAAAGATATCAGAGGTTTCTAACCAAGAGCTAGATAACCAAATGCCATATGTTGGTTCACATGCTTTCTCGCATAAGGCTGGAATGCATATTGATGGTGTGACAAAGGCTTCAGAGTCATTTGAGCATGTTAATCCATCAACAGTTGGAAATGAGAGACATTTCCTAATGAGTGAGGTGGCAGGCAGAGCTACTCTAATTGAAAAAATTAGAAAGATTGACCCATCAATTTCAAAGGATTCGCCAGTTGCGAAGACGATAATTGATAGAGTTAAGGAGCTTGAGTATGAAGGGTATCAATTTGAAGGTGCTGATGGTACCTTTGAATTATTAGTTCATAAGGCACTTGGAAATTATAAGCCATTCTTTAATCTTGAAACATTTAAGATTATTGGAGAAAGCTCAAAAAGAACTAATGATTTCTCTGCATCAGCAATAGTTAAGCTATCTGTTGATGGTGAGGTGAAAATGACTTGTGCTGAAGGAAATGGACCAGTCAATGCGTTAGATAAGGCTTTAAGAAAGGCACTAAAGGTTTTCTATCCTAATCTAACAGAGGTTAAGCTTACTGACTATAAGGTAAGAGTTCTTGACACTGGTACAGCTACAGCATCAAAGGTTAGAGTTTTAATTGAATCATCAGATTCAGAAGAAAAGTGGAGCACTGTCGGTGTATCAACAGACATAATTGAGGCTTCATGGATTGCACTTGTTGACTCAATTGAAATCAAATTATTAAAAGATCAAAATAAAAAATCGGAGGACAAATAATTATGGGAATGACTATGACACAAAAAATCTTAGCTGCTCATGCTGGTCTTAAGGAAGTTAAGGCTGGACAACTAATCACTTGTAAGCTAGATTTAGTACATGGTAATGACATTACAACACCAGTTGCTGTAAATGTATTCAAAAATATCGGAGTTGATAAGGTATTTGATAAGGATAAGGTTTCTATCGTACCAGATCACTTCGTACCAAACAAGGACATTAAGTCTGCTGAGCAATGTAAGTATATTAGAGAATTTGCTCGTAAGATGGACGTTACTAACTTCTTTGAGGTTGGACAAATGGGTATCGAGCATGCATTACTACCTGAAAAGGGATTAGTAGTTGCTGGAGACGTAGTTATCGGAGCTGACTCTCACACTTGTACTTATGGAGCTTTAGGAGCATTCTCTACAGGAGTAGGATCAACAGATATGGCTGCTGGTATGGCTACTGGAGAGGCTTGGTTCAAGGTTCCATCAGCAATTAAGTTCAATCTAACAGGAAAGCTTAATGCCAATGTTTCAGGTAAGGACGTAATTCTTCACATCATCGGTATGATTGGTGTAGACGGAGCTTTATATAAGTCAATGGAGTTCTCTGGAGAAGGATTAAAGAATCTTACTATGGATTCAAGATTATGTATGGCTAATATGGCTATCGAAGCTGGAGCTAAGAACGGAATTTTCGCAGTTGATGAATTAACTCTTGATTTCTGCAAGAAGCATTCAACTAAGACTCCAGTTGTATTTGAGGCTGATGCTGATGCTGAGTATGATGAGGTTTATAACATTGATTTATCTACAATTAGACCAACTGTTGCATTCCCTCATTTACCAGAAAATACAAAGACTGTAGATGAGATTGGAGCTACTGAGGTTAAGATTGATCAAGTAGTTATCGGATCATGTACAAATGGACGTATGGAGGATTTAAGAATTGCTCGTGATATCCTTAAGGGTAAGAAGGTTGATTCAACTGTTAGAGCAATCATCATTCCAGGTACTCAAAAGATTTATCTAGAGGCAATTGCTGAAGGAATTATTCAAGATTTAGTAGAAGCAGGATGTGCTGTATCTACTCCAACATGTGGACCATGCTTAGGAGGATATATGGGAATCTTAGCTGCTGGTGAAAGATGTATTTCTACAACTAACCGTAACTTCGTAGGACGTATGGGACATGTTGATTCAGAGGTTTATCTAGCATCACCTGCTACAGCTGCTGCTTCAGCATTAACAGGATATATTACAAATCCAGAAAGTGTAGGTAGATAATAATGAACGCAAAAGGTAGAGCATTTTGTTATGGTGCTGACATTGATACAGACGTTATCATTCCAGCAAGATTTTTAAATACATCAGATCCAAAGGAACTAGCAGTTCACTGTATGGAGGATTCAAAGCAAGATATTAATGCTGGTCTTCCAAAGTTCTCTGAAAGAGTTGGAAAGGGTGACATTATCGTTGCTCAAAAGAATTTCGGATGTGGATCTTCAAGAGAGCATGCTCCAATCGCTATTAAGGCATGTGGAGTATCATGCGTTATCGCTAAGACATTCGCAAGAATTTTCTATCGTAACGCAATCAACATCGGACTTCCTATTTTAGAGTGTCCTGAAGCTGTTGATGGTATTAAAGAGGGAGACACTGTATCAGTTAATTTCGATACAGGAGTTATCACTAATGAAACTACTGGAAAGTCATACCAAGGTGAGCCATTCCCAGAGTTTATGCAAAAGATTATTAATGCTAACGGATTAGTTAACTATTTAAAGACTAAGTAATTATTAAAGGAGAATTATATTATGGCAGAGTTTAATATTGTAACTTTACCTGGTGACGGAATTGGACCAGATATCGTAAGAGAAGCTGTTAAGGTTTTAAGAAAGATTGAAGAGGTATATGGACATAAGTTCAATATCACTGAGAAGAGAATGGGAGGAATTGCTATCGATATGGATGGTACATCTCTTCCTCAAGATACAATTGATGCATGCTTAAAGAGTGATGCAGTATTACTAGGAGCAGTAGGAGGACCAAAGTGGGATCACCTTACTAATGGAGATCGTCCAGAGAAGGGACTTCTTGGAATTCGTGGAGCATTAAAGCTATATGCTAACCTACGTCCAGCTGTATTATTCAAGCAACTTCAACATACTTCACCATTAAAGGCTGAAATTATTGGAGATGGACTTGATATTTTAGTTATGCGTGAGTTAACAGGAGGAATGTACTTCGGAGAGAAGGCAAATTCACCTGCTTACAACCCTGAAAAGGCTGATTGCTGGGCTTCTGACTTAGAGAAGTATTCAGTATATGAAATTGAAAGAATCCTTGTAAAGGGATTTGAAGCTGCTCAAAAGCGTAATCATAAGCTTTGCTGCGTACATAAGGCTAACGTACTTGAGTCTTCAAGACTATGGAGAGCAGTATTTGAGAGAGTTAAGAAGAACTATCCAGATGTTGAAACTTCAGAAATGTATGTAGACAACTGTGCAATGCAATTAATTCGTAACCCAAGACAATTTGACGTTATTGTAACTTCAAATATCTTTGGAGATATTTTAACTGATGAGGCATCACAAGTTGCTGGATCTATCGGAATGCTAGCTTCTGCATCTCTAGGAGATGGAACATTAGGATTATATGAGCCAATTCATGGTTCAGCTCCAGACATCGCTGGAAAGAATTTAGCTAACCCAATTGCTACAATCCTTTCATTACCATTAATGTTCAGATATTCATTAGGATTAATGAAGGAAGCTGATGCAATTGATAAGGCTATCAATAATGTTCTTGATGCTGGATGGCGTACAGGAGATATCTTCACTAAGGGACTTAATGATGAGTCTAAGAAGGTTGGAACTAAGGAAATGGGAGATTTAATAGTAGCTGCTATTAAGTAATCCAAACTAAATTAAAATTTTAGGAGGCTTTTTTATATGAAAAGTTCTATTATAAAGAATAGTGTTGCTACAATGCCTAATAGATCTTTATTTAAGGCTATGGGATATACTGATGAGGAAATTCAAAAGCCATTCATCGGAGTAGTATGCGCTAAAAGCGAAATTGTACCAGGACATTTTATGCTAGATAAGGTTGCTGATGCTGTAAAGCGTGGAATCCTTATGGCTGGTGGTACTCCAATTGAAATTCCAGCTATCGGAGTATGTGATGGAATTGCAATGGGACATACAGGAATGAAATATTCTTTAGTTACAAGAGAATTAATTGCTGATTCAGTTGAATGTATGACACTTGCTCATGCTCTTGATGGATTAGTTTTAATTCCAAATTGTGACAAGATAGTACCAGGAATGTTAATGGGAGCTTGTAGAGTAAATTTACCTACAGTAGTATGCTCTGGTGGTCCAATGCTTGCTGGACGTATTAATGGTCAAAAGACTTCATTATCTTCAACATTTGAGGCAGTAGGAAAGTATAATGCTGGACTAATCTCAAAGGAAGAGTTTGAGGAGTATGAAAATCATTCATGTCCAAGCTGTGGATCATGCTCAGGTATGTATACTGCAAATTCAATGAATTGTATGTGTGAGGTTTTAGGTATTGCATTACCTGGAAACGGAACAATTCCAGCTGTTTATGCTGCTAGACTTAGAAATGCTAAGTATAGTGGTATGGCAATCATGGACATGGTAAAAAAGGACATTAAGATTAGAGATATTTTAACTGCTCCTGCATTTAAAAATGCACTTACTATGGATATGGCATTAGGGTGCTCAACAAATACAATGCTACATTTACCAGCAATCGCTCATGAGGCTGGAGTAGCTATTGATTTAGATATGGCTAATGAGATTTCTGCTCATACACCAAATCTATGTCATTTAGCACCTGCTGGACATACATATATGGAGGATTTAAATGAGGCTGGAGGAGTTCCTGCAGTTATGAAGGAAATTTCTAAGCTTGGAATTTTAAATCTTGATTTACAAACTATAACTGGAAAAACTGTTAAGGAGAATATTGCAAATGCTCAAAACAGAAATCCAGAAATTATTAGACCTCTTGATAATCCATATTCACAAACTGGTGGAATTGCCGTACTTAAGGGAAATTTAGCTCCTGATGGATGTGTTGTTAAGCGTGGAGCTGTTGCACCAGAAATGCTTAAGCATGAAGGACCAGCACGTTGCTTTAACTCAGAGGAAGAGGCTATTGCTGCAATTGATGGTGGAAAGATTAAGAAGGGAGACATCGTAGTAATTCGTTATGAAGGACCTAAGGGTGGACCTGGAATGAGGGAAATGCTTGCACCAACTTCAAGACTTGCAGGAATGGGTCTAGATAAGGACGTTGCATTAATCACTGATGGACGTTTCAGTGGTGCTACACGTGGAGCTTCAATTGGACATGTTTCACCTGAGGCTGCTTGTGGAGGATTAATTGGATTAGTAGAGGATGGAGATATTATCTCTATTGATATGATTGATTGTAAGATTACATTAAATGTTTCAAATGATGTAATTGAGGCTCGTAGAGCAAAGTGGGTTTGCCCTGAACCAAAGATCAAGACAGGATATCTAAGAAGATATGCTAAGCTTGTAACATCTGCAAATACAGGAGCAATATTTAGCGAGGAGTAGATAGTATGAAAATTAATGGTTCACAACTATTAATCAATTGCTTAATTGAACAAGGCGTAGATACTATTTTCGGTTATCCAGGTGGAGCTGTATTAAATATCTATGATGCTTTATATCAAAACAAAGATAAGATTAAGCATATTTTAACTAGCCATGAACAAGGTGCTAGCCATGCTGCTGATGGTTATGCAAGAGCTACTGGTAAGGTAGGAGTTTGTCTTGCTACATCAGGACCAGGAGCTACAAACCTAGTCACAGGTATTGCAACTGCATACATGGATTCTATTCCTATGGTTGCAATTACTGGTAATGTTGGAATTAAATATATTGGTAAAGATTCATTCCAAGAGGTTGATATTACTGGTATTACTATGCCTATTACTAAGCATAACTTCTTTGTAAGTGATGCTAATGAATTACAAGAGGTAATTAGAAAAGCATTTTACATTGCAAAGAGTGGAAGACCAGGTCCAGTATTAATTGATATCTGTAAGAATGTTACTGCTCAAAATGTAGAATATACAAAGAAACAACCAATTGCAATTGAAGCTAAAATGGATTATTACAAAAATGTAATGGCTGAAGCTGCAGCTGAAGCAATTAATAATTCAAGAAAGCCATTTATCTATGCTGGTGGAGGAATTATTGCTGCTGAGGCTTTTGCTGAGGTTAAGGAGCTAATTGAAAAGATTAACGCTCCAACAGGTATGTCATTAATGGCACTTGGAGCATATCCATCATCAAGTGAATTAAACTTAGGTTTAATTGGAATGCATGGTTCACTTGCTGCTAATAAGGCTGCTCGTGAGTGTGATTGCTTAATCGCACTAGGAACAAGATTCTCTGATCGTGTTGCTGGAGATGTAGAGAAGTTCTGTCCAAATGCTACAGTAGTACATTTTGATATTGATCCAGCTGAAATTGGAAAGAATGTTAAGGCTAATGTTGCTGTAGTTGGTGATTTAAAAGAAACTTTAAAGAAAATTTTACCATTTATTAACAAGAGACCTGCTGATGGATGGAATGAGGAAGTTAGCTCATGGAAGGTAGATTATCCATATGCTAAGGTTTCTCCAGATGAGAAAAACATTAAGCCAAAGACTTTAATGGAAGCTGTAGATAAGGCAACTAAGGGTGATTGTATTATCTCTACAGAGGTAGGACAGCATCAAATGTGGGCTGCTCAATTCTATAACTACAATAAGCCAAGAACTTTACTTACTTCAGGTGGACTTGGAACAATGGGATATGGAACAGGAGCTGCAATTGGAGGATGTCTAGGAACAGGTAAGAAGGTAGTTCATATTGCTGGTGATGGATCGTTTAGAATGAATATGAATGAGCTTGCTACAATTAAAGCTTATAATCTTCCAATTATTGTTGTAGTAGTAAATAACCTTACACTGGGAATGGTTCACCAATGGCAAACTATTTTCTATGGTAAGAGATATTCAGAAACTGATATGAGTCAAAGGGAGCCAGACTTCAATAAGCTGGCAGATGCATTTAGCGTAAAGAACTATAGAGCAAAAACAATAGCTGAGTTTGAGACTGCTATTAATGAGGCTGTTAAGCTAAATGAGCCAGTATTAATCAATGCTTTCATTGATACAGAGGAAAGAGTATTACCAATGATTCCTGCTGGTAAGTCAATTGATGATATTATTATTGAATAATAAAAAATAGTCGTTAGAAATAACGACTTTTTTTATGGAAAAACTTATATTCTATATTTTTTAAAAATATAGTATAATAAATAAGGTGATAGTTATGACAAAACAAGAGCTAATTGTTGAAATTAATAAATTAAAAAAAGAAAAGAATGCTATTATACTCGCTCATTATTATCAAAATGATGATGTACAGGATGTAGCTGATTATTTAGGAGATTCATATAATTTGTCTGTAATTGCAAAGGAATCTTCGGCAGATATTATTTTGTTTTGTGGAGTAACATTCATGGGAGAAACTGCTAAAATATTATCTCCAAATAAGAAGGTATTAATGCCTCATAAGATTTTACCTTGTGTTATGGCAAATATGATTGATGCTAAATCACTTGCTAAATATAAAATGGAAAATCCTGATAGAAAAATAATAGCTTATGTAAATACAACAGCAGATGTTAAAGCTCTTGCTGACTGCTGTGTTACAAGTAGTAATGCTCTTAAAATTTTAAAGTATTACGAAAATGATAAAATATTATATTGCCCAGATAAAAATCTAGGAAATTATGCAGCTAAGACATATGGATATGATATAGAAACATGGAATGGTTGCTGTAAGATTCATGATATGCTAACTGTTGATATGATAAAAGAGGCTAAAAAGGCTCATCCAAATGCTATATTCTGTGTGCACCCTGAGGCTCCTTATGAGCTTACACAAATGGCTGATTATGCGGGATCAACAAAGGGTATCATTGAATACTGTACAAAATCAGATAAAGAAGAATTTATTATTGGAACTGAAAGAGGAATCATTCATGAGCTTGAAAAGAAAAATCCAAATAAGAAATTCTATCTATTAAATAATTGCTTAGTATGCAAATCGATGAAGCTTATTTCCTTAGAGGATGTATATAATGCTTTAAAGGATGAGAAGTATGAAATCACTTTAGATGAGAAAATAATAAAGGATGCTAGAAAATCATTAGATAAAATGCTTGAATTAAGCTAGTAAAGGAGATGATTTTAGTGAAGGATTACAGAGAATTTGATGTAATTATATTAGGTGGAGGTCTTGCTGGTATATATACTGCACTTAACCTAGATAAATCACTAAAAATTGGAATTTTAATAAAAGATAAAATTGAGAAGGGATCTTCAAATCTAGCTCAAGGTGGTATTGCAGCCGAAATTAAATTTGACCCTGAAAGAATAAATGAGCATTACGAAGATACACTTAGAGCTGGTTCATATCTAAATGATGAAGCAGCTACAAAAGTATTAGTATCAGAAGCTCCATCAAATATTGAAAACATGATTAAATTAGGTGTTAATTTTGATAAAAATGCTGATGGTAATTTAATTATGACTCTTGAGGGTGGACATAGAAGTAAAAGAATTTTACACGCTGGTGGAGACGCAACAGGTGCAAGAGTAATGGCTGATTTAAGAGATACATTAAAGAAATATACAAATATTGAAGCCTTTGAGGATGAAATGGCATTCCAAATTATTACTGATGATAATAAGGCTATTGGAGTTATTGCAATTAATCAACAAAATGAGCCGAAATATTTATTTGCAAATAAGATTGTTATTGCTACAGGTGGAATTGGTGGAATTTATAAAAATTCTACTAATGAAAAATTTGCATGTGGTGATGGTATTGCACTTGCTTATAGAGCGGGTGTTGAAATTAAAAATATGGAATTTGTACAATTTCATCCTACAGGATTATATGAAGAGGAAAAAAGAGGACAACGCTTCCTTATTTCAGAGGCTGTAAGAGGAGAAGGGGCTGTACTCAGAAATATTGAAGGTGTAAGATTTATGTCTAAATATGACAAGGAAAGAATGGAACTTGCACCAAGAGATGTAGTAAGCCAAAGTATCTATAGAGAAATGTTTGATACATGGAGTGATCATGTATATCTAGATATTAGACATAAAACAAAGGATTTCTTAGAAAAGAGATTCCCAAGCATTTATGCTAAATGTATGTCTATTGGTATAGATATGAGTAAGGATTTAATTCCAGTAAGTCCTATTGAACATTTCCTTTGTGGTGGTATTCAATCAGATTTAAACGGGCATACATCTATGGAAAATTTATATACAGTTGGTGAATGTTCAAATACTGGAGTACACGGAGCTAATAGACTTGCAAGTAATTCATTACTTGAATGTATTGTGTTCGGTAAGAGAATTGCAAGTGAAATAAATAATGAATATAAATCATTCCCAAAGAGAATAATTAAATTCCCTTCAACAGCAGGTGAATTTAAACCATTTAACTTTAAGTCTATTAGAGTTGAAATAAGAGATATTATGGATAAATATGTATCTATAGTTAGAACAGAAGAGGGACTTGATATAGCTAAAAAGATTATATCTCGTCATTATAATAATCTTAAAAAGATTAATGTTATGTCTAGATACTATTTTGAGACCTTAAATATGGCAACCGTAGCGTTAATAGTAATTAATGCAGCTATTGCTCGTAAGGAGTCAATAGGATGCCATTTTAGAGTAAATTAGGAGTAAATTATGGATTATAGTATTATTGATAAAATAATTATAAATGCATTAGAGGAAGATATGCCAACTGGAGATATTACGACAGATAATTTAATCCCTGATGGTCATATATCTCATGCGAAATTTATAGCCAAGGAAGAAGGAATTATCTCGGGTGTTGAGGTAGTTAAAAGAACCTTTGAATTAATTGGCGGTAGCTTTAATCTTAAGTTTAATGTTAAGGATGGAGACAAGGTTAAGCCTTATGACATTATTGCCACTATAGATGGTGATACAAAGACTATATTAAAGGGTGAGAGAGTTTCATTGAATCTTATTCAAAGAATGTCTGGTATTGCTACTGTTGCAAATAAATATGTAAATGAGCTTGTTGGAAATTGTAAGATTTTAGATACTAGAAAGACAACTCCTGGATTAAGATATATTGAAAAGATGGCAGTAGTACATGGCGGAGCTACAAACCATAGATATTCATTATCTGATATGGTTATGCTAAAGGATAACCATATCGATGCAGCAGGAAGCATTACAAAGGCTGTTGAGATTGTTAAGTCTAAGGTTAATTGTAAGATTGAGGTTGAGGTGGAAACTAAGGAACAATTCCTAAAGGCTTTAGCTACAGATTGTGATATTATTATGCTTGATAATATGAGCAATGAGCTAACACTAGAGTGTGTTAAGCTAAATAATCATAAAAAGAAGCTAGAAGCTTCTGGTAATATGACTCTTGATAGAATTAAAGAGGTTTCATCCTTAGGAGTAGATTTTATAAGTGTTGGAGCACTTACACACTCTCCAAAAGCACTTGATATTAGTTTAAAATTTCATGATATAAAATAAATCGGTACACAAGTGCCGATTTTGTTTATATAATAATTTGGAAATTGATTGATAAAAACGTTTACATTTTATATAATAAAAAGGTAAAAAATAAAGAAAGAAGGAATATTAAATATGAAGAAATTTTTTGCAGTATTCTTAGCTTTATTTGCTACTCTATCATTAGTTGCTTGTGGAAGCAAATCTTCTAGTGGAAACCCAGGGACAGGTAGTGGTGACACAGGAAGTGGAGACTCATCAGGTAGTGGTGATACATCAGTAACTACTCTATCAAAGCCAGTTTTAACATTAACTGACTCTGGAGTTACATGGACAGCAGTAGAAAATGCTAAGGGTTATGTTGTAAAGTGCAATGATACAACAAACAATGAACAAACAGATACATTTTTCAATGTATCAGAAGAATCAGGAACATTTGAAATTAAGGTTAAGGCTATTTCAGCTGATTCAGCTAAATATAAGGATAGTTTATATTCAGATGTTGCCACATTAACTATTCAAGCTTTAGCTTCAGCTAAGCTATATGTATTAGGAGATTCTACATCATGTAATTATTTAAATTCTGATGGAACTATGGTAGATAATACATATTATTATCCACGTTTTGGTTTCGGTATGGAGCTTGAGCATTATTTCAAGTCTTCATTACAAGTAGTTAATCTTGCAATGTCAGGAAGAACTACAGCTACATTAAAGTCAGATCCATCAGGAAATTATGATACTTTCAAGAATAATATTAAAGCTGGAGATTTCGCTTTAATCGCATTTGGACATAATGACCAAAAGGTTATGACAGTAGATCAATTTAAGACAAATCTTTATAATGATTATATTAAAGTAGCACAAGATAAGGGTGCATACCCAGTTTTAGTTACTCCAATTGTTAGATTATCATCTACAAATGATTATACTACTGATAAGGCTCATATTAGTGGTGGAGTAGACTGGAGACAAGCTAACATTGATGTAGCTACTCAATATAACGTTCCTTATGTAGATTTAACAGCAATTACTAAGGGTATTTATGAAACTTTAGGATATGAAGAGGCTAGATATTTCCATTCAATGTCAACTAAACTTGTTGACAAGGCTGATGTATCAAAAGGATATCTTCCAAATGTTGAATCACCAGATGGAACTCACTTAAATGAATATGGTGCAATGATGGTAGCCTCTGAGTTTGCAAAGGCTATTAAGAATACAACATCTCCATTAAAGGGATATGCAAATGCAGTAATTAATGCCCCAACTAAGGAATCTAACCTAACTATGTGGAAGAATGCTAAGGCTACCCCATATACAGCTCCTGATTTAGCTAATTATGCTCCTTCAGTGCCATATTTCCAAACAACAACTGCAGGTTGGTATGGAACTGCATTTGGTAATGTTGGTGGAGATGTATTTGCTGAAAATAATGGTGTACCATCAAATGGATATTATGCAGTTGAAACTTCAACTGGAACATATAAGGTTGGACAATATGTTTTAAAGGATGATGGTTCACCTAATGTAAAGGGTAAGTTTGAAAATAATGGATTTGGTGCTGCATTCGTATTTAAGCAAATTTCTATCGATGACAACTTTACATTAACTGCTCAAGCCAAGGTAATTGAAACAAATGATGCATCAACAACTAAGCAATCAACATTTGGATTAATGATTAGAGATGATGCTGTTGTGAACCAACCAGCAGCTAATAAAGGTGAATATAATACTTCAAACTTTGCTGCTGCTAATGTCTATAAGAAAGACGGAGGAACAGTAGTATTTAACTCTAAGTATGAAGGTGGAAAGATTGGCTATGGAACAGGATCTGCAAGTGGTTGGTTTGCAGTTAATGATACAGCTTCATTTACTATTACAAGAGAATCACAAAAGATTACACTAACAACTACATACAAGGGAGAAACTTATACTACAGAATATTTAGATTTAAAGCTAAATGAAAATGATGAAGAATTTATGTATGTTGGTATGTTTGCTAACAGATGTACAATGGTTGAATTTACAAATGTAGTATATACTCGTACTGGAACAGCAGTACAAGCTTAATAAAAACTAAAGGTCAGTTTTAAACTGGCCTTTTTTGTTTGATATATATTTATATCTTTGATATAATATCAAAGGTGATTATAAATGAGCGTATTAAAAGTTACTAATGTAAGTCATGGATTTGGAGAAAGAACAATATTAGATAAAGCTTCCTTTGTAATGCAAAAGGGAGAGCATATTGGTCTTGTCGGAATGAATGGTGAGGGTAAATCAACATTTTTAAATATTATAACTGGAAATATTAGTCCAGATGATGGTAAGGTTGAATGGTGTAAGAGAATTACAACAGGATACCTTGATCAATATACAAAGCTTACTCAAGGACTAACAATAAGAGAGTTTTTACGTACTGCATTCCAACATATGTTTGACCTAGAACAAGAAATGTATGGAATGTATGGAAAAATGGAAAATTGCACTGAGGATGAAATGAATGAAATGCTGGCTGATATTGGTGAAATCCAATCTGAGCTAGAATCGTCTGGTTTTTATTCACTTGATTCTAAGATTGAGGAAGTAGGAAATGGTCTTGGACTTGGTGATATTGGATTTGATAGAGATGTTACTGAGTTATCAGGAGGACAAAGAAGTAAGGTATTACTTACTAAGCTATTACTTGAAAATCCAATGATTCTAATCCTAGATGAGCCTACTAACTTCCTTGATGAGGGTCATATCAGATGGCTAACTAATTATTTACAAAATTATGAAAATGCATTTATATTAGTAAGCCACGATATTCCATTTTTAAATAATGTTGTTAATGTGATTTATCATTTGGAGCAGGGTATTCTTACTCGCTATAGTGGAAATTATGATTTATTCCAAGAACTATATGCAGTTAAGCAAAGACATGCTGAAATTGCATATGAGAAGCAACAAAAGGAAATTAAGGAGCTAGAAACATTTATAGCTAAAAATAAAGCTAGAGTAGCCACAACAGATTTAGCTAAATCTAGACAAAGAAGGCTAGATAAAATGGAAATTCTAGAAAAGCCTACTGAAAGACCTAAACCAACATTTAAATTTAAAGAAGCTAGAAGCTCAGGTAAATTTGTAATTACCTGTAGAGATTTAGTTATTGGTTATGATTCACCATTATCAAAACCACTTAATTTAGTTGTTGAAAGAGGTATGAAGCTTGCAATCAAGGGAGCAAACGGAATTGGTAAATCAACGCTTCTTAGAACAATGCTAGGGCTTCAAAAGCCAATTAGTGGTAAGGCAGAGCTAGATTATAACATTGAATATGGATATTTTATTCAAGAAGAGAAATATGATAGAACAACAGCTCTTGATGAGGTATGGAACATGTACCCATCAATGACTAATGCAGAGGTACGTGGAGCCTTAGCGGCTTGCGGACTTACAAAAAATCATATTGAATCATTAATGATTGTTCTTTCCGGAGGAGAAGCTGCAAAGGTTAGACTTTGCAAGCTAATGCTAAAGGAATGTAATACATTAATTCTAGATGAGCCAACAAACCATTTGGACGTTGATGCAAAGGAATCATTAAGAGAAGCTATTAAAAACTTTAAGGGTACAGTAGTACTTGTATGCCATGAGCCTGAATTCTATGAAGGTATTGTTACTGATGTATGGAATGCAGAGGAATGGACAACAAAGGTTGTATAATAAACAAGGAGGGATGACTTGTGAATAATAAGCAGGTTACATTAAGTTGCTTAAAAGAGGATTTTTTTGGTAATGGTATAGTTGCATATGGAAATGAAGAAAAAAAGATTCCAGGCCTAATTAAAGACGAAGAAGCTATCTTTGATGTAGAGGTTAATGGGAAATATAAAAATCTAAAGCTAAATAAGCTTATTACTAAGTCTCCTTATAGACAAGAGCCTAAATGTAAAGAGCATATGCAATGCGGTGGATGTCAATTCATG
>JAZRVY010000105.1:0-2603 GCA_045599405.1 Anaeroplasmataceae bacterium
TATTTTTTATTGTTAGCTTGCTTGTTAAAAATATATCTGCGACATTACTGTTGTCGTATAGAGAATTTAGGTTTTCACTAATGTGATGGTAATTAGTAAATAATCCTGTAAATAAGGATACACATAAAGCTACAATTAATATAATCGATATAAATGATTTAATATTATCCTTACATTCTCTAAATATTCTTTTATTTAAAACTTTTCTTTGGGTATTACTCATTTTTTAAGTAATTTTCTATAATTTGTCCATCACTAATTCTAATAACTCTATTCGCTATATTAGCAAGGCTAGCATTATGAGTTACGATAATTACAGTTTTATTTTCCTTTATAGACATATCTCTAAGTAAGTCTATAATTTGATCTCCTGTTTTGCTATCTAAAGCTCCTGTTGGTTCATCGCATAGTATTATTTGTGGAGATTTCACTAAGGCTCTAGCAATAGCAACGCGCTGCTGCTCTCCACCTGATAGCTCGGAAGGAAAATTATATATTCTATCCTCTAGACCTACCTTTTTTAAAACCTCAAGAGCCATATCCTTATTTACATTTGGATGAGATAGCATAACATTTTCTATCGCATTCAAATTTGGCATAAGGTTATAAAATTGAAATACGAAGCCTATATCATTTCTTCTAAACCTCATAAGCTCCTTATTGCTGTAGGTACTAATATTATTACCTGCAACAAAATAATCTCCGCTAGATACACTATCCATACCACCAAGTATATTAAGTAGTGTTGATTTTCCAGCTCCTGAGGAACCAAGTATTACAACAAGCTCTCCTGCTTCAATATCAAATGATATGTCATTTAAAGCTTTTATTTCAAGAGTATTAACTTTATATATTTTACTAATGTTTTTACAGCTTATAAGTGACATATTATTCTCTCCTATTTTACAATTTCAATTGCTGTTTTCAGTCCATCAAGCGCAGCACTTGTAATACCACCAGCATATCCCGCACCCTCACCTATTGGGTATATACCATTGTAGCTACTCATTTTTGTTTGTGAGTCTCTAAGTATTCTAACTGGACAAGAGCTTCTTGTCTCTATTCCAGTTAAAATAGCATCTGGGTTATTAAATCCATGCACTTTCTTATCTAAAAGAGGGATAGCCTCTCTTAATGATTCAACAACATAATCAGGTAAGCATTCATTTAAATTTGCAAATACAATGCCATGAGGATATGATGGCTTAACACTTCTTATCTCCTTGGCAACCTGTCCATTTAAAAATTCCTTAACTAAATTGGCTGGAGCTTTGTAATCCTTTGAAATATTAAAGGCTAGCCTTTCATATTTTTCCTGATATCTTAGCCCATCAAGTACACTATCCTTCATGTAATCCTGTGGAGTTACATCCACCAAAAGACCACTATTAGAATTTTCATAATCTCGTGCATATAGGCTCATACCATTTGTAAGAATTGTATTTTCTTCACTTTG
This sequence comes from Anaeroplasmataceae bacterium, assembly GCA_045599405.1. Lineage (GTDB taxonomy): Bacteria > Bacillota_I > Bacilli_A > Acholeplasmatales > Anaeroplasmataceae > UBA3206. The sequence goes on from JAZRVY010000105.1 coordinate 1,457, forward strand.
GGAGGCCATAACCTTACCACCTGGACACATACAGAATGTATATACTCCTCTACCATTATTTAAATGAACATTAAGCTTATAATATGCAGCTGGTAGATTATCGCTAAACTCACCATATTGAGCCTTGTTAATACTTTCTTTAGTATGCTCAATACGAACTCCCATAGAAAAGCTTTTAGCTTCCATATTTAATCCTAAGCTATATAAATATTCAATAGTATCTCTAGCACTATGACCTAATCCTAATATTAAATGATTTGTAGTAAATTTGTTACCCTTATTAGTATAAATTATTAAATTATTGTTATCATTTCCTAATTTATTAAAGGTATTTCCAAAATAAAATTCTCCACCAAGAGATATTATTTCCTGTCTGATATTTTTAACTACCTTAGTTAAATAATCAGTACCAATATGTGGCATTGATTGATATCTAATTTCCTGTGGAGCTCCATGAGCCACAAATTCATTTAAAATCCATCTAATTAATGGATCCTTTAGATTTGTTGTTAGCTTTCCATCTGAAAATGTTCCAGCTCCACCCTCTCCAAATTGAATATTACTTTGAATATTTAATTTCTTATTATCTAGAAAATCATTTACATCCTTAATTCTTTGATCAACCTCATTACCTCTTTCAATAATGATAGGTCTAGCATTACATCTAGCTAAATATAAAGCCGAAAAAATACCTGATGGACCAAATCCAACTATAATTGGTCTATCTGAATATTTATATTGGGGATATTCTAGGTCACTAGATAGTTCCTGATATGGCTTGATAAATTTGTTGTTCTTTACAAGCTCATATTTAGAATCCTCTATATCAGCAATCAAGTTATATACAAGATAAATATCCTTTTTATCTCTAGCATCTACAGATTGCTTAACAATGATTATTTCATTAATAAATCTTTCAAATATTTTATATTTTTCTTCTAGTAGTTTTTTTAGTGGCTTATGAGTCTTTCTCATAGGAACCTTGAAGCCTTGAATTTCTATTTTCATAATTAGGCCTCCAATTCCTTTGATATTTTAAGAGCACATATAAACGCAAATAATAAATTATATCCACCACATACTCCATCTATGTCTAGTGCTTCTCCACCAACATAGATATTATTATTTGTCTTTAATGATAGATTAT
>JAZRVY010000106.1:0-3171 GCA_045599405.1 Anaeroplasmataceae bacterium
TCAAATAGCTCTCTATCCTCTGCAAGGTCAATAGACTTAGCACTTGATCCGAAAATCTTTACACCAGCCTTATCTAGCTTAGATGCTAGATTGATAGCTGTTTGTCCTCCTAGTGCTACTACAACACCTTCTGGCTTTTCAAGGTCAATTACATTCATTACATCTTCAAATGTAAGTGGCTCGAAATAAAGCTTGTCTGATGTTGTATAATCTGTTGATACAGTTTCAGGGTTACAGTTGATAATGATAGCCTCATATCCAACCTCTCTAATACCCCAAATAGCGTGTACTGTTGTATAGTCAAATTCTACTCCTTGTCCGATACGGATAGGTCCAGAACCTAAAACTACAATCTTTTTCTTATCTGTTCTAATTGATTCATTTTCAGTTTCATATGTTGAATAGAAATATGGAACATAAGCCTTGAACTCAGATGCACATGTATCAATCATCTTATATACAGGATATAATCCATTCTTCTTTCTAAATTCATAAACCTCTACAGGCGTTGTATTCCATCTTCTAGCTAAATATGAATCTGAGAATCCATATCTCTTAAGAATCTTTGTGTTTTCTAAATCAAATGGCTTATCGCATAGCTTTTCAAGCTCAACAATATGCTCAACCTTTTCAAGGAAGAACATATCAATCTTTGTGATATCAAAGATATCCTTTAAAGCTACACCCTTACGGATAGCTTCAGCAACTGCATAAATTCTTTCATCAGTATTTTCCTTAATATATGCAATTAATTCCTCTACAGACTTTTCCTTTAGATATGCAATCTCTAAATGATCTACCTTATTTTCAAGAGATCTAATAGCCTTTAGCATTGATTCCTCTAATGTTCTACCAATGCTCATTACCTCTCCTGTAGCCTTCATTTGAGTTGAAAGTGATCTATTTGCATCTTGGAACTTATCAAATGGGAAACGTGGGAACTTAGTTACTACGTAGTCAATTGTAGGCTCAAATGATGCGATTGTTGAAGAAATTTGAATTTCCTCTAGCTTAAGTCCACAAGCAATCTTAGCTGATACTCTTGCAATAGGGAATCCTGTTGCCTTTGAAGCAAGTGCTGATGAACGCGAAACTCTTGGGTTAACCTCAATTACATAATAATCAAATGAATATGGGTCTAATGCGAATTGAACATTACATCCTCCCTCAATCTTTAAAGCTCTAATAATCTTTAAAGCTGAGTTTCTTAGCATTTGATATTCCTTATTAGTTAATGTTTGACATGGAGCTACTACAATTGAATCTCCTGTATGAACTCCAACTGGATCTAGATTTTCCATAGTACATACTACAATTGCAGTATCATTCTTATCACGCATTACCTCATATTCAATTTCCTTGTATCCCTTAATAGACTTCTCTACTAATACTTGAGATACCGGAGAAAGCTTTAATGCATTCTTTGCAAGTGGAACTAATTCATCATAGTTATCAGCAAATCCTCCACCTGTTCCTCCTAATGTAAATGCAGGTCTTAACATTACTGGGTATCCAATTTTTGATGCGGCTTCTACTACCTCATCAATAGTTGTAGCGATTAATGATTCACAAATTGGCTCATTAATCTCTAGACATAGCTCCTTAAATAGCTCTCTGTCCTCTGCCTTTGCAATAGCTTCAGATGAAGTACCAAGTAATTCTACCTTACACTCATCTAAAATACCCTTTTCTGCAAGCTGCATACCAAGGTTAAGACCTGTTTGTCCTCCTAGTGAACATAAAAGTCCATCAGGTCTTTCAAATCTGATAATCTTAGCCATGTTCTCAAGGTTAAGTGGTTCCATATAAACCTTATCAGCAATATTTGTATCTGTCATAATAGTTGCAGGATTTGAGTTTACAAGAATAACCTCATATCCCTCTTCCTTTAACGCAAGACAAGCTTGTGTTCCTGCGTAGTCAAACTCTGCAGCTTGACCAATTACAATTGGACCAGATCCAATTACCATTATCTTTTTAATATCTTTTCTTTTTGGCATTATCTCTTACCTCCAAATTCATCCATTAGTCTAGTAAATCTAGTGAATATATATTCTGAATCTTCAGGACCAGCTGCTGATTCTGGGTGATATTGAACAGAAATAACGCTGTTCTTTTCATCCATCATTCCTTCAGCTTCCTTATCAATTAGATTGATATGAGTTAAAGTTAATCCAGTTCCCTCTAATGAATCTCTATCAATAGCGTAAGAGTGGTTTTGTGAAGTAATTTCAACCTTTTGTGTATGTAAGTCAATTACAGGGTGATTTGCACCTCTGTGTCCAAACTTCATCTTATATGTCTTAGCTCCACAAGCAAGACCAATAATTTGATGTCCTAAGCAAATACCTAAAATTGGAAGCTTTCCTCTAGCCTTCTTTACTGTCTCAATTACTTCCTTAGCATCCTCTGGGTCTCCAGGTCCATTTGAAATAAATAATCCATCAGGCTCATACTTCATAATGTCCTCAAATGATGTTGTATAAGGAACTACAACAACATTACATCCAAATTGATTTAACTTTCTAACAATATTCATCTTCATTCCACAATCAATAGCTACTACAGTATGCTTTGGATTGCGTGTTCTTGAGAACCAAATCTTCTTTGTTGATACTGTTTGAACTTGATTATGCGGAGCTGCAAATTCATTAATTTCCTTAACTGCCTCTTCATCGCTAACATCAGCATCACAAATCATTGCTAGCATTGATCCCTTATCTCTAATAATTCTTACTAATTCTCTTGTATCGATTTCACTAATACCTGCCACATCAGCTTCATCCATTACTTCCCCAAGTGTTGTAGTGAATCTGAAGTTTGAAGGGCTGTTGTTGTATTCTCTTACAACAAATCCTGAAATATAAATATCCTTTGATTCATAATCCTCTGCAGTTATTCCATAATTACCAATTAATGGATATGACATACAAACGATTTGTGCACAGTAAGATGGGTCAGATAAAATCTCTTGATATCCTACCATTGATGTATTGAACACTAACTCAGCAATCTTCTTCTTTGAAGATCCAAATCCTTTACCATAAAAAACGTGTCCATCTTGTAATACTAGCTTCTTGTCCATATAAACGTCTCCTTTTTTTCTAAAGAATGGTATCTTTTAGAAATATATTCTAAAAGAGTATATTACTACTATGCAATATAGTCAAT
>JAZRVY010000107.1:0-14863 GCA_045599405.1 Anaeroplasmataceae bacterium
AATAAAGAATGAATCCTTATCTACTAAATAAATTATAGAATCATCATCCATCATCTTTAGTGTCTTATGCTTCATCATTAAGCATATATTAGCTATTAAATGCTCAATTCTATGTCCTTGAATACCACCTAATATAGTGACATCATCACTAATTCTATAAGCTTCCTTTAAAGCTCTTTCAGTATCAGTTTCATCCTTTACCTTATTTAGCTTAATTAATGATCTAGAATTACTTTCAATTAATTTAATATCACTTTCTGTTACTGAATCAAAATCACCAACAGAAATATCACATTTAATACCAGCCTGAGCTAGTATTAAGGCTCCCTTATCTACTCCTATAATAGTAGTAGCGTCTAAATCATAATTATCAATATTTACATTTTGTCCTAGAAATAATGTTACGCTCATAATTAACCTCAATATACAAAAATATTATACAATAATATATTTCTTATTTCAAATAAACTATCGTAACTCCGTTAAGTCCTTCTCCCTCTCCTCCAAAGCGATAGCTCTTAACATAGCTACATCTCTTTAAATAATCATGTACTGCCTTTCTTACACCACCTGTTCCAAAGCCATGAATGATAGATACCTGAGTCTTATTACAAAGTAATGCTCTATCAATAAATTGATCTACTGCATCCTCTACCTCTTCATATCTAAATCCTCTTAAATCGAGCTCAGATGGTGCATCCTTAGATAAAGGTGAAGTATTTACCTTTACCTTTTTAATAGGCTTTTTAGCAGGTGGCTTTGCAAGCTCTAGGTCTGTTTTCTTAAAATCAACTGAAAACATTTCTATTTGTACAGTATAAATATCCTTTTTAATTTTTGTAATATATCCCTCTTTATTATAGGAAGCTACATATACATAGTCTCCTACTTTTAAATCCTGGTCAAAGATTTTATCATCAGTATCCTTTAATGTTAAATTTCTTGCCGCAAATTTAATATCAGCTATCTTATGCTCCTTGACATTAGCTTCCCTTCTAATAGAATCTATTTCCTTTAATAATAAATCAGATTTTTCCTTAGCCTCTTTAATAATAGCCTTAGCTTCCTCTCTAGATTTATTTAATATATTAGATCTATCCTTTTCAATAGAACGCTTTTCTCTTTCTAGCTCCTCTATCTTTTTATTATAGTCAGCTATCTTTGCCTCATATATATTCTTTAAATTATTAACATTACTATTTTCCTCATCAAGCTGCTCCATAAGTGCTTGAGAATCTGTAGCTCTATTATTATTTAGCTCCTTAGCTTGGTTAATGATTATATCATTTAAACCAAGTCTTTTAGCTATTAATAATGCGTTAGATTTTCCTGGAACACCCATCAATAGCTTATAAGTAGGCTTTAGAGTTTCAGGATTAAATTCTACCGAGGCATTACATATATCCTTATTTTGATATGCGTAAGCCTTAAGGTCACTATAGTGAGTTGTAGTAATAACTCTAGCACCCCTATTTCTTAAATAATCAATAATAGAGATTGCAAGTGAAGCACCCTCCTTTGGATCTGTACCACTACCAAGTTCATCCAATAATACTAATGAATTAACATTTACATTATCAATTATCTTACATATCTTTGTCATATATGATGAGAATGTAGATAGATTTTGTTCAATAGATTGCTCATCACCAATATCAACAAACACATCATCAAAAATTGATATTGTACTTCCATTCTTAACTGGTACAGGAATACCAGTTTGAGCCATTAATGTTATTAATCCAACCGTTTTAAGTACTACAGTCTTTCCTCCTGTATTTGGACCTGTAATAATTACTGTATTAAATTTATCTCCAAAGTGAATATCTGTAGGAACTACTACATCCTTACTAATTAAAGGATGCTTGGCACCAATTAATTTTGTAAAGCCTTTATTATTGATAGTAGGTATAATTAAATCCATAGCCTTCATATAATAAGCCTTAGCAAATATTATATCTAGAGCTTTAATCATGTCTAAGTTATTAGTTAAATCCTGTGCATTAGCATTAACCTCTAATGTTAGGAATTTAAGAACATTTTCAATTTCTCTTCTTTCCTTTTGGTGCAACACCTCAAGCTCAGTAGCAATTACACCACATTCAGCAGGCTCTATGTATACAGTAGTTCCACTACTTGATTCATCGAGAATAGCTCCCTTAAAGGTATTTTTAAATTCAACCTTAACAGGAACGCATAATCTATTTTGTCTTGTAACTATTAAGCTTTCTGTTAGCATTGAAGCCTTTGAATTTAATATATCATTTAATTTACTTCTTAATCTATTATGGTGAAGTGATATTTGCTTTCTAACATTAAAAAGCTCCATTGAAGCATTATCACTCACATTACCATTACTATCTATCGCATGATCGATAGTTGATTTTAATTTAGGAAGCACCTTTAAGCTATTAAAATATGATTCTATATTATCAATAGTAATCTTACTTCCAGTAACATATCCTTTATATTTGATAATATTATTAACAGATCCAATTAGGCTAGATACTGATACCAATTCCATCTCATTTAGCATACCACCAATTGAAGCTCTTTTAATTTCATTATAAATACCCTTAACAGAATTTAAAGGTAGTTCATCATATCCAACATATGCATTATATGCATCGTTAACTTCTGATAGCATTTTATTAATAATATCTAAATCATTAATAGGCTTTAAATTAGATATTTCTTCCTTTGCCATATCAGTTTTAGCATATTTGCTTAAAATATCTAATATTTTATTAAATTCTAATGTTTTAAGCTCATAAGCCATATAAATCACCTCATAAATTTTATCATATTAAGATTTATTTAACAATAATTTAAATTTTTTTTAATTTTTATGTTGACATTACTTTTTTATATGATATACTTAATAAGGTAGCGATAAGCAAGGGCTTAAAACTACAAAACCAAATGGACCGTTAGCTCAGTTGGTAGAGCAACTGACTCTTAATCAGTGGGTCTAGAGTTCGAGTCTCTAACGGTCCACCATTCTTAAAATTACGAGCAACCTAGGTTGTTCTTTTTTTTGCTTTATAAAGGGAAATATTAAAAAGGAGATTCGATGAATCTCCTTACTTTTATATCTCTTCTATTTCCATAAAGGCAGGCTCAGGATCTGAGAAATACATTCCCTTATAAGACTTTTTCTTAACCTTAATCATGAATGCAAATAGGAATACAAATGATAGACATAATATTATTCCATTTGATATTGCCATTGATACTCCTGCACATCTTGTTGGAGTTAAATTAGGATAGAATTTATGCATTGCCATTAATAATAATATTCTTGAACCAATTCTACTTAAATTTAAATAAAATGATAGCTTTGTTTGTCCAAATCCATATAATAATCCAAGAACTGAGGCATTGATACCTAAGGCTATGATTGATAGGGAATCATATTTAAAGATATCCTTAATCATAGTTTTATATGCATCATTTGCTGAATTCTTACCTATAGTAAATAAATCAACTATTTGATCTAATAATATAAATCTTAATAATGTAAATCCAACTAATGAAATAGCTGTAGATAAGCATATTGTTCTAACAAATACCTTCCACGCTCTTTTCATATTTTTTGCACCTACATTTTGACTTACAATTGATGATTGTCCTTCCTCAAATGAGTTTGTAGGTGATGTGATAAGTCCACATAGATTATTAGAGATACCAAATGTACCAACAATCATTCCATCTGTGACTGCATCCCAGTAGTTTTGACATAAGGCGTTAACTGTAACCTTACCAACATTCATTACAAACTTACCAAAGAAAATTGGAATTGATAGTTTAAAGATTGGTAGCATAAATTCCTTTTTAGGAAGTAAATACTTAATTGAAAGACGTAGGATATTTTGCTTACCAAATAGGATAACAATACCTATTGTTGTAAGTACAGCTTGTCCTATGATTGTAGCAAGCTCTACATATACTATATCTCTTAGGCTAAATCCAAATACAAATAAGCAAGTTAAAGCTACCTTAATTATCATAACCATTAGGTTTAGCTTCATTACTATCTTTGAATTTCCTTTAGCCTTTTCTAGACCAATAAATACATTATTTAATGTAACAAAGAATAATTCGAATAATTGCAGCTGGAAGTATGTTCTACCTACTCTAATCTTTTCAGCATTAAGCTGACATAGTTTCATGATAGGTACTGCAGTTGGAATTAGTACCACCATTAAAAATATACTTAATAATATAGACATAAAGAATAGATTTGATGATGCCCATCTAGCCTTCTTTACATCTCCAGCACCAAATAATCTTGATACAAGAACACCACCACCAGCAGCTAATCCTGCACCAAAGGCTGATATAGAGTTTTTAACCTGAGATAGTGCAGATACAGCTCCTTGAGCTTCCTTTGAAATATGAGCACTTACTATTTGGTCAAATACAGTATATAAGCTATTAAATAATTGATATAGGGCAATAGGGAAGCAAATGGCAATAATAGTTGTCATTAGGTTACCTGTAAGAATCATCTTTCTTCTCTTCTTACTATTTTCCATTGCCTTTTTGATATTAGCTTCCTTTAGGCTATATTCACTTATATTATTTTTATATTCACTTAAATCAGTCACTTGAAGCTCTATTTCACTTTTTCTAGTTTCTAACGCTTCTTTTTTATCATCAGATGCTGTTTCTATTTTTTGATTAATAGCCTCAATTTTCTTTTCAAGCCTCGATATTTGCTTTTCTGTTGTTGCTATTTTATATTCTCCATCAAGAATATAAAGAGATGCAACATTTTCAATTCGATATGTTTCCATATCCTTCTTAGCTTCTTCTAGACCTTTTTCATTAATTAATCTAATCCACTCATTATTTTCAGTGATTTTTGAGTTAAGCTTTTTGATCTTATATAAAGTCTTATGAGATTTATTATCAGAAGCTTCAAGTATATTAAGTTTTTGTTGCAGCTTTAAATTCTTATCTTCATAAGATTTTAAGATTTCCTCTTTTGTCAAAGTAATCACTTCACTTTCCGATAATATATTATCATTAAGTATAATTGTATATAGGAAAAAATAACACAAAAATAAAAAATGAAGACCTAAATCTTCATTTTAATTACACATAATTTATATAAGCCATGTTTTGTATCCTTTCGGACGGTAATCATCTATCTACAGCTTTCGCTGTCCCTCCTAGTAGCTTCAGTTCGCCCTAGGAAAGCTCTCCTACCAAATTTGGATTTCTAGCTTGAGGGGTTTACCACGTTTCACTCTTATATTTCTATAAGCATCGTCTCTGCGGCACATTACAGGATATACCATAGCAAGCCTTAGGTCATCTCCCGCCGTTACCATTTAAGGTACCCAGCCTTATTTTTTAGACTGGCACAAACACTACAGCCATCGCAGGCTGTGCTAGCATGGACTTTCCTAACGTATAAATACGCTCGATTACCCAAATTAAGTGCGTTATAATTTTATGATAAATATAGTCTAATGTCAATGATTACGCATATAAATCTATCATGCCTGAAATAAATATTTCAAGTCCAATAGCTACTAGGATAATTCCACCAATAAGCTCTGCTCTTGATGAGAATTTAGATCCAAGCTTTTTACCAAAGAATAAACCAAATAAGCAAAATAATAATGTTACTACAGCAATAATAGCTCCGCAAATTAATGCCTTATAAATTCCATAATCAGAAATAGTAAATCCGACTGACAATGCATCTATAGCTGTAGCTACTCCTTGAACCATAAGAGTCCAAAATCCAAGCTTCTTAGTATCCTCTTTTGATTCATTATCTTCAATTTCTTGGTTTTTAGCTTTTTTCATTTCAACAATATTTTCAATTATCATCTTACCACCTATATATAGCAGTAAGATTAGAGCAATCCAAGGAATAGCATATTCAAATTTTTTAAATTTTTCTACTACTGTATGGACACAAATCCAACCAATCATTGGCATTGCATATTGAAATATTGCGTATGTCGAAGCAACTCCTAGCATCTTTCCCTTTTTCATATCTGGTTCCTTTAGACCATTAGCTATTGATACAGAAAAAGCATCCATTGTTAGTCCAACACCTAGTAATAATGATGTTAATATAAATTTTATTATATCCATAATAAGCTCCTTAACAAAAGAAAAGAGACTCATACAGCGCATATTTAAAGATATAGCGTTGTATAAGTCTCGTTTTTTAAGATTGAACCTGGTTTATAAATAAATCCAGTATGTAGGCCAACCACTACTAATTTAGTAGCAAACTACTCCCTTATAATTATTCTTGGTCCTTCTTGAACTCGAAAGCATCCTTACGAGATAAGTCGATTTGACCCTTTTCATTTACATTGATACACTTAACAATGATTTCATCTCCAAGTGATACAACCTCTTCACACTTGTTAACTCTTTCCTTAGCAAGCTTAGAAATGTGGCATAATCCTTGGCATCCATCCCAAAGCTCAACGAATACTCCGTAAGCCTCGATACGAACTACCTTACCAGTATATACCTTACCAACCTCAGCCTCTCTAACGATGTTTTCGATCATAGCCTTAGTCTTATTTACCATATCATATGATTGGTGCATAATGTATACTCTACCATCTTGCTCGATATCAATCTTTACATTATCGCAATCAGCAATAATTTGGTTAATAACCTTACCAGAAGCTCCAATTACATCCTTAATCTTATCTGGATTAATTCTGATCATTACTACCTTAGGAGCATACATATTAACCTCAGGTCTAACTGCGTCAATTGTTGACATCATGTGGTCAAGAATTTCCATTCTTCCCTTCTTAGCTTGAGCTAATGCTTCCTTTAGAATTTCATAAGTAATTCCCTTAATCTTAATATCCATTTGTAGAGCTGTGATTCCATCCTTAGTTCCGGCAACCTTGAAATCCATATCTCCTAGGTGGTCTTCAAGACCTTGGATATCAGTTAAAATTGTATAATCCTCACCAAATGTGATAAGTCCCATAGCGATACCAGCAACTGGAGCCTTAATTGGAACTCCGGCAGCCATTAATGACATAGTTGAAGCACAAATTGTAGCTTGTGAAGATGATCCATTTGATTCAAGAATTTCAGATACACAACGAATTGTATATGGGAATTCATCCTCTGAAGGAATAACATAAGATAATGCTCTCTCTCCTAAAGCTCCGTGTCCAATTTCTCTACGTCCTGGAGCTCCATAACGTCCTGTTTCTCCTACTGAGAATGCAGGGAAGTTATAGTGAAGCATCCATCTCTTCTTAGCTTCCTCAGCTTGTAGACCATCAATGATTTGGTTATCATTTAATGATCCTAGAGTTGTTGTAGCTAAAGCTTGAGTTTGTCCTCTTGTAAATAGTGCAGAACCATGAGTACGTGGTAATACATCTACTCTACTTGATAGAGGTCTAATCTCATCAAGCTTACGTCCATCTGGACGAACCTTATCTACAGAAATTAAACGTCTAACCTCAGTATATAAAATATCATTTAATGTATGCTCAACATTATCCATTAGGTGCTTCTTAGCTTCAGTATCAATTGTCTTGATTCCTTCAATTTCCTTAATGAATACTTGCTCGTCAAAGTGAGCCTTTGTTCTAGCGTTAACCTCATCAATTGCAGCATATCTTTCAAGCTTATCCTCAATTTGAATAGCCTTTACTAAATCCTTTTCCGCATAAGCCTTAACAGCTTTATCGATATCCTTATCAACCTCGAATAGAGTTACCTCCATCTTTTCCTTACCGCACTCAGCAATAATTTGGTTTTGGAAATCACAAAGCTCTTGAATAGCCTTATGTCCGAATACAAGTGCTTGCCACATTGCATCCTCTGATACTTGGTCTGCTCCAGCCTCAACCATGTTGATAGCTTGGTGTGTACCAGCAACTGTTAAGTTAATATCTGATTCTAATGCTTGAGCTGGTGTTGGGTTAATTAGGTATTCACCATTAATACGTCCAACCTTAACTCCTGCGATTGGTCCATCAAATGGAATATCAGAAATTCCAAGTGCGATAGATGATCCAATCATAGCTGCCATTTCTGTTGTGCAATCTGGATCAGCAGAAAGTACAGTATTTACAACTTGAACCTCGTTATTAAATCCCTCTGGGAATAAAGGTCTAATTGGTCTATCAATTAATCTTGAAGTTAGAGTCTCATGCTCAGATGCTCTACCCTCTCTTCTTAAGAATCCTCCAGGAATCTTTCCTGCAGCATATTGCTTCTCTTGGTATAAAACCATTAATGGGAAGAAATCTTGTACAGTCTCAGATACCTTAGTAACTACTGCAGATAATACAACAGATCCTCCATAAGTAACCATACAAGCTCCATTAGCTTGCTTAGCAACTTCTCCAATTTCAATTACAAGTGGACGTCCTGCCCAATTGTACTCAAATCTTTTAACATCACTCATTTGTTAAATTCTCCTTTTAATACTTCTTTTTCTATTTTTAATATAACCTTTTAAATTATATCATAATAAAATGTATAAATATACATTAAAAGACAAATATTTTAAAAAAATAAAGAAGCCTGCATTCGCAAGCTTTAATATCATTATCTTCTTAATCCTAATTTCTCACAAAGAGCCTTGTAAGCATCCTTATCGCACTTAGTTAAGTAGTTTAATAAACTTCTTCTTTGTCCGATCTTTGTAAGTAATCCTCTACGTGAAGAGAAATCATGGATATGGTAAGCTAAATGCTCATTTAATTGCTTAATTTCAGCAGTTAAAATAGCGATTTGAACTTCAGTAGATCCTGTATCCTTGTCATTCTTTCCGTAAGTCTTAACGATTTCTGCCTTTTGTGCAGCTGTTAATGCCATAGTTTTGTTCCTCCATTTTAAAATATTTTTGTCACGATGTACCAAGTATTAGCCCGAGGAGTCATCATACCTAGAACTTCGTCCTTATAAATAATATCATAAAGCCAAACACAATTCAACTATAAATTTGAATTAATTTTACCTAAACAATATTCCTTATCTCTATTTAATTGATCTATTAATAATTCAACACTCTTAAACTTCTTTTCAGCTCTTATTCTTTCAATAAATTCTATATTCATATCTCTATCATATAAATTATTATCTAAATTAAAAATATGAACCTCAAGCTTTCTTTCATCAGAATAATTACATGTTGGATTATATCCAATATTAGCCATACCATAATATTTTTTATTCTCTATAGTTACACTAACAAAGTAAACTCCATTTTTAGGAAGTAGGGCATTTTTATATTCAATATTAGCTGTTGGATATCCAATATCAGTACCAACACTATTACCATGAATAACCCTACCATATATCATATGATTTCTACCTAGATATAATCTAGCCTTATCTAGCTCACCCTGTCTTAAAAGATCCTTAACATGAGTTGTAGATACTCTTACATCATTCAGTACATACTTCTTTACAATTAATGTATCAAACTCCTCAATAAGCTTTTCTACAGTTCCCTGTGCCTTATATCCAAAGGTAAAATCATATCCTGCAACAACCTTTTTAATTCTCATCGCATGCATAAAATCAATAAATTTTCTATAATCAGTTCTTGCAATCTCTTCATTAAATTCAACAATAATTAAATAATCAATTCCAACACTCTCACAAATATTTACCTTTAAATCATAAGGTGTTAAAAGCTCATAATTAGGTAAATCTCTAATAAATGTATTTGGATGTGGATAGAATGTTAAAATAGCACTCTTCATTCCCTGGCTCTTGCACTTTTCTATTAGCTTTTGATGTCCTAAATGAACACCATCAAAATTACCAAGCGCAGCACAAATATCAAAATCAATTTCAACAGGCTTTAAATCCTTAATCTTAATAATTTCCATATTACTCTTCCCCTTTGAACAATACAACTGGCTTATATTTATATGTATCAACCGGCTCATAAATAGCTATTAATTTATCATTATGATAAATTCTAAATGGCTTATCTGTCTTTATTTGTCTCTCATCAAACACAACGCCATTCATGCATAGCTTAGCCTCAAAATCATTAACCCTTAATATTTCTAAATTACTAAATACATCCTCTATAGTAAGGATGTGCTCTAGCACATTATCATCAAGTGTACAGCTATCCTTAATATCAAAAATTCCTGATCTATCTCTTTGAAGACTATACATCAGGCTTGGTACACCAAGTATAGCTCCTAAATCTCTACAAAAGCTTCTTACATAAAATCCCTTACTAACATCTATATGTAAATCTATAGCCTTATATCCATCTATATCATATATATCGCTTAAAATATCTATTCTATTAATTTCAATAGGTCTTGGTGGTAAATTTATAGTCTTATTTTGTCTAGCTAAATCATACATCTTTTGACCATTAACCTTAATAGCACTATACATAGGTGGAACCTGATCTTTATAATCCTTAATAATATCTATAGCTTTTAGTAAATCACTTTTATTAATATCACATTTAATATCATCTATTATACTTCCTGTAATATCCAAGGTATCACTACTCTTACCAAATAATACAGTTGTTGTATATTCCTTAGAATGCTCCTCAAGGAGCTTCATTAGCTTAGTAGCCCTATTAAAGGCCACAACTAATACTCCAGTCGCATCAGGATCTAGCGTACCCGTATGACCTACATGCTTTGTTTCTAAAATTCTCTTTAGCTTATGACAAACATCATAGCTAGTTAGTCCCTTACCTTTATTTATAATGATAAATCCATCCATGATATTTCTCCTAAACCTATTCTATTTTATCATAGATAGATTAAAAAAATAAGGTGAAATCTTTTAGATTCCACCTACTTTTATTATATGCTTGTATTAATTACCTCTACAATTGTAGATTCATATTGCTGATATGCATTTGTGAAGTTACCTTGAGATGATTCCATTGAACCATAATTCTTCTCATAATATCTAGTTAAGGTATTCCAGTTTACACAATGCCATGATTGCAAGTCACCTTCACTTATAGAGCTATTATTAGAGAAATAGAATCTAATATTCTTTGCTGGAGTCATCTTAGTTTTATATGTTCCAGAGAAATCAAAATAGAACGAATATGATTCTACATTAGCAACTGTATCAGAGAAATACACAGCAGTTAAATTTCTACAATTCTTAAATGAATTAGCCTCTAGTGTAGTAAGTCCATCATTGAATATAACTGTATTAATTGCAGTATTACCCATAAATGCTTCCTTACCTACATTAGTTACAAGTAATGTGTTACCATCAAAATTTGCGTATCTTGGTAATACGACAGTTGAAGATGTTCCATTATATCCTGTAATTCTTGTATATGAATTACCATTTACCTCTATAGAATCAAACTCAAAATACTCTGCCTTAGTTGCAAGTACTGCAGTTAATGATAATGACTTATCAACACACTTTAAATCCTTAAGTGAATAGTATTCACCATTATCATACCAGCAGTTAATATCATAGTTTGCTGTTGATCCTGATGGTAAATATTCAGAAATATCATATGTATTTCCAATAGGTAAATATAACGCAGAATATCTAACAGTGTTATATTCATCCTTCACATCAAATTCTACAATATTATATCCTTCAATATCCTTATTATATAAGTCTATTATTAAGGCTTCATCATCAATGCTAACATTGAATAATGAAGAATAGTTTTCGATTAGGAATTTACCTGTAATTTGATTACTACTATATAAATATCCAATACCAGAATTAATAATTACAACATTCTCACCTAAGAATACTTCTGTTGAATCCTTATCAAGAGTAAATAATGTGTCATTGTATCTAGCAACAAAGTCTAGGTTAACTTCAGTCCATACTGCAGTTAAAGTATATTCACCCTTAGATACATCATTCATATTGAAGTCCTCTTCAAATCCAGTAAACATATAAAGAATATTATCATTTTCATAAATTCCATATAATGAGCTTACCTTATCCTTAATTGAAGCTCCTTGATAAGAAATAATTGTATTATCTCCAACAAATTCAGATTTAATATTAATTACGGCTGTAATATCCTTTACCTTTGCATAGAAATACTTTGTTTTAGATTCCATAATTAAATCTTCTAATTGTAATTCATTTTGGTAAGACTTATCACTATACCATCCTAAAATCTCATAGTATCTTCCATCCTTAAATTGAATAGCTTCAACCTCAGGAATATTAATACTGTCTCCTTGTTGATATCTTCTTGTAATGCTTCCAAGTGATCCCATATTAAATACAGCTGAGTGATCAACCTTTGATGTTGCAGCTCCATTCTTATAATATGTATCAATATCATAATTAGCATTGAAATTATCAATATAGTTTCTACTTGCTGTCATATCTACTGGCTCAACTACATATCCATCTTCTGTTGATACAATGTTATCAAGCTTTAGGTTAAGACCATTTAGATTTACAATTGAAAGCTTAAACTTAAGCTTTGAAATTGATGATAGCATTCTAACAACATCAGTTTCACCTTCAGTTACAGGAACATTAACCATAGATGTTGCAAGTCCAATCTCTAGATTTCCTAAAGCCTTGTTATCTGTGATTTCTCCCATATCTAATGTAAATGCATAATTAGATTCTGTCATATTTACAGCCTTAACACAAAGTGCTGCATCTACAAATCCATCACCCTCAGCTTCACTACTATCAATCATATCTAGTAAGAAATCAGCAAGTCCTAGTGAATAATCTAGAATATAATACATCGCATCATCCATGAATGTCTTATAATGAATCTTTGTTTGGTAAAGAGCTCCACTATTGTCCTTTCTATTAATATATACATAAGAATTTTCATAGTATATATCTACCTTTTTCTTACTTATAGCGATTTGTGCAAGTAAATCAATACCAGTTAAATCAAGGTTGAAATGAACTAGTGGTGTTCCATTACTATTTACATTAATTTCAGCAATTACAGGTACATTAACATTATAAAGACCTGCAAGAGATAATTGTAATGTACCAGAAATCTTATAAGCCTCTTGTGTCGCATTATTATATAATGCTTCTACCATATATCCCATATTAGATAAATCATAATATCCATTTAGGCTTTCTGGATCTGCGATAGTATAATTTGAATCTTTTAATACTAGGCTTGTATTAATTATCTTTGTATTTGTATTTTCATTTGTATATGATACATATAAATTATCAATAGCCACCTCAGATAAACTATTATCATCAAGTGCTAATGATAATGACATCCTATAATTATCCTCCATTAGCTTATTAAATGCCTCTTGGTTAATTACAAGATTAATATTGTTTGAATTAATTGTTAAGTTATTAATTAGATTTTCAACATCTAAATACTTAGATGATGAAGATGATGATGACATCGCATTATCAAGTAATTCAATATTCATAAGCTTCATTACAGATACAACAAGCTTTCTAAGTCCAGTATAGCTTGAATAAGCCTTTACTACATTATTCTTATTGCTTTCATTGTTTCCATAAATAGCATAGAACATAGCCTCACCATTAGTTGTAGCTGATAAAATAGTTAACTTTACCTGATGCCATGCACGCTTATTTCCATTGCTGTTAAACTCAACAATTTCTAAATTAGCCTCCGCATCAAACTCACTGCTACCAAGTAGTTTTAGATATAAGCCACCACTAATAGCCATCTTATTCTTTCCATTTTCATTAATTGTTGTATTAATCTCTAGGTTAAACTCTCTTTGATCCTTTAGCTTATATAAAGCCTCTACATAATCAAGTAGGATTAATACCTTCTCTTCATTAATAATATTTCCAGATGGAGCTGTAATCTCATCTATTGTGCTTTCAGAAAGTAATATACTTCCAGAAGCTACAATATTATCATAAGCTACATTAGCCTCAAGGCTATATGAATCATCAAGCTTAGTATAAGCTATAGCCACAACAAGAGCCTTCGATACTATCTCAGTTAAATCAATAGAAATACTATTATCATTAATAATTAATGTATTTACTACATCAATGATTGTACCAAGCTCTGGTATAGTAGCCTTAATGCTTGTATTTGTAGCTGGCACTGCAAGCTCTACTCCAAAAATTGTAGATATTCTTGCCATAGCTTCTTCTAGGAAGCTATTTACATTATAAACATCAATTGAGAATACTAAATTTGCAAATGATACATATAAATTATCATTTAGATATACTACTTCAATATTATATGAATTACCATTAAATGTAACTTCAAGTGTAGCCTTTGCACTCATATCAGCAAGTAAAATATCTAAATTACCATTAATTGAGATATTAATATCATGAGTAGCTACATTAAGCTCATCAATAACAACATTTAACTTCTTTGATTTAATTATTTCATATAAATCAAATCCAGCATCAATCATATTTGATAAATCAACATAATTATCATTAATTACAATATCCTCGTTATCAACAATTTGACATGCAATATCGTATAAATTAATACCTACACTATTATTTGTAGCCTTAATTACTACATCATCAAGTGATTCTAGGTAATCACTTAAATCTAGCTTAATCTCAGTAGATCCTTGCTCTACAATAATATCCTTTAAAATCTTTGTAATATTAATATTTACATCATCAATTACGATACTATTATCAGCTGAAGGAATTAATGACATTAGCTTATCTAATGATAGCTTTACATTAATGTTCTCATATGATAAATAGATATACTCAGAATCATATATTACTACTACATTTAAATCAATATCATCATACTTTAAATTTAAAGAAGCCTTAGCTAATATTTCATTATTGAAATCAATAGCAACAATACCGCTTAAGTTAATATCATTATAAGCACCAGCAACACTTAAAGTTACCTTCTTATTATCAATAATATCAATTACAGTAT
>JAZRVY010000108.1:0-4424 GCA_045599405.1 Anaeroplasmataceae bacterium
ATTGAAATACTTAATATGATTAACCAATACAACAACAAAAGACAGTAGCTTTAGCTACTTTCTTTATTAAAAAAATAAATCAAATAAGATGGTCAGGAAACAAACCGAACTATAGAAAAACTGACAAGATTGTCTTGTCAGTGCTATAGAAATATCTTAAGAATCTTGTGATTTAAATTACAAGCGTTTCAATAGAGGTGAAAACATGAAGGTCGTAATAGCTTCAAATAATCAAAATAAAATAAAGGAATTTAAAAAAATATTTGAAAATACTGAATTTGAATTATATTCCCTAAAGGAAATAGGATTCACAGAGGAAATAGAGGAAACAGGTAAAACATTTGAGGAAAACTCTATAATAAAGGCTAAAACTATTGCTAAAAGACTTAATGTGATAGCTATAGCTGATGACTCAGGGCTTGAATGTGAGGCCTTAGGTGGTGAGCCTGGTGTATATAGTGCTAGATATGCTGGAGATATGCATGATGATGAGCTTAATAATCAAAAGCTAGTTGCTAATATGAAAGATAAGGAAAATAGAAATGCTAGATATGTCTGCTGCATTTGCCTATACCTACCTAATGATAAATACATAGTATGCGAAGATTATTGCTACGGGACAATCATTAACGAGCCACGTGGAAATAATGGATTTGGATATGATCCATACTTCTATATAGAAAAATTCCAAAGAACAATGGCCCAAATAACTCTAGAAGAAAAGAATACTATCTCTCATAGAGCTAAGGCCCTAGAAAAGCTAAAAAAATCATATGAGACCATTATTAATAGTTAGTGATTCTCATGGTCTTGTAGATGAATTATTATCTTTAATATATAAATATCCTAATCATACAGTTCTTCATTTAGGTGATTATTGTATTAATGAAAAAATACTTAATGATAATAATATTATCTATGTAAGAGGTAATTGTGATTTTTCAAGAGCTCAATTAGAAAGATTAGAGCTAATAGATGATAAAAAAATATTCATGACACATGGTCATAAATATGATGTTAAATATAATGATATGAGAATATATTATAAGGCTTTAGAAGCACAATGTGATTATTGTCTGTTTGGTCATACACATATACCATATAAGGAGCTTAAGGATAATATATGGTTTATAAATCCTGGTTCATTTAAATCAGGTACATATGCAGTAATAGAAAATGATAATATACAAATAAAGAACTGGAAGTGAAAAGATGACTCTAAATGAGGTACTATCCTTAGACAAAGTAAATACATCAGTAAGACAAATAGATATTTATATGTCTAAGCAAAAGCAAACCTCATTTGAGTATTTAAGAGCTCTAGCGTATAAATGCGAAATACTTCATTTTTTAAATAAGACTAAGGACGCTTTAAGATTATTATTACCCCTTAAGCCTTACTTTGATCAATTTAGTAATGAAAGTGTAATTTCAATATGTAATGTCTTAATTGATATATTATTTGATATATCTAATTATGATCAGGCTCTAATATATATCGATATTAAAAAGAGCAAGCTTAAAACTATTGATAGTGAGCAATATACCTTTGATATGATTAGATACTATAACTTCATAGGTCAAAAGGATGAGCTTAAAAGAAATATTATTATTTATTTAAATAATGATGTTTCTGTTGAAAAGAAGATTTATGTACTTGAGCTACTTATTAAATATCAATATATAGATAAGGAATATGATGGCTTTGAGGATTCCTTTGATAGATTAAAGGAATACTACAAGGATGAGCTTAAATATGATGAGCTACAGGCTCTATATATTAAAATGACTGATGTATATATGAGGTCTAATAAATATATAGAGGCTTCTAAATTAATTGATTCATATATAGATAATGACTATAACACTATTGATACAAGAGTTAAGGCCATTAGCTATAAAATGAGAATATTATTAATTAATAATCAGGCTAATAGAGCCTCATTATTAGAATCTGAATATCATGATTTATATGAGAAGTGCGATGGTAATGACTCTAAGGAGGCCTTTGCTAGAGTTGCTCTTGATGTTGCACAAAGAATCGGAGATAACGTAGCTAAAAAGGAATATGAAGAGCATTTAGAGGCAATTCAGGCTTCCATAAAGGAAGAAAAGAAAACAACTAAAAAGGAAAAAAAGAAAGCTATAAATATTACTATAGTAGAAAATCAAGAGGACAATACCTTAGTAATAGATGATCAACCAAAGCCAGCAAAGCAAGAGGCAGCCTATGTAAAGAAGGAAGGCTTTGTTGAGGCTATTATAGAAAATGAGCCTGATATTATAGAGGTATCTAGAAACTATAAATCGATAGAAGAGGTTCTAGAATCCTTTAATACCAAGCAAATAGCTAAATTCAGAGATGTTTTAATGAATTATGGTATAGCTATAGAAAATAAGTTTTCTAAATGTGAAATAGTAATATCTCTAAAGGATAATCCTTTAGGATATCATTATAAGGTTGGAAGAGTATATAAAAAGACCTTTGATGATGAGGCATTGATAGATACTCCTGCACAGGAGCTTATGAATAATTCAAAGAAACTATATTTACATGATATTAAAACATCGTTATTTGATAAGAATATTATAACTAAGCTACCTTATGATGATGAATTTAAAACTGTAATAGGATTTAGATTATATAGAAATGGTAATGATTTAGGTTCTATATTATATGAATTCTTTACAACAGAATTTAAGGATAAGCTTATTTATGAAGCCTTAAGAATGCTGACAAATATGCTAGTAATATATTTAAATAGAGAGCTAGATGAAATTGAGGCTACAGATAATAACAAGATGCTAGAGTTCATAAATAAGCACTCAACAGAGGGAGTCAAGAGTGAGATTGATATGAATATCACTCTTAATGAAACTGCTATGGCAGTTTTAGATGTTAAATACAGCACCATAGAGACACCTGAATTTATTGCGTTAATTGATAGTAAGGATGCTAAAAACTATAAGGATTTAATAGATAGTATTTATAATGGAGATACTAATGAGGCTACTATTTATTACTCTATTAATGGTAAATACATTAAAGAGGAATTTATGGTAGATAGAGCCTCAGAGCTTAAAATATATTCTATAGTTAGTGATTGTACTGCCCAAAAGGAAAAAGAGGATAAGCTAATACAAAAGGCTAGTAAGGATTCATTATCTAAGCTAAATACTAAAGAAGCGTTATATAATGATATAAATAGCTTACTTGAGTCAAAGCACTTTGCGTTAGCTATTGTAGCCTTAAGCAATTACAGCTCATATAATGAGATATATGGATATGAGTTTGCAGATGATTTAGTTTATGCAGTAGGTAAAACTCTAAATAAGATTGGTCAATCATTTCCAGGCTCATCATTCTATCATTTGGATAATGATAGATTCATGATACTTTATAAGGATAATGATCAAAGAGCTATTCTTAAAAGAACTAAGGATATATTAAATAAGCTATCTAAAGAGCTAGAGAATATTAATTATAGGCTTAAAACTAATTTTAAGGCTGGAGTATTTAGATATACTAAGGCTATGAATATAACTGATATTAGAAAAATTATATGGTTTGCATCTGAAGGATTAATTGATGCGTATGAAAGCACAGAATATAATGCTGTATGTATGTATAATGATGATACTAGCAAGGAAAGATTTAGAGAATCTCAGCTGCTGCTTCATATATCAGAGGCTATAGATCAAAATATTCTTCAAATAAAGTATAAGCAGCTAATTAATCTTAAAGAGGAATTAATGGAATATTATTTTGCTAGAATAGATTTAGTTAATTTTTCTGTAAGAGAGGATTATATAGAATCTGTACTTATCAAAAGAGACAAAATAGAGCTGCTTGATAAATATATTGTTCAGCAGGTTTTAGGAGAGGAAAAAACCTTCTATACTGCAAGCTCTACATATTATAGAGCCTTAATCCCTATGCACAAATCAACAATGATGAGCACAGGATTCATTAAATGGCTAGAATCTCAATTAAAATTCTTTAAGATTCCATCATCTGCAATTGGATTTTATTTAATTGAGGATAATAATTTAGATATGGGAGATATCATTAGATATTTAAAATCTAAAAATATTAATGTAGCTTCATATAATTTTGATTTCGCTATTAGAAATAATTGTGCTATGTATTTCTGTGATACTACAAAATATAATAGTGAATTAGTATTAGTTCTTAAAAAGGCCTGTGATGATATAGGTATTAGATTTGTAGCTTCAAATATTTCAAAAATAGAAGAGGTTTCTGATTGTAGAAATAATGAAATAGAATTAATTTATGGACCTATAGCTAGAGGTACATATACAATTAAGGATATTGTAAAAACTGCACAAGAAAAATAGCCCCTAAGCTATGCTTAGAGGCTTTTTTCATTTGCCAAGTCTATATTCAAAATCCTTATATCCAA
>JAZRVY010000109.1:0-11717 GCA_045599405.1 Anaeroplasmataceae bacterium
AAAACAAAAAATTCCAGTATAAATTAGTTGCTAGTAATGCTAATGCTAGAAGCTATAGTAACGCAATTTCATGGTTAGAAGAGTTTGGATTAATTTGTAAATGTTATAATTTAAATAATTTAGAATCATTAACTGATAAAACCAGATTTATTAATTTAAATCAATTGCTTAAAAATTATTATGAGATGTCTAATGATCCAGGATTATTTAATATGTATGAAAAAATGTATGGTAAGGATTTACCAGATCAGGCTCATGATGCACTTGAGGATGCTTATTATACATATTTAGTATTTAAGAAATTTAAAGAAGAATTAAAATAAAAAACTCGATTCACTATATTTGTGATTCGAGTATTTTTATTTTTTAAGCATTTACCATCATAAATACAGGTAATACTATAGGCTTTCTATCTGTTTTCTTTTTTATTTCTTGTCCAAGATATTCAGTAAGTCCGGCCTTTATGTTATTGTAGTTAGGCTCATTTGCTTTAAGCTCATTTATTAGGTATTCCTTAGCTATATTAATAAATTCTTTAGTAAGCTCCTCAGAGTCCTTCATATAGATAAATCCTCTTGATACTACTTGAGGCTCAACTAGAATTTCCTTTGTATTTTTAGCTATAGTAAAGATTACACTAAACATTCCATCGTCAGAAAGAACCTTACGCTCTCTAATTAGGTTTGAGTCAACATCTCCAATACGAGTACCATCAATATAAATATCTCCGGCCTGTACATGTCCTGTGACTCTTGCGGTATTTGCATTTAAGCTTAGTACATCTCCATTTTCAAGAATGAATGTGTTTTTAGGATCACATCCACATTCGATAGCTAATTGTGCATGTACCTTTTGCATACGATATTCACCATGGACAGGTATAAAGAATTTAGGTCTTACAAGGGTTTGCATTAGCTTTAAGTCTCCTTGAGAGGCATGTCCTGATGTATGAGTATCATTAATTGGTGAATTAGTAATTACATTTGCTCCATTCTTAAATAGAAGATTTATAGTCTTATTAACTCCCTCTTGGTTTCCTGGAATAGGAGAAGAGGAGAATATTATTGTATCTCCTGGAATTAGCTTAATTGATCTATGGCTTCCATTAGCTAGCCTTGATAGGGCTGCAAGTGGCTCTCCTTGGCTTCCTGTTACTAGAAGTGTAACCTCGTTGGCCTTGAAGTTGTTAATTTCACTAGCCTCTATAATAGTTCCCTTAGGAGCCTTTATATAACCAATTTTCATACCAACCTCAATGGTTTTTTCCATTGATCTACCAAAGACGGCAACATGTCTACCATTAGTATAAGATGCTTCAATTATTTGTTGAACTCTATACATGTTGGATGCGAATGTGGCAACAATGATTCTTGAGTTAATATGTGAGAATAAATCCATGATGGATTTACCAACAACCTTTTCAGATTTTGTAAATCCCTCAACGCAAGCGTTAGTTGAATCAGCAAGAAGTGCAAGGCACCCTTCCTCACCAAGCTTTGCAAGCTTATCATACTCAGCTCCAGGTCCAACAGGAGTAAAGTCAAATTTAAAATCTCCTGTATGGAACACATTACCATGCGCAGTTTTAAATAAAATTCCATATGAATCTGGTATTGAGTGATTTAATCTAATAAATGACACATCAACATTAATAAATTTATAAACAGTATTATTATTAAATTCAATGATTGGTGGTACTGTTAGCTCCTTATAATCAGCAAGCTTATTTTGTATTAAATCTATAGCTACACCAGCAGCATAGATTTTAGGTATTTTAACCTGCTTTAAAAGGAATGGAATTCCTCCTATATGGTCCTCGTGACCATGTGTTATAAATAATCCAACAATACGTTCTTTATTTTCTTTTAAATATTCAAAATCAGGAATGACGTAATCTACTCCAAGAAGGTGCTCGTCAGGAAATAAAATTCCAGCATCAACAATAAAAAGCTGTTCTTTAATATCGAAAACATACATGTTTTTTCCAACTTCACCTAGTCCTCCAAGAGCGTAAAAACCAATGTCATCCTTGATTTTAATTCTGTCTCTTGCCATAATGACCTCCGATTAAATTTTATTTACAATCTTTCTCTTACCTAATTATAAACTAAATGCTAAAAAATATCTATATATATTTAACAAATATAAATATTATGGTATACTTTATAAAGTGAAATGAGAGTGAAAGATATGAAAGCTAGTAAAATGCTAATTACTACACTTAAGGAAGCTCCTGCAGAGGCTAAAATTGCTTCTCACAGCTTACTTTTAAGAAGTGGAATGATAAGAAATATGGTTGCTGGAGTTTATAACTTCATGCCACTTGGATTAAAGACTTTAAATAAGATTGAGAATGTTATCCGCGAGGAAATGGACAGAAGTGGTGCCATTGAAATTTTAACATCTTGTATGCAACCAAAGGAGCTTTGGGTTGAATCTGGAAGATGGAGTAAATATGGTGCTGAGCTATTTAGATTTAACGATAGACATGAAAGAGAATTTTGCTTAGGACCAACAGCTGAAGAGGTATTTACAGATGTTGTTCGTTCAACAGTTAAATCATCTAAGAATTTACCTATGAATGTATATCAAATTCAAACTAAATATAGAGATGAGGCTCGTCCAAGATTTGGACTTATGAGATGTAGAGAATTCATC
The DNA here is from genome assembly GCA_045599405.1 of Anaeroplasmataceae bacterium. GTDB lineage: Bacteria > Bacillota_I > Bacilli_A > Acholeplasmatales > Anaeroplasmataceae > UBA3206. The sequence continues at coordinate 2,659 of JAZRVY010000109.1, forward strand.
ATGAAGGATTCTTATTCATTTGATAAGGATGAGGCTGGTCTTGAGGAATCATATAAGATTATGTATGATTGCTATACAAGGATCTTTACAAGATTAGGAATTGATTTTAAGGCTGTACTTGCTGATACAGGAGCTATTGGTGGAAATGGTTCTCATCAATTTATGGCTTTATCTGAAATTGGAGAATCTGATATTGTTTATTGTGATGAATGCGGATATGCAGCAGACGTAGAAAAGGCTGAGGCTATTAATGAGGTAGCTCCAGAGGATAGATTAGAGCTTGCAGAGGTGGCTACACCTGGTCAGCATACATGCGAGGAGGTAGCTAACTACCTTGGTGAGGATTTACATAGAGTTACTAAGACTATGATTTATAAGGATACAGAGTCTGGAAAGCTATATGCGGTTCTTGCAATGGGAGATAGAGAAATTAACGAAATTAAGGTTGTTAATGCTATTGGTACTGCAGAAGCCTTCTTAACATTCGCAAATGACGATGACATTAAGAGATGTGGATTATATTATGGATCTATAGGACCTGTTGGATTAAACCCTGAAATTGAAATTTTAGTTGATGATGAGGTTGCCAAGACTCCTAATATTATTGTTGGTGCTAATAAGGATGGATACCATTTTGTTAATGTTTGCTACGGTAGAGACTTTACAGGTAAGGTCATAGACCTTCGTAAGGCTGTAGAGGGAGATAAGTGTCCATGCTGTGGAAAGCCAATGAAGATGAGACGCGGAATTGAGGTTGGACAAATCTTCAAGCTTCAAACCAAGTATTCAGCAGCTATGAATTGTGTTTACACAAATGAGGAAGGAAAGAATATACCAATGGTTATGGGATGCTATGGAATTGGAGTAACTAGAACACTACAAGCTATAGTTGAACAAAATCATGATGATTTTGGTATCAAGTGGCCTTTAATTTGTGCTCCATATCATTTAGCTATTGTACCAGTTAAATACGAGGATGAGGCAATGAAGGAGCTTGCAGATAAGATGTATGAGTATGTCTTAAATAATACTAAGATTGAGGTTGTCCTTGATGACAGAAAGGCTGGACTTGGATTCAAACTTAAGGACTGGGAGCTTATGGGACTTCCATACAGCATCGTAGTTGGTAAGAGAGCCTCTGAAGGAATTGTTGAGCTTAAGAATAGACAAACTAATGAAAAGGTAGAACTTCCATACATGGAAGCTATTAATATCGTTAATGAAGCTGTAAAAAATATTAAATAATATTTAAAAGAGTTCTTTATGAACTCTTTTTTTTATAATATAATATATTATATGAGAGGATAAATCCTATGAAAAAGAAGATAATTATTATTTCATGCTCAATTGCAGCTTTAATTTTAATATTATTATCAATCATATTACCTATTACTATTAGTAAAGGTAAAAAGCATAAAGGTGATAATAAGCAAATTGCATGTCCAGAGCTTTCTGCTGAATTTAATATAGTAATGTGGAATAAGATTGATAATGCCTATAAATATGATGTTTATATTGATGACATTAAGGTGGATTCTACATCAGATACATATTATGAAACATATAAGCTAGGAGAATTTGATGTATCTGTAAGGGCCCTAGCTATTATAGGCTATAGAGATTCAGAAATGTCTAATAAGCTTCATATGAACATATCTCAAAAAGAGCTAGATGCTCCTTTAATTGCCTTAGAGGATAATATAGTTAAATGGAATCCTATAACAGGTGCTACTAGCTATGATATTTATGTTAATGATGAATTCAAAGAAACAACATCAGAGGTATCCTATACCATTCTTGGAGAAGGAGATAATGACTATAAGGTTTATGTAATAGCTAAGTCTTCATATATTATTTACAATACTAGTCAAAAGAGTAATGAGGTTACATATCAGCATAGATTAATTGAGCTTTCAAAGCCAGAAATTTATGAAGAGGGTGGAAGCATTAAATGGAATGCTAATTTAGACGCTAGCTCTTATGAGGTTTATGTAAATGATACTAAGGTAGCTAATACAAATAATAGCTATTTTGAATTAAAGGATTTACCTAATGGGCTTTACACTATTACAGTAAAGGCTATTGGTGATATGAAAAAATATAAAGACTCACAAATGAGTAATAGTATTTCATTCTATTTTTCAAATAAGCCTACAATTTCATTTGATAAGGATACAATGACATTAACATGGGATGAGGTATCTGAAGCTACCTCATATAAGGTTTATTTATCTGAATATACAAAGACAAATATATATACAGATAATAAGCTAGTTGCAGATTCACTTAATCGTCAATATACCTTATCAGTATCAAAATATGCATTCTATTCGGTAGTAATAGAGGCTGTAATTGATTATGATTATGTAATTAATAATCGTGATACATTTGTATACGCAAATTTCGTTGCTGTATCTGCACCACATATCGTAAATGATAATGGTAAAATCACTTGGGAATATATTAAGAATAGTGATGGATATATAGTTGAGATAAATGAACAAACAATTAATGTAGCTATAGAGGAATATGTACTTCCTGATGCGGTAGGTAAATATTATGTTAGAGTTAAGGCTGTAGGAGATTACGAAACATATGGTGATTCTGTATGGTCTAATGGAATAATTCATATAGTTACAAAAAAACTAGATAATGTAAAAAATCTAACTATAGAAAATGATATTTTATTATTTGATGAAGTAGAAAATGCTGTAGCCTATGAGGTCTATTTAGATAATGCATTATACAAAAAGGTATATACAAATAGCTGTGAGCTAGTAGATATATCTGCTGGACTTCATGATATAGCAGTTATAGCTATTGGTGATGATGTATATCTAAATAGTGATATAACAGAAGCTATCAAATATTATGTATTAGAGACATTACAGGCTCCTATAGTATCAGATAGTGCAAATAGCCTAAGCTGGCAAGCAGTAGAAAATGCAGTATCCTATGGTGTTTATAAAAATGACCAATTATTGCTTGAAACTACAGAGCTATCAATTGACCTTGGTCAATTAGCTATTGGACAATATGAATTTTATGTTATCGCTATAGGAAATCATATTAATTATAATGACAGTAAAAAATCTAATATAATAGAAAAAACTGTCTTTGATACTCTAGATACTCCTATAGTAGTATTTGATAATGAACAAAAAACATTATCAATTGCTAATGTAACAAACGCTTCATTATATGAAATAGAATTTATTAATACAAATGATGAAAATGATATAAATAAATTTGAGGTAAATGCTACAAATAATGAATATACTATCATTTATGTAAATGACTTAGATTTTATTGAAAGCAAGGCATATTACATTACAGTCATAGCAAAAGCTGAAAATGATTTATTACATCACAATAGCTTACCATCAGATATTATTAAATTATCAGTAACTGGTACTAGAGTTATTGTATCTAAGGCTGATGTAGTATTTAATAATGAAGGTATTGTAGATTCAAATCAAAATAAGGTAAATATGCTAATAGAAAATGGTGAGTTTATAGAATCAGCTGCTTCATATAATTCTATGAATTATTCTCACTCATTAAAGACTAATGAAGCAACAAAAATTACATTTACAACATTAAGAGAATTTACTCTTGAAATTATATATAAATGTAAGGAAATAGGTATGATTGGTATTAATCATATTGATAATACTGCAATGTATAGTGCTGTAAGTACAATTAGTGAGGATATAGGTACAATAAAATCAGCATCATTAAAGCCTATGGCTTCTGATTTTGTTGAAGGACAATATACTATTGGATTTACATGTGAGCAGGAAATATTAGAAATAAAGATACTGCCTTTATCAGAGGTTATTGAAAGTGATTATTTCTATGATTCAATATCATTAACTACCTTTAAGGCTAATATGCTAGAGGAAAATGATCCTAAAAACTCTATGGCAATGACACATCCTAAATGGGATGAAGTACAGGCTAAATATGCAGAGTATAGTCAAAATGTGCAGCAAGCAGATACTTTTGAATTAGTTATAGAGCTTACAAACACATTTAAAACATATTTCGATAGTGTAAAATAGTAAATAATAATTGATATATTGCAAATATAATGATATAATGATTTAGTCAATATTATTGTGAAAGAGGTTGCTAAATATGGCTAGAGCTACTGGAAAAAGAAGAAAAGCTAAAACTAAATTTAGATGGAATATATGGTTAACAGTTCTTATTTTATTCTTATGTGCATTAGGACTAGGAATTGGTTTAATGTCAATTAAGAGTGAAAAGACTAAGATGTATGATGAAATTATTGGAGCACAAACTTCAGTTGGAATTTCAAATGTTCTTGATGAGAAGAATGTATATGCTAAGATTTCATATTCATCATTAAAGAAGAAGATTAAGAATGATTCTTATACATATGTATACTATGGTTCTACTGATGTGACTGAATATCTAGAGCAAATTCAAGCTGTAAATAAGTGTGCTCAAGATAATGATGTTAGTAGAGTATATTTATATTCTTCAAAGTGGGCTGAGGGTATCGATGTTGAGGATGAGGATAACGGTGAGGACAATAGAGCTAAGCTTGAAACTAAGGCTGAGGCTATTGGTGGAGTAGATTTAAAGACTTATCCACAATTATGGGTATATAAGAATGGAGAGCTAGTATTCGATTCTAATGAATATATGGCTGATTCAAATTGGACATACGTTATTACTCAAGCTTTCGGAAATCCTGAAAGAAAACCAGCTATTTAATAATAAGTAATAAAAGATAGGCGACTATCTTTTATTTTTCAAGAGGTGACATTATGATTGATCAAATTAAACAAAGTGTTAAAAATGAATTAGAGGCTTATTATAAGAATACTTATAATATAGAGGTTAATATGATTGTAGAAGAGCCTAAAAATGCGGCTCTTGGAGATATATCAGTTCCAATGTTTGTGGCAGTAAAGGCTTTAAAGAAGCCTATGCCAGAGGTTGTTGCTGAGGGTCTTGAGGTTATTAAGAAGGCTAATCCATACATTAAGGATGCTGTAGCTACAGGACCATTTATTAATATTATTTTAAATAAGGGTGAATTATCGCATTCTATAGTTAAGGATATACTTTCTAAGGGTGATTCATATGGTAATAGTAAGATTGGAGAGGGAAAGACTGTAGTACTTGACTATTCATCTCCAAATATTGCTAAATCATTCTCAATTGGACACTTAAGAAGTACAATGCTTGGAAATTCATTAAAGCTAATCCATCAAAAGGCTGGATTTAAGACTGTTGGTATCAATTATCTTGGAGACTTTGGTACACAATTTGGATTTATGATTGTGGCTATTGAAAAATATGGAGATATTGAACAAATTAAAAAAGATCCAATTAATGAGCTGTCTAAGCTATATGTAAAAATTAATGCAGAGGCTAAGGAGGATCCATCTGTTGCAGATGCTGCAAGAGAGGCATTCCGTAAGATCGAGCTAGGAGATCCTAAATATCTTGAAATGTGGAAGTGGATTAGAGAGGAATCCTTAAAGGAATCTGCACAAATCTATGATTTACTTCATGTAACATTTGATTCATATAATGGAGAGGCTTATTATAATGATAAGATGGAACCAGTTGTAGCTGAGCTAGAAGCTAAGGGCCTATTAAAGGAAGACCAAGGTGCTAAGATTGTTGAGCTAGGAGAGGATTTACCACCAGCTTTAATTAAGCGATCAGATGGTGGATCATTATACATCACTCGTGATTTAGCTGCAGTATTTGATAGAAAGAAAACTTATAATTTTGATAAGGCTATTTATGTAGTTGGAAATGAGCAAAAGCTACACTTCACTATGCTAAAGATGGTCCTTTCAAAAATGGGATATAATTATGGTGAGCAAATTGAGCATGTAAACTTCGGATTATATTTAACTAATGGACAAAAGATGTCAACTCGTAAGGGTGGAGTAGTTAAGCTATATGATGTATTAATGGATGCAGTAGCTCAAGCTGAGGCTCAAATTTCAGAAAAGAATCCAAATCTACCTAATAAGCATGAAACTGCATCTAAGGTTGGAATTGGAGCTATCGTTTTTAATGATTTAAAGAATCATAGAACTAATGATGTAGAATTTAATTTAGAGCAAATGCTAAAGTTTGAAGGACAAACTGGTCCATATCTACAATATACAGGTGTTAGAATTGCATCTATTTTAAATGGAAATAGCTTTGATTTAAATGATGTTAATACTGAATTATTTGAGAAGCCTCATTACTTTGAGCTTGTTAAGCTATGCGCATCATTTACAAATGTAATTGAAAGAGCAGTAGCAGATTCGGCACCTTCAGTAATAGCTAAGTATTTACTTTCTCTTGCACAATCATTTAATGGATTCTATGCAAAGGAAAAGATTAATTCAGATGATGCTAAGGCTCGTAATACAAACTTCGCACTTGCTAAGGCTATTAGAACAATCATTAATGAAGGATTAAGATTACTTGGAATTGAGTATGTAGAAAGAATGTAATTCATTCTTATTAAAAAGCAGATGAATATCACCTGCTTTTTATTTGAAATGCATATTTAATTTAATTATAAAATTATAACTATTTGTATTATTAAGTATATAAATTAGTATTAAGGAGATTTATTATGTTATTATGGTTTTTCTTAATATTCTCTACATTATCTTGGGGTATTGCAGAAATATTTTATAAAAAGGGAGCATTAGAAAAGGAAAGATATTCTCATCTAAAGATTGGTGTATTAGTTGGTATCTTTATGGGTATATACGCAACTGTTATTTTATTTACTCAAGGAGTAAATTTAAAGGCCTTCCCTAAAAATTTCTTAATTTATTTACCTGTATCATTATGCTATATGCTATCAATGGTGCTATCATATTTTGGAGTTAGATTCATTCAAGAATCTATATCAGATCCAATTGAAAATACATCAGGAGCTATAGTAGCTATATTATCGGCAGTAATATTACATGAATCTATTAGTGTTCCTGGATGGCTATGTATTGTGGTTGTTGCAATAGGTATCATTCTTGTTGGAGCGTTTGATAAAAATGGTAAAGAGGAGCGTCATTCAAAATATGGAAAGAAGCTAGCTTTCTTTGCGATTGCAATGCCATTTTGTTATATGATTTTAGATGCTGCAGGTACATTCCTTGATTTATTTTACACAGAGGAAGCAGCAGAATCGCTATTAGTACATGTTACAGAAAATAACCTAGAGCATACTGCAAATTGTGCATATGAATTCACATGGCTACTTTTCGCAATTGGTTTATATATCTTTATTAGAATTAAGGGAGAAAAGCTATTTTCCTTAGGAAAAGCTGAAGCGAATTTGCTAGATGGCGGTACGGTAGCCCCTAAAAAGTGGTATACAAGGGTTTTAGACCAAAAGTGGAAGATACTAGCAGCTATCTTTGAAACGGCCGGACAAGCCACATATTTATTCGCTTTATCAGAGGGACGTGGAATAGCAGCAGTAATACTTGGTGCAGGTACTGTAATTACATCATTAATACTTGCAAGAATATTCCTAAAGGAAAAGCTAACTTGGCTACAATATATATTTATATTAATCATTATGATTGGTATTATAGGAATGGCACTTACAGGACTATAAAAAATAAAGGTTTAATACATAAGTATTAAGCCTTTTTTAATTATTATAGAGTGGTGCCCCCGGCCGGACTCGAACCGGCAAGCCTTGCGGCATTTGATTTTGAGTCAAACGTGTTTACCAATTTCACCACGGGGGCAATTAAAAATATTATAATCTAGAAAGTTATATAAATCAAGTTTAGGATATTATAAAATATCCTTAAACATACTAAGCCTATATGATATAATAGTAATTAAGAAATAGGTGAAATTATGTTAACATATAAAGAAAAATTTGAACAATTAGAAAAGCTAATTGGAAATACTCCATTAATTAAAATTAATTATAAATATGAGGACAATATTAGATGTGCATACATGAAGGCTGAATGGTATAACCTTTCAGGATCTATTAAGGATAGAGTAGCCTTATATATTTTAAAGAATGCATACGAAAAGAGTCTTATTGATGAAAATACTCCTATATGCGAGGTTACTAGTGGTAACATGGGAATTTCATTCGCATGTATATCAAGATATTTAGGAAATCCAATAACTATTTGTATTCCTAAGTTTATGAGTGAGGAACGATTCAAAATATTAAAGATGTATGGTGCTACACTTGATTTAGCAGAGGATTTTTTTGATGCGTTTGAAAAGGCAGGGCAATATAAGAAGAAGGGTTATTTCCTAACATATCAATTTGAAAATGAATATAATAAGATTGCTCATTATGAAACTACAGGACCAGAAATTGCAACTAAGCTAGATAATGTGCCTATGTTTATTGCTGGAGTTGGTACTGCAGGTACGCTTAATGGATGCGGTTCTTATCTAAAAGATAAGTTTGGTGCCAAAATGTATGCACTTGAGCCACTTCAATCATCAATACTTACAGTTGGTAAATCATTAGGTCCACATAAGATTCAAGGATTATCTGATGAGATAATTCCAGGATTATATCCAGCTCATTCAGTATCTAAGATTATTAGAGTAGATGATGTTGCTGCTATAGTTATGGCTCAAAAGCTTTGTAAGGAGCTTTCACTTGGTGTTGGTATATCAGGAGGGGCTAACTTCCTTGGATGCGTACAATCAGGAATAGATGGGGCTGTATCAGTATTTGCAGATGATAATAAGAAGTATTTATCAACTGCATTATCAGATGATACATTAAAATCAGATATAGTAGATAAAATAGAACTTCTTGGATTTGAGGTTTTATAAAAATAAAAGGCTTAACTTTCTTAACAAAGTTAGGCCTTAATTTTTTATTTATTTTTTGTATTTATCATTGCTGATTTAATATCTATCTCATTTGCATTTAAATGAATAGTAGAAGTATCGTTAGAAAGTACAAGCTCTAGATTTTTTGTAAAATCTACAATCTTATAAATAGTATTATTATAATTTAAATTCATTCCTAAGATATAGGAATATTTTTTATATTCGGATAATAATAT
>JAZRVY010000110.1:0-5951 GCA_045599405.1 Anaeroplasmataceae bacterium
CCCTTCAAGATGAGATTTCCCAACGAAAGTTGTAAGTTCCCTTAAAGACTATAAGGTTGATAGGCCAGGTGTGGAAGTGTGGCGACATATGGAGCTGACTGGTACTAATAGAACGAGGACTTAACCTATAAATAATTCGGAGATACTAATTTTATCTAGTTTTGAAAGAGGTCTGGTGATGATGGCAAAGTGGACACACCTGTTCCCATACCGAACACAGAAGTTAAGCACTTTAACGCCGATGGTAGTACAATGTGCGAGAGTAGGAAGTTGCTAGGCTAATTGAGAGATCTTCGGATCTCTTTTTTCTTTTTAGTAAAACATTTTTTACACTATGTAAAGAAATAATACATATTAACTTCAAATATACTATATAAATCTATGATTTATTTGTATAAAATTCTAAAATATGGTATAATTTTTAAGTATTTTGAAGGAAGGTGCTATTATGAAAAATTTCGTAGTTGCAATTGATGGTCCAGCTGGATCAGGTAAGTCATCTATTAGTAATATCGTAAGTGAAAAGCTTGGATTTACTCATATTGATACAGGTGCTATGTATAGAGCAGTAACATTAGAGGCTTTAAATAGAAAAATTGATTTAGAAAATGAAGCTGAATATTCATTTGTAAATGATATTAAGGTTGAATATATCGGATTTAATACTTATCTAAATGGTAAGGATGTAAGTAAGGAAATTAGAACATTAGAGGTAACTGCTAATGTATCAACAGTTTCTAAATTTAAAACAGTTAGAGAAAAAATGACAGAATTCCAAAGATTATCTGCAAGTCATGGTCTTGTATTAATGGATGGAAGAGATATTGGTAGTGTTGTACTTCCAAATGCAAATTTAAAGATTTTCTTAACAGCCTCTGCACAAGAAAGAGCTAACAGAAGAGTTAAGGAGCTTAAGGAATCTGGAACAGAATGCAATTATGATGAAATCCTAAAATCTATCATTGAAAGAGATTATAAAGATTCACATAGAGAGATATCTCCATTAGTTAAGGCTGATGATGCTATTGAGCTAGATACAACAGTTTTAACAATTGATGAAGTTGTTTCAAAAATTTTAAGTATGATTGAAGAAAGGATGAAATAATATGCAAGAGTTTAATGATATTTATTTTCCAAAGCAAGGAGATTTAGTTGAAGGAGTAGTTGTTCAAGTAAGCGATAAAGAAATACTACTTGATATAAACGCCGCAACTGAAGGTACTATGTATCTTGATCACTATACCCTAGATAAGAATGCTGCATCATTTAAATCTTTAGTTAAGGTTGGAGATAAGATTGAATGTAGAGTAACTAAGGTCAGTGAGAATAGTGAGAGCCTACTTATAATGCTATCAGCACTTGAAAATGCAAAAAAGGAAGCTTTTAATGCAAATGGTGTAGCAAATTTAAATAAGGCTATAACAGTAACAATTAAAAAGAAGGTAAATGCTGGATATATTACTGAATATAAGGGTGTTTCATTCTTCCTACATGAATCTCAAACAACTGAACATAATGTTGGAGATAAGATTAAGGTAGTTGTTACAAATGTTGATGAGCAAAGAGGAGACGGAAAGGTTTCTGAGCGTCAATATTTAAAGATGGTTGAAAATGAAAAGAAAGCTAAGGCTTTTGAAAAGCTTACAGTTGGAGATACTATCTCAGGAGATGTATCAAGAATTGAAGCATATGGATTATTTATAAAGTTTAACGATGTTCTTCAAGGACTTGTTAGAAATAAAGAAATTAGCCATATTTTTGAAAAAAATCCAGCTTCAAACTACAAGCTTGGACAAAAGGTAGATGCTAAAGTAATTAATCTTGAAAATGGTCAAATTGAACTATCAATTAAGGCAATGAGCAAATCTCCATTTGAATTATTCGCAGAGAGCCATAAGGTTTCTGATAAGATTACAGTAAAGGCTATTCAAAAGCTTCCATTTGGAGTTTTATGTGAGGTTGCTGAAAATGTAACTGCATTACTTCATGAATCAGAAATCACTTGGAATCCAAATGATAATTCATTAGCTTATATCCACGAGGGTGACACACTTGAGGTGGCTATTATTTTAATTGATTCATCTAAGAATAAGATTAGCTTATCAAAGAAGGCACTTGAGGATAATCCTTGGAGTAGAGTAAAGGCTCAAGCTGGTGACGAAATTGAATGTAAGGTAACTGAGGTTTCACCAAAGGGACTTAAAATAGAAGCTTTAGGAGTTGATGGATTTGTTGATGTTAGAGATATTAATTTAGAAAAATCAAGTTCAAAGCTAGATGATTACTATACTGTAGATGATATGGTAAAGGGAATTATCGTTAAATGTGACCCAAAAACTTGGGAATTAAAGGTAAGTATTAAGAAATATCAAGATAAGCTTCAAAGAGCTGAATTTGATAAATTCTTAGACGAGCAAGAGTCAAATGATTCACAAGGTGCAACTTTAGGAGATTTATTTGACCTTAAAAAATAAAAAATAGAGGTGATATCATGCTAGGAAAGGTAGCAATAGTTGGAAGACCTAACGTAGGTAAATCAACACTATTTAACAGAATAATCAAGCAACGTTTATCTATTACAGATGACCAACCAGGTGTTACACGTGATAGAATCTATTATAAGGCTGAATGGCTAGGTAAAGAATTTATGATGATTGATACTGGTGGTATTGAATTATCTGACCAACCATTCACAACTGAAATAAAGGCTCAAGCTGAAATCGCAATGGAAGAGGCTGATGTAATTATTATGGTAGTAGACTGCCGTAATGGAGTTACAGAGGATGATACATATGTAGCTAAGCTTTTATATAAAACTGAAAAGCCAGTTATTCTTGCAGTAAATAAGGTTGATGACCAAAAATACTTAGATAATCTATATGAATTTTATTCATTAGGATTAGGTGATCCAATTCCTGTTTCTTGTACACAAGGTATTGGAGTAGGAGACTTACTAGATAAGGTAATTGAAAGTGTATCAATTAAGAAGGACACAGTATACGAAAATGCAATTAAGTTCAGCTTAATTGGTAGACCAAATGTTGGTAAGTCATCACTTACAAATACATTACTTTCAAGTGATAGAGTAATCGTATCACCTATTGCAGGAACAACAAGAGATGCGATAGATACTGAATTTACAGCCTATGGAAGAAACTATGTAGTAATTGATACTGCAGGTTTACGTAAGCGTGGTAAGGTATATGAAAATGCCGAAAAATATTCAAACATTCGTACAGTAGATGCAATTCAACGAAGCGATGTTGTATTATTACTGCTAGATGCAGAAACAGGCTTTATAGATCAGGATAAGCATGTTGGTGAATATGTTGATGAATATAATAGACCTTGTATCATAGTAGTAAATAAATGGGATACAGTTAAAAAAGATACTAAGACTATGGATGAATGGACAAAGCGTATTAGAGAAGAATTTAAATATCTTCCTTATGCACCAATAGTATTTTTAAGTGCTCTTGAAAATCAAAGAGTACATACACTATTCCCACAAATAGAAAAGGCTTATGATTCATATAAGAAGAGAGTATCTACATCAGTACTTAATGATGTATTTGCGGATGCAATTGCAATGTTCCCACCATCTGAGTGGAATAACGGTAAACCAAAGTTCTATTACATATCACAGGTAGGTGTTGAGCCACCAAGCTTTGCGATATTCGTAAATGATCCAAACTTTGTGCATTTCTCATATATGAGATATCTAGAAAATCAATTAAGAAAGAATTTTGACTTCTTTGGAACACCAATTAAATTGATGCTTCGTAAGAGAGACTAAGGAGATTTAATATGCAAATAGGTATAATAGGTGGAGGCTCTTGGGGAACAACTTTAGCCCAAGCCCTAACAGATAATGGTAACACAGTAGTAATTAGAGATATAAATGAAGGGTTCGTTAATAAAATTAATAATGAGCATTTACATCCTTTCTTTGATTGTAAAATCCCAGAGAGCATCAAGGCTACATTATCATTAGAGGAAGTAGTAAATTGTAGTGAATATTTAGTTTTATGTGTACCTACAAAGTTCATGCGTGGAGTATTACATGAAATGAAGGAGCTAAATGTTAAAAATAAGACTTTAATTAATGTTAGTAAGGGAATCGAGCCTGACACTTCATTACTTGTAAGTCAAATTGTTGATCAAGAGCTTCAAGGTCTTGGAAATAAGTATGTTGTACTATCAGGACCAAGTCATGCTGAGGAAATGATTGAACGTAAGTTTACATGCCTTGTAAGTGCATCTAAGGATGCAGAGGCTGCTAAGCAAATTCAAAGTATATTCTCAAATGAATCATATATCAGAGTTTATACATCAGATGATGTTATTGGTGTTGAAACTGGTGGAGCTATTAAAAATGCAATTGCTGTAGTAAGTGGAATTGCAACAGGATTAGGTCTTGGAGAAAATGCTCGTGCCGCATTAATTACAAGAGGAATTAGAGAAACTATTAAGGTTGTTGAATTACTAGGAGGAAACAAAGCTACAGCTTACGGTCTTTCTGGTATTGGTGATTTAATTGTAACTGCATCTAGTATGAATTCTAGAAACTTCCAAGCTGGTTTAAGAATTGGTAAGGGAGAAACTATGCAAGAGGTTCTTAATACATCTAAAATGGTTGTAGAAGGAATTAGAACTATTGAGGCTGCTCACAATATCGCAATCAAATACAACGTTGAATTACCAGTAATTGATATGGCATATCAGGTGCTATTTGTAGGAAATATTAAGGTTGAAGAAGCCCTAAAGGTAATGCTTAAGAGAGAATTAAAGGCAGAATTCTAATAAAAACGCCTCAATTATATGAGGCTTTTTTAAAGGAGTAAGGAGGTGCAAGAAATGGAAACCACACAAAAGAAAAATATAGTATATTATATTGTACTATTCCTTAAGGGAATATTACTTGGAGCGGTATCAGTTGGTATTCCAGGTCTTAGCGCTTCAACAATAGCTATTTTAATAGGAACATACTATTCCTTAATAAATGCTATGAGTAATATCAATAAGGATTTTAAACATAGTATTTTATATTTAGCCTTTCAAATGACAGGATATTTAGTTGGATCATTTGTGGCCGCCAAGGGATTTGAATTTGTATATAATAAATATCCAGTGATAGTAGTAATGGTAATTATAGGATTCATTTTAGGAGGTATTCCTAAAATGGCCAAGGAATGTAAGCCTGGAGTTAAAAAGCCTTCCTGCTGGGTTGTTTTAGGGTCTATTATAGGATTGCTAATACTATATTCCTTCCTTGTTATAAAGGGAGAGGCAGTAAGCTTTGACGATTTAACAATAACAGGATATATCATTTTATTTGTAGTTGGTTTAATAACCTCATCTACATTAGTAATACCTGGAGTTGACTTTGCAGTATTATTACTTGCAATTGGATACTATGAACCATTGATGTCTACAATATCTAGTATAGGAGCTAGCAAGGCTGATACAATTCATAGCTTAATAGTACTTGGTATTTACTTTGCAGGATATTTAATCGGTTCAGTATTATTTAGTAAATTAGTAAAGCTGCTAATATCAAAATTCTTTATTCAAACACAATTTGCAAGCTTTGCTTTTGTAATTGCAGCACCTATAATTGTAGTAAAGAAGTTTATTGATGATAATCCTGAATTTACTTATACAGTTTCGCATTTAATTATAGGTGGAGTGCTTGCAGTAGCTGCCTTCCTGTCTTTATTCTTAATTCCATCCCCATCAACAAAGAAGCATGAGGAAGCTATTGAAAGAGTAGTTAATGAAAACAAGGAGCTAGATGAATTAAAAATGTCTAAGCAAATAGAAGAGGCTTTAGAAAAATCAAAGGTTAATAATACAAATGAGGAGGATTAGTCTCCTCATTTTTTTGTATGGTTTTCTTTACATAATCTTTAAAAAATGTATAATATATATGTATATTTATTATTATAAAT
>JAZRVY010000111.1:0-11830 GCA_045599405.1 Anaeroplasmataceae bacterium
TTAGATTGATAATTATTTTGTTATTAGAACTATCTATCATTGTCATTTTTGTTACAATTAAGCTATATTCTTTTTCACTTTTTGGAATTGAGAAGTTTTTCATTTTTATAGGAGAAAAGCCAATACCAACAATTCCATATGGTCCAGGAATATTGTAATGCTCTTCAATTGTATATGTTGAATTTGTGACATTTTCTTTTACAACGATGCTAGCTAATTCATATTTACCATTACCCCAAAATCCTAGAGTCAAAAGGGCTTCTGAATAGTTTATAACTCCGCAATCATCATCAAGTAAATCAACAAAGCTTCCTTCTTTATCCATGCCATTTAAATTAATCAAGCCAAGATCCGTAAACATAATATCATAATTAGCAAGTATATCATTGGCTTCTTTAACCGTAGTAATTGTTGTTCCGCTAGCCTCATCATCCTCTGGTACTTTAGTTGTATCTGTATTACCACAAGATGCTAAGCCAACCCCCAATGCAATAAAAAACAACAATAAAAACCATTTTACTTTTTTCATAGTATACCACCTCTTTTTTAATCGACTAATATAATAATATCTATATATTAATTATATCACCCCCCCCCGCAAAAATTCAAGGTTTCTTCAATTCTTGCATAAACGTACTAGCCTTTAGTTTTTCTTTTTCATGCCCTTTAAATAATATGTATTTTCTAGACATATGAATATTTTCTTATTGTTACTGCATAAAAAAATTTTAAATAAATCCTGAGAAACTGCAGGGTTAGAATCCCACTTCTGGTGTCATTTAAAAGAGAAAATCGTCCAAATTATAGACGATTTTTATATTATTTATTATTCATTTAAAATATTAGCTTGCTTATGTACTTTATTTTTTGTTAATAGCAATGCACTAGTAAGTGCCGTAAATGGAGCCACAGCAACAAGACCAAGTGAACCAATTATAATATTTATTAGCTCTGCTGATACTGATTTATAGTTTAGTATATTTATGATTGGTGTTCCTTGAGCTGCAAACACCATTAGCAAAGCCATACATGAGCCTGAGTATGCTAGCAATAAGGTTGTAGACATTGTCCCCATTGCCGCCTTTCCTACATTAAGCCCTGACTTTAGGGCTTCCTTGAATGTTATATCTGGCTTTTGCTTGACTATTTCTATTATAGAGGCTGTTATGTCTGTAGATATATCCATCAACGCTCCTGATGATCCTATAAATATTGTGGCTATATAAATGTTAGTCAAATTTAAGTGCTGATATCCACAATATAATAATTGTTCTGAGTTTGGCATAACTGCACCATGTATTTTAAACAAATTTGTAAATATTATTCCAAGTATACAGGTTGTTACAATTCCAAGCATTGAACCAGAAATTGCAGCAAGTGATTTTTTATTAAATCCAAATACAAATACTTCTATTATTGTTGTAAGTAATATCAATATTCCTATACCTAACCATATAGGATTTATACCATCTAAGTATCCAGGTATTATTATTTTCCATATACATAATATAGATATTACAAATGACAGCATTGATTTAAGACCTATTTTACCTGCAAATATTATTAATACCACTGCAAAAATAACAACTAAAATTATTTCATAATTTATTCTATAGTGATCTACCATAGATACAGACACTATGCCACCACTATCAGAAGCCACCATAGCTAAAGCCTTGTCACCAGCTTTAAATATTTTATCTTCAGATAACGAACCTGTCAGTAAGTTGACTCCTATTGTTATTTCACCCTTATGTGTTCCACCTAATAATTTTATTTCGCACCTTTGCTCTCCAGATTGAACAATCCCATATGATCTTATCATTGAATTATCTACTGAAATGACTTCGCATTTTACTTCCTCTTTGCCATTATAGGCAGAGTTTGTTTTATAATTTGTAGGAATGAATATTAATATTATTAAAAATATTCCACTAATAATTAATGCAATATTATTTTGTAAAAATTTCTTCATATAAATACCAATAAATGGTGTACTTTAAATACACCATTTATATATGTTTTAATTATTCAACTTCGACTAAAGCTGCTATTCTCTTATAGATATCAGTATTATCATAATATCCATCAAATAATGATGCAGTTTGTCCTAAAGCAAATACTGCTGTAGGTAATCCAGTATGTGCATATGATGTAAATGCTACTCCTGATTTATTATTTAGTAGATGTGTAATTGTAACTGATAGTGGAGTATATGAGCCATAGTTAATCTTCTTTTCAGCTTGAGACATACCAGAAGTAGATGTTCTCATTGTTTGCTTGTAAGCCTCTTGAAGCTTTGCAAGCTCCTCTGCTGTTAGGATTAATTGTCTCTTAGTTGTTGCAGTTGCGTTAGCTTGTGTAACTAAACCAAATAGGTTTTCAACATCTACTAGCACATCCTCAAATGAAGTATTATTAGCTTTATATTTTGCAATATATTCATCATCATACTTCTTAAATGAAATCTTTTGATTTGATAGATTTGTTAAGTATGTATCATAATCTGTTCCTGCATATCCTAGTGATAATCCACCTGTTTCATGGTCTCCAGTTACGATGATTAATGTATCCTCTGGATGATTATTATAGAATTTAATTGCCTCATCAACAGCATTTGATAATGCCATAGTATCCTTAATACTAGTTGCTGCATCGTTCGCATGACATGCCCAGTCAATCTTTCCACCTTCAACCATCATGAAGAATCCCTTTTCATTATCTAATACATCAATACCCTTAGCTACATAATCAGATAATGCCCATTCTCCTTCTTTTCTATCAATTTCATATGAAAGTGATCCAGAATCAGCTTGATTCTCAGCGATAACTATAGCCTTATCTCCAGCCTTTAATGTTGCAGCCTTTGCTTGAGTTGTTACAACATTGTAACCAGCCTCAGCAGCAAGAGTATGTAAATCTTGCCCTGCACTTGTTCTACCAAGGAATTCACCACCAGCAAAATAATCAAAGTCACTACTAATTAATTCTTTTCCTAAGTCAAAGTAATTATTTCTAGACTTATTATGAGCATAGAATGCTGCTGGGGTTGCATGATTTAGGTTAACTGATGTAACAATACCTACCTTGTAATCCTTTTGTTTCTTTAGCTTCTCAGCAATTGTCTCATATTTTTCTGTAAAATCTAATGAAACATTTATTGATCCACTCCATGTCTTTTGTCCTGTAGCTAAAGATGTTGCTGTTGAAGCACTATCTGGTGCAAAGGATGTCGCATCATATGTAGTCGCTGTACCAACTGTATCAAAATCCATAAAGCTAAGGCTTTGACCACCAGCTATACCTACAACATTAGTCTTATCTCCATTATCTAGTCCTTGATTCATTGCTCCTAGATAATATGATGTTGATTGTAGTTGAGGATATGTCATACCATCTCCTATAAACATAAATACATATTTTGGTGTTTTAGCCTCTGCCACCTTCGCAACAGCTCCAGTATCCTCATTTCCAATCCACCAGTTACCATTTTGGCCGATATATGGTGTTAATCCATTATCTCCCTTTTCACCCTTATCACCCTTTTCACCTTTCACGTTGATGATTTGAGATTCTTTAGCTTGTTCATTACTATTTGAACCACAGCTTGCTAAACCTACGGTTGCACATAATCCCATAAGTGCAATACCTAAAAATTTGATTTTTTTCATTTTTTTATTTCCTCCTGATTCCACAAATATTTTATATAAATTTTCATTTGCAATCCTACATTAAGAGGTATAAATGATGTAAAAAACAAGTAAATAAAAAAGGCACAACACCCAAATAGGTATTATGCCTAATTAAAATTATTATATATTTTCTAATATAAAGAAATAGCTTCCTACAGGATCATTTATAAAGGCGAATATTTCATCGTCTAGCCAATACCAATGTGATTCATAGAATGTTGCGTATGCACATACATTCTCTTCTTTCATCTTTTGACCATTCTTACCATCAATGAATACAGCAGATAGCATTTGTCCACCCCAGTTTGCATCTGCATTCTTTCCACGGTATTTATATTTTTTACCAATGTCATAGCATACACTATGATTATTTCCCTTAGCTGCACAAACCATATCCATTCCAGTATCACCATTATTTAAGCCTCTTACCGAAATATCAGATAAAATCTTATAATCGTGTTCTGTTGCTTCCTCATTAGCTACAGTTCTCTTATATTCATTTACTGCATTATTTGATACTACATTACATTTATTTAAATATTCAATAAATGTTTCACTATCATCTAATCCTAATTGCTGTAAAAGACCCATTCTAAACTTAATCTTTTGCATATCTGTATCAGCTATTATTTTCTTTGTTTTAATATCTTCTCTTGCAATTTGTCCATCTTGAAGTCTATAAATTGTAAAATTCGCCTTAAAGCTTGGATGATTACCTAAATTTGTATATCCAACCTCATAATTGGCATTATAATAATCACCCTTCCATACATTTTCAGTAATAAATGAGTAACCATCAGCTCTATTCTTTATTTCATTATATTTATTTTGAATTTTTTCTCTTGCTAGCTTATAGCTTTCCTCAAGCTCATCAGAATTAACCTCTGCATAAATACAAGCCTCTAATGCTAATGCTACATTATTATCTAGGTTATACAACATATTAGATAAAATATTTGCAAGAGGTTCTTTAGTTTCACTAGCAAAATTATACATATACTCTAAACGAGAAATATATGTATCTACTATGCTTTCAAATCCTCCAATACCAGCAATTCTTTTAGTTAGGTTAGTTAATAGATTTCTTATTTCAAGAGCCTTTTGATGGTTTTGTACATAATAATCTTGTGTAAAGTTTTCAACAAGCTTTGCTAATGTCATTTTTACAAGATCACTAGCTGTAATATAGCTAGGAACATCCATTTTGCTACAAGCATATAATAAATCCTTTTCTAACTCATCAACAAATCCTTTTCTAACAATATTATTATTTTTAGATAAGAATCTTAAAGCATTTGAATATTCAATATTTTCAATAATAATCTTTTCATTTGCAGTATTATCATAATTGAATGCATATTCCCAATAAGATCCAATTCTTCTAAATGGTACTTCTATGCTATCAGTTGTTTTAACTAATGTCTTATATGATTGATCAATGTGATCACCAAAATCATTATTATAGTTATCTATTGGAAGCTGTAATGTTGTTACATATGAAGTAATAGCTTCCTTCATTTGATTTAATAAAACAGTATCAACCTTAGCTTGAGTTTTAATGCTTTCTGTCATTAATAGATTATAGTTATCATCTATCTTTTTTGAAATATCATCAAGCTTTTTATCCATTTCATCAAGCTTACTTAATACATCGGCTACTGATAAAGAGCTTGATGTAGCTGATGTAGCTATACTCGCAACTATATTTATAAATCCACCCGCAACAGTTATTGGATTATCATATTTAAATCCTGCTACTATCATACCTATTTGAGATATAATTTGAATGGCAAGCTTAAAATCAACATCCCATTCAAATTCTGATGTTAAATAATTATCCTCAAAGCTTAATAAATCAGTATTTATTTCACCTAAAGACGGTACTTTAGCCGTTACAAAGGTATATTTACTATTTTTAATAACATTCTTATTTATTATTACTGCATATTCCTTTTCATTACCATCAAAGGAAATTGTAGTTATATTATTTTCATTCTTTATTGATGATATATTAAC
This sequence comes from Anaeroplasmataceae bacterium, assembly GCA_045599405.1. Taxonomy (GTDB): domain Bacteria; phylum Bacillota_I; class Bacilli_A; order Acholeplasmatales; family Anaeroplasmataceae; genus UBA3206. The sequence goes on from JAZRVY010000111.1 coordinate 5,709, forward strand.
ATTACAAGCCTTAACTATATCATAAGTTAAATATTCACCATTATTTTGAAGCTCTGTTAAAGCCTTTTGTAAATCAATAACATATACATCCTTTTTTCTTGGTGATTTTTTATATAAATCCTTTGAATCAAATGTAATTGTATTTGATTCATTAGCTAGATTAATAGTACCCTCAATATTAATAGATCCAACTAAATCCTCTTTTGTATAATTCCAATCATTCTTCTTTGCACATGCTGCAAACATGAATAATGAAAAAATAAATATAAATATTATTGTTAATTTCCTTTTCATAATTATCACTCCCCATATGATATTATATTATATTTAACTATAAACCTCAAATATAGAAAAAGCCTTTCTATAAAAAAGCACCTGAATATTCAGATGCTTTGGCTCACTCTATGAGTGTTTGTGAATAATTCGATATTTGCCACATATCTTATATGTATAACCAAGTAAGAATGCAGATGCTTTTTCAATCTGTCTTATATCTATTATTCTGCTTGGATTCAGTCATTCACAAATACCTCTTTAATGGCTATTTGGGTTTCCAGCCTGTAAGTCCATATTGACTTACACCATTATTATAGTAAATATATAACAAAAAGTAACTATTTATATTAAAAAAGGAGCATTTCCTTTCAGAAACACTCCAAATTTATTTTATTATTACTTAGTCCACTCTAATTGGATATCTCCAATATATGTAGTATTATCACCAGTTGAGCTTTCGTAATAAGCTCCGAATCCTCCAGCTGTGCTTGCAGTAATATCAGCACTTAATTCTACACTATGTAAATATTCCTTATCCTTAGCAGTACCAGGTTGTTCAGCAGATGTTGTAATCTTAGTATTTAGCTTACCATTAGCTGTCCAAATCTCAATTGTACATTCTGTTAGGTATACTGAAGTATTTCCACTTTCAGCAAGAACTTCAACATTTCTTACTCCTGTTTCAGCATCCTTACCAGCTAATTTAACTAATTGAACCTTAGTTGAATCTCCAGATGTACGAACAATTCTTACAGCGTATCCTGTATCAGTAGCTCCATCATACTTAACTCTAACTTCAATGAAGTTGTTGTTAGATCCAAATCCTTGTCCAGCAGTCTTTCCTGGAGCAACCTTAAGAGTAGCCTTCATATCTCCATATTCACCAGCAATAGGTGTATAGTCAATTTCACTGTATGCTGTCTTAGCTCCTGTGAAGTAAATTCCTGTGTAATTTAGGAATCCATTCTTAGCTCCTGTACCATAAGCAACGCTTCTTGCAGTCCAGAATCCAGCCTTGAATTCAGCTTGATTAGCAGTAACTAAGCTATCTAGCTCTACATGGTATGTATTAAGATCCTTAATTCCAGCCTCTGCAATTACAGCACTAGATGCGAACGTAGCAGGCTCTCCGTAATTTGAACGGATGTGCTTAGATTCTACTACTGCAATTAGATACTTACCAGCCCAAGCCTTTTGTAATGTAATAGTCTTAAGTGGAGTAGTTCCTCTTCCTTCAGCAACTTGGAATTGGTTAGTTCCTTCTGCGTCATCAGCAATATACCACTTAATTCTTGATTGATCAGCTCTTGTACCTAAATCAGCAATTGTATATGCAACAGTTGCAGTTCCGTTTTCATTTTGAGTAATAGTTCCTGCAGTTGCAGCTGCAATTGGAAGGATAGATGGCTTAACAGTAAGTTCTACTGCTGCCTTTAATCCACTAACATCAGTTCCTTCAACAACAACCTTAACAGTTTCCTCTTGCTCGTTAATAGCCTTAACTGTACAAGTTCCATCCACGTTCTTTGTTAATTCAACATAAACCTTATCTGCATCTTTTACAGACCAAGTGATATCAGCATTATTCTTATAGTTAGTATTTTGAGGTCCTGTAATACCAAATGAAATAGTTGCTGTATCTCCATCTTCCTTACCTGTTTCAATAGTAGCCTTATTAGTATTTGCAGACATAGTTGTTGGAACATCAGTTGCACCAGCACCAACAATAACAGCCTTTTGTCCTAGTGGATCCCAATCATCAGTTCCTCTAAGAAGGTTATAAACATTATAAACTGTAGCTCCGTTGTTCTTAACAATCTTATAAGCACTTAATGCTGTCTTTCCTGTTAGGTCAACTCCCTTATCAGCGTTCTTTCCTCCATCAGAGAAGTCAGTTTGAACACCATTATAAGTTACATTTGAATAGTAGCTTCTGAATGTTGATGATAATATATCACTCCATCCAATGTTATAAGTTTGTTCATTTGTAGAGTCATGGAAGCGACAATCAATTGCATTTACTCTACCAGCCATCTTTGTGAAATATTGTGATGGATTATCTCCAACATTGATATGTACGATATCAAAATCACAATTTAATAAAGTAGCTCCACTTGATCCACCCCATGGCTTAGATGCATAGAACTCAAATTCACAGTTTAAATATACTGCCTTTGCAGATCCATTTAATGAGTCATCTGTTGACTCTAGGTGACAATCAACATAAAGAGCACGCTTAGAGTTATTAAATGGCATCATATTTAATCTTGAAATAAACGCAACATTTTCAGCATATAGCTTATCTCCACTATATGATCCTAATTGACATTGAGTAACGTCAGTAGTTCTCTTTGGTTGACTGAAATCAGTATTTAACGCAAAGTTTAGGTCAATATTACAATATCCTCCAACTGTTAGGTTACGAAGATTAAATCCATCTCCACCAATGTTGAAGCATGTTGGATTACCACCAGAATATCCTTGGTTATGTCCATAGTTGAATGCAATAACAACATTTCTATAGTCATCAGTTAATCCTTCCCAATGCATGTTAGCACAAGTCTTTGTAATTGTGTATGCATTAGTTGTACCCTCTGAATTTGGATCGTGTGTCCAATAAACACCTGGAGCCATATAAATAACCATTGGGTCAGCTTCAGTTCCAGCTGATGCATATGCGATAGCCTCAGTTACATCATTAAAAATATAATCATGAGCAGCTACCTCTTCATCTGTGAAACGATTATCAAGAAGGATAGCCTTCTCTCCTAATGTTACACCCTTTGAATCCCATCCATATGTAAATGTAGTATAATCATCACTTACAGTTACAGGATATTGAGGTGCTAATTCATCCTTAATTGTAGCAAGAGACCATTCCTTGAAAGTTCCCTTGTATCCAAATGATTGTGCAGCAGTATACATATCCTTTACACTATATCCATTAGCTGCAGCATTTACCATTCCTTCAAGAACCTTTGGTGAATAGAAATCTAATAAGGATTCTCCAGTATCTCCTTTGTCTCCCTTATCTCCCTTTTCACCTGTGATGTCTCCTAGATTTTTTACCTGTCCATTTGTTAATGTTATAACTAATTCATTATTGTCATTAATTACAACATCAGCAATACCTACTCCAGGATTACCATCGTTTCCATTTTTTCCGTCCTCACCCTTAGGTCCAGCTGATCCACAAGCTGCAAGACCTAGCACTAATGATGCTCCACATAGTGATCCGGCAATCATTTTCCAAATTGATTTTCTTTTCATAGAATAAAACCTCCAATCTCAATTTGATAGTTTTGAATTCTCTAATTTTATAAAGCCTAGAAAACTCATTAAGAAGCTTTTTTAAATTGCTTTAAATACTTCACCTCTTTTTTTATTAAAATTTTTGTTTAAATGTTTACTACACCATAATTTTATACCTAAACATTATGATTTACAACAACCTTGACACATTTTAGCTAATATTGTCCCTATTTTTAATGATTAATTTCTTTATATACTACTATAAACTACACAGATATAAAAAAAGTAGGCCACACAGCCTACTTCTTTAATTAAAAATCCATTGGTTCAACACCATAATATTCAAACATATCATCATATAATCCAAGTATTACATCCATACCTAAATTAATAGAATATGCCTTAGCTAAAACAATCTCCCACACTTGATTATCATCATATGTTGGATTCTCTGCTTGATATCTATTAAATAAATATTCTGGAGAAGGTCCCATCTCATTTCCATAGGTATCCTTATTTCTCTTCATTACTGTAGCTAATCCAGATGGATTATTATCATATGCATTTAATCTATTTAAATTTCTTAATGTACTGCAAGCTCTTGCGATTGTTTCAATGCTCGCATTTTCATTTCTTAGCTCCTGCTCTAATTGCTTTACATTTATATTATTAGATTTATGGTACTCTATTCTCTCTGCCTTAAATCCAAGCACTTCATCCTTATTAGTATAATCATACTTTCTATATGACGATATAGATCCTGTCTCACTAGGAATAAATCCATAATATGCATCCTTAAATTCTTCTATATCCCTCATTGCTTGATCATTTTTTGTTGGATCATGAATATATGTAGTTTCAAACCTTATTTCATCATCCTTTTTATAATTGTAGAAATTAAAGCTAACATCATTAATTTTCATTCCTATACCATAATAAGCTAGCATATTTCCTTGAGGAATAATAAATTTAAATAATAGCTCCTTAGTTTGACCTTTATTAATAATATATGATTCATCTTCTACTCTCTTATAATTAAATCCAGCCTCATCATAACCAAATTCACTATATAAAGCTCTATCTAATACCTTTCCATTACCATAGGTATTATAATTGCTTATATTAATTTCATTATTCTTTGATTTTACATTCTCAATTTCAATATAAAATCCAACTTCTAAATAGCTATAGCCATGAGCAGTTGTATAACTAAATGAATTCTTATTAAAATTATATTTATAACCATTTACCTTAACACTATTGCTTCCAATGTATATATCAACATTATCTATCCTTTTAGATTTATTACATCCAAATAATAATGGTATAAATATAAATATGCTAAAAATAAATCCTAGAATTTTTTTCATACGAATCACCTACATTTATTTTAGCATATAAAATCTATTTATTCATCCTATCTTCAATGAATTCCTTAATTTTAGATCCAGCCGACACAAAAGGATTAGTTTTAATTTTTCTTCCTAAATCCTTAAAATATTTAGAAACATTAAGCTTAAGCTCTTCAAAATTAACAACCTCTCCAATGCTCTTTGCATAGCTTCTTATCTTTGTAGCTAAATGTAATGAATATCCTAAATCAGTTATAAATATACCTGCAAACACACCTGTAAGTAAGGATAATCCTATATAATCAGAAAATATATAAGCCACCTTTCCTAGCCATGGCATAAATACAAAATAGAATGCTATACCTAATAAAGTCCAAATAATAGAGAATGTGGGACATACAAGTCCCATAATATTTCCCTTTCTATCTGAATAATCCCACAATCTATTATGATATACCTTTAATGATATTAATCCTGCTAAAAACTCTATTATTGTCATTATTATTCCACATATTATTGCTTCTATAGCAAAATTAATCCATTTATTATTTATTCCAGGAATACTATATGAATAAATTAAATACATAATAAGACATCCAGATCCATATATAGGAAGTGCAGGTCCTAGCATAAATCCAGGATTAATAAGCCTTTTATTTCTTATACTTCTATATCCCACCTCTAGGCACCAACCTGCAAAGCAGAAAAATATAAATACTATTATTAAAGCTATTAGTGTTCTCATTTTTTATTCTTCCTCTCTCTTAAGGTACATTTTTTATCCATTACAGAAAGTATCCATGCTGATTTAGATAAGGGTATATGAAATAATGTTAAAGGAAACATATGTGACCTTATCATTTTCATAGCCCTATCAGATATATTAAAATCTCTTTTCGCATTTAATGCGGCCACTTTTGGATGGCGAAAGCCATGCAGCCTCTTTCTTGGATATTTTTTTATATCATGCCAATCATATAAAAAATAATCATGAAGTAATGCAGCATTAATTAAATCGTCATCTTCTTTATTTTTCTTTTTTAAATACCTGTAACATTCATAGGCCACTAAAATTTGATGCTCATATATTGTAGTATTACCATGCTGAATAAATTTTTTATTTTGTTGATATAATTCACTATCGATTATATATTTAAATTTTAAATAAAACTCATCATATAATACATCATTCATATAATAATTATAGCACAAAAAAGAGGCGTATTTTCTGGTACACCTCTT
>JAZRVY010000112.1:0-3535 GCA_045599405.1 Anaeroplasmataceae bacterium
ATATTTGGATTTCCTATTAGAGATTACTATATAAGAAGTGGTATAGATTTAAATAAATATAATTTTGATGATTTAGCTAATGTCTATATAGAAAGATATACTAAATATAGTAAGGATTGTAAGCTGTATGAAGATGTGATACCTACCTTTAATAAATTAAAGGAATTAGATATTAATTTAGTAGTATTATCAGCAACTGAATATAATATGTTATGTGATCAATTAAAATATTATAATATATATGATTATTTTAAAGATGTCTTAGGTACCTCAAATTATAGAGGAGAAACTAAGGATAAAATAGGACATAATTATATTATTAATAATGATATAAATCCTAATGAGATATTAATGGTAGGAGATACAGTTCATGATCATGAGGTGGCATTAAAAATAGGATGCAAATCAATATTATTAGCTTGCGGTCATCAATCAAGAAAAAAACTAGAGTCCTGTAAAACAGTAGTAGTTAATAAGCTATCTGATATATTAGAATATGTAAAATAAAAGGGATTAACCTTGTTGGTTAGTCCCTTTATCAATTACCTTTTCACTAATTAGCTCATACATAAGCTCAACATCAGCCTTTTTAGTACTATCTAATAATTGTAATACCTTAATTTTAACTTCCTTATTACCAAAGAATATAGTAATAATGTCATTAACCTTAAGAGTAGTAGAAGGCTTAGCTAATTTGTCATTCACAAGGATTCTATCCTTTTGTGCAACATCCTTAGCTACAGTTCTACGTTTAATTAATCTTGAAACCTTGAGATATTTATCTAGTCTCATCTGTAGTAGTGTCCTCTAAAGGTTGTGCTTCTGGCTCTTGAGGCTCGTTTTCTATAGCATCTGTAGCTTCTACAATTTCAGCCTCAACAGTAGTAGTTTGCTCAGCCTCAGCCTTAGCTTGTTGCTCAGCTTCCTTTTGAGCGTCTCTTTCATCACTTCTACGAAGCTTACCTGTAGCTGCGATTTCATCAATATCAGCCTTAGTTAATGTTTCAACCTTCTTTAGGTATTCTGCAATAGCACACATTAAATCCTTATGCTCAGTTAAAATCTTTTTAGCATTTTCATAGCATTCTTCAACAATTCTACGAGTTTCTTTATCAATTTCTAGAGCTACTTGGTCAGAGAAGTTTTTCTCTTGCATATAGTCTCTTCCAAGGAATACACTACCTGAGCTATGCTCATATTGTAAAGGTCCTAGGTTACTCATACCATATCTAGTAACCATAGCTCTTGCAATCTTAGTAGCTCTTTCAAAGTCGTTAGAAGCACCAGTAGATGGCTCATTAAACATTATTTCCTCAGCAACTCTACCTCCGAGTAATCCTGTAATAGAATCTGTAAGTGATTGCTTTGTCTCAAGGAATGTTTCCTTTTCAGGAAGCATTAATGTATATCCACCTGCTTGTCCACGAGGTATAATAGTTACCTTTTGAACAATGTTTGCATGCTCTAGCTTTAATCCAATAACAGCATGTCCAGCCTCATGATGTGCAACAATATCCTTTTCGTGCTCATTGTATTTCTTGCTCTTTTTAGCAGGACCCATCATGACACGATCAGTTGCTTCATCTAAATCCTCAGTAGTAATAGTACGTCTATTATCTCTAGCTGCTAGAATTGCAGCCTCATTTAATAGATTTTCAATATCAGCTCCAGAGAATCCAGGGATTCTTGCAGCTAATTCATCTAGCTTAACCTCAGGGTCAAGCTTTTTATTTTTAGCATGAACCTTTAAAATAGCCTCACGTCCAATAACATCTGGTGTATTGATAGTGATTTGTCTATCAAATCTACCTGGACGAAGTAGTGCAGGGTCTAGTACGTCAGGACGGTTAGTCGCTGCCATAACGATAATACCCATATTACCATTAAATCCATCCATTTCAACAAGAAGCTGATTAAGTGTTTGCTCACGCTCATCGTGACCTCCACCCATTCCGGCACCTCTTTGTCTACCAACCGCATCAATTTCATCAATGAATATGATACATGGATGATTTTCCTTAGCTTGTCTAAATAAATCTCTAACTCTTGAAGCTCCAACTCCAACGAACATTTCTACGAAATCAGATCCAGAGATAGAGAAGAATGGTACATTAGCCTCTCCGGCTACAGCCTTTGCAAGTAATGTTTTTCCACATCCTGGTTGTCCAAATAATAATATACCCTTTGGAATTCTAGCTCCCATATCTGCATATTTCTTTGGATTCTTTAGGAAATCTACAACCTCAACTAGCTCAGCCTTTTCCTCATCACATCCAGCAACATCCTCAAACTTAACATTCTTATTTCTACTTAATCTAGCTCTAGACTTCGCAAAATCAAATGCGTTATTTGATTTATTAGTACGTAAGAAGAATATGATAAATAATGCGAATAATGCTAATGGTAATAATGAAATTACCCATGATAATACATTGCTAGTTTTAACCTTTTGAAGCTTAATGCTAGCACCATTATTTAAATATGCATTTAATTGATCATAGGTAATAGTAATCTTATATAAAGATGTATTATCCTTAACCTTATCTGCAGCATCTGCATAATACTTACCCTTAACAATATATAAATCTGAATTCTCTGATCCAGCAGGAGTAGCAGTGGCAGTCTTGATTCTACCATCTGACATTGCCTCTACATACTCAGGAGTAAGTAGGGTAGTATAGCTTGGCTTGCTTAGCTTTCTATACGCAAAGAATACACCTGCTAAAATAATAATGATAAGTATATATACTCCCCAATTTTGGAGAAATCCACCTTTTCTAGGCTCTGTTGGCTTTTTATTTTGATTATTATCCATTTATAGCCCTCCTTTATTTCTTATAAATTTCCTCTTTTAATACACCAATATAAGGTAAATTACGATAGTATCCATTATAATCTAGACCATATCCAACAACAAACTCATTAGGAATGTCTAAACCAACATATTTAATGTTTACTTCAACCTTTCTACCCTCTGGCTTATCTAAAAGAACACAGCATGCAACACTTGCAGCTCCTCTTGTAGATAATAATTCAGATACCTTCTTTAATGTTAGACCTGAATCACAAATATCATCTACAATAATAACATCCTTACCAGTAACATCTACATCAATATCATTTTTAATTAATAACTCACCAGTAGATTGTGTACCTACATAAGACTTAACCTTCATATAATCTGTAATTAAGAAGTTAGATACATGCTTAACAAGATCAGATACAAAAGGCTCACAACCCTTTAATAATCCAATAATTACAAGCTCTTTTCCTTTATAATCCTTATTAATCTGAGTACCAATTCTCTTACAAGCTCTATGAATTTCATCCTCTGTAACTAAAATTCTTTTAACATCATTATCTACCATATTATTTCACCTCAAAAACTAAATAAATATCCGCTTCATCTCTATAATTATAAATATCATATGATTTAGCTATATCATAAACCCAAAGGATATTATCATTACCATCAACTACTAAAGGAGTAGAAGCTCTATCTTCCTTAATAATCTTTTTATCAATAAATAAATCC
>JAZRVY010000113.1:0-7933 GCA_045599405.1 Anaeroplasmataceae bacterium
GATATATCCTATAATGAATTAAAAAAGAAAGTAGATGAATATAGTGGCTAAAATTGGTTCAATAGATAAAACTCATAGTATTATTAAAGAAAATGATTTCTTTATTAAAAAGAAGTTTGGACAAAATTTTTTAATAGATCAAAATATATTAAATAATATAGTAAATAGTGCCACTATAGATGAAACCTGTGATGTAATAGAAATTGGACCAGGATTAGGATCATTAACTGAAATTATAGCATCAAAGGCCAAAAGAGTATTGTGCTATGAAATAGATAAGGATCTAATACCTATTTTAAATAAGAATCTATCTGAGTTTAATAACATTAATATTATAAATAATGATGTATTAAAGCAAAATGTAGACAAGGATATAGATACTTATTTTCCAGATAGCAAAAGAGTAGTATTAATTGCAAATTTACCATATTATATAACTACCCCTATAATATTAGGTCTACTGGAGCAAACAACTAAAATAAGAGAATATGTAATGATGATGCAGGAAGAGGTTGCAGATAGAATTTGCTCTAAGCCTGATGTTAAGGACTATAACGCATTATCTATTGCCATACAATATAGAGCCAAGGCTACAAAGGTCCTTAGGGTTAGCAAAAACGTATTTGTACCTGCACCTAATGTAGATAGTGCAGTTATAAGATTAGATTTATTCAGTGAACCTATGTATCATCCAATAAATGAGGAAAAATATTTTAAGCTTGTTAGAGGAGCCTTTGCTCAAAGAAGAAAGACTCTTGTAAATAACCTATCTCAAATGGGATATAAAAAGGATGATATATATAACGCATTAGAAGCTCTAGGACTTGATAAGGCTATAAGAAGTGAAGCCTTAACAGTAAAGGAATTTGTTGAGCTTAGTAATATATTAGATAAGTAGGAATTGATTATGATAGAAGAAAAAGCCTATGCTAAAATTAATTTAACATTAGAGGTATTAGATACAAGAGAGGATGGATATCATCCTACTAATACAGTAATGATACCTATTAATTTATATGATACCTTAACCTTTATGGAACATGATGAAATAATATATAGACCTTGTATAGAATTTGAAAACGATATAGTACTTAAGGCTATGAAATTATTTTATCAAAAATATAATATAAAAAAGGGATGTATAGTAACTCTAGACAAAGGGATTCCAACGGAAGCTGGTTTAGCAGGTGGTAGCAGTGACGCAGCCGCATGCCTAAGAGGATTAAACAAGCTATTTAATGTTAACGCATCATTATCTGAGCTTGAGGAGCTAGCAAATATGCTAGGAACTGATGTATCCTATTGCCTATACCAAAGGCCAGCCTTTTGTACTGGTAGAGGTGAAATAGTAAATTTACTTGAAGCTAGCTATGATAAGGTAAATATTACATTGATAAAGCCTGATTATGGTCTATCAACAAAGGCTATATATCAAGCTTATAAATATCAAGAGATAGACAGAACATTAAATACAAATAATGTAATTAATGGACTTAAGAATAATGATATTAGTTTAATTAAATCTAATATATTCAACGATTTATCAAAGGTATCAATAGATATGACACCTTTAAAGGAAATATATGATGATATTAAAGACTTAGGATATGATGTATATCTATCAGGTAGTGGCCCTACATTATATATATTAAATGATAATCCTGATTTAAAATCCTTAAAATCAAAATACGAAGGTATAAAAATACTAAATACAAAGCTATTGTAGAAAAATTGACTAAGCATTGAGCTTAGTCTTTTTTAATACTCTATCAAGACTACCTACACGTAGCTTTAGGATTTTGTAATATATATTAGCCATTTCAGAAGGGGATTCATGCATTCCTGTTTTAACCCATTGCATTTCTAATAGGAATAATTCTCCTATAAACATCTGTGTAGAATAGTCTCTTAGTCTAGATTCCTTAGTTGTTTCGTATAGATTTCTAAAGGCTTTTTCATATGCCTTAAATAATAAATATAATTGATCTCTATCTATTATTATTTTCATATATTTAGAGTATTGTTGAAAATAGGTAAGAGTAGATTTCATTATAGTTACTATACTAAAATCTAGGTCTCTTTCCTTTTTTATACTTTCAACAGTCTCATCGAAGCATTCTTCAATAAATTTTTCTATTATTTCTTCTTTAGAAGAATAGTTTCTATAAAATCCCATACGGCTTACACCACTTTTATTTATTATTTCGGTGATAGTTATTTTATTAAAATCATTATCCTTAAGTAGCTCAAAGAATGCCATTACAATACATTCTTTGGTAAATTTATTGCTAGCAGATTCTTTTTTTTGATACAAAACATTTTTATTTGTCACAGTGTAGCTCCTCCTTATTGACTGGTATAAAAAATGTAAATATAATTTTACAGTGACAAATGTAACACTAAATATAGAATTTGTAAAGAGGTATATGATGAAAATAGGAATTCCAAGAGCGTTACTTTATTATAAGAACGAAAAATTATGGACAACATTTTTTGATGAAATTGGTGTTGAATACATCATTAGTCCAGAAACTAATAAGGAAATAATAAAAAGGGGTAGTCAGCTAGCAATTGATGAGGCTTGCTTGCCTACTAAGATTATGCTAGGTCACATTGATTGGCTGCTTGATAAGTGCGATATGATATTTGTGCCAAGAGTATATGCATGTCATGGATATTTTATGTGTACTAAATTCTCTGCTATTTATGACTTAGTAAATAATACTTTTAGAGATAAGAACATTAATATATTATTTTATAATGTTAAGGATAGAAAGCCACATAGACAAAGAAAAGGATTTTACAAGATGGGTAAATTCCTTAAGGTTAAAAAGAGTCAGGTTAAATTTGCGTATATTATGGCAAAGCAAGCTCAGCTATATTTTGAAATGTTTAGAAGCCAGGATCAAGAAAAGCTTCTTGTAGAAACAAAGAAGAACAAGGTTCTTGTTGTAGCACATGCTTACAACATTAAGGATAAGTATGTAGGAGAGCCTATCATTAACGCATTAAAGAGACTTGATTGCGAGCCTATTATCGCAGAGTATGCACCAGAGATGCCTGCAATACATGCTTCATTAAATGTTTCAAAGACAATGCCATGGGGATATAATAAGCATTTACTTGGTGCTATTGAAATGTATAAGAATCAAATAGATGGTATTGTTCTTTTAACTACTTTCCCTTGTGGGCCAGACAGCATGGCAAATGAAATGATTATAAGAAGCTTCAAGGATAAACCAATTTTAACACTTACTATTGATGCACAGGATGCAACAGCTGGTATTGAAACTAGATTAGAGTCTTATGTAGATATTCTTAATTTCAGAAAGGAGAAGGGCAATGAATAAGGAAATAATGGCATGCTTCCCACAATGGGCAAGCTATTCATATGCATTTAAATACCTTTTTGAAAAGGGATTTGAGGTTAAATATTTAACTCCACCTCCAATTACAAAAAGAACACTAGAGCTTGGAAGTAAATACAGCCCAGATTTTGTATGTAGTCCATTTAAGTACTGTTTAGGATGCTATATAGAAGCATTAGAAAAGGGTGCAAACTGTCTTATGCAAATATATGGTAACTGTAGACTTAATTATTATGGAGAGCTATCAGAAAAGATTCTTACTGACATGGGATATGAATTTAAATTCTTTAATATGGCTGCGGTTAATTGGAAATCACCAAAATCTATTGTTGAGAATTTAAAGATAGTAAATCCTAACGTAAAAATTAGAAAGGTAGTTCAAGCTCTCCCTTGTGCTCTTCATATGATAGAGGTAATTGACGAATTTGATAATTATCTTAGACATAATGTTGGATTTGAGATTACTGAGGGAGAATTTGATAAGGTATATAAAAGCTTTTTAGTAGAGCTTGATGGTGTAAATTCTAAAAAGGATTTAAAAAAGGTAGAAAAGAAATATAGAAAGGCCTTTTATAACATACCTACTCAAAAGCCTGCTAAGACTATTAGAGTAGGTATGATAGGAGATTACTATACAGTACAAGAGCCATTTAGTAATTACTTTATGGAAAAGGAGCTTGCAAAGATGGGTATGGAGGTCGACAGATTAATGAATATGACTAACTCTATTATTCACAATCAATTTAAAAAGAGATGCAAGCAAGCTAAAAAATACGCTAAATTCTCTATCGGAGCGACAGGTAATTTTACAATAGCTGAGGCCTTACATTTTGCAAAGGGAAGAGCTGATGGTATTATTCAGGTTAAATCCTTTGGATGTACACCTGAAATTGATGCTATGCCAATTTTGCAAAATATAAGTAGAGATTATAAGATACCAGTTTTACACTTTAGCTTTGATTCACAAACAAGTGAAACTGGAGTTAAAACAAGATTAGAAGCATTCTATGATATGGTAGTTGCTAGAAAGAATAATATGTAGAGGTAGAATAATGAAAGGTTATTTAGGAATAGATATAGGATCAATTTCAACAAAGGGTGTTGTAATTGATGAAAATAATAATATCCTTGCAAGTGAATATTTATGGACAGAAGGAAATCCTATGGGAGCTGTTAAAAGATTATTAAAGGTTCTTGAGGGTCAATTAAAGGACAAGGATGTTGAAATTGTTAGTGTTGGTACTACAGGTTCAGCACGTAAGCTAATTGGAGCCATGACTAACGCGTCAGTAGTTAAAAATGAGATTACAGCTCATGCGATTGGTACAATCACATTATATCCAGATGTAAATACAATTTTTGAGATTGGTGGACAGGATAGTAAGATTATTATCATTGAAAATGGATTTGTTGTAGACTATGCAATGAATACATTATGTGCAGCCGGTACAGGATCATTTTTATCATCACAAGCACATAGACTTGGTGTATCAGTAGAGGAATTTGGTGATATTGCGCTTACTAGTAAGCACCCAACAAATATTGCAGCAAGATGTACAGTATTTGCTGAATCGGATTTAGTACATAAGGCTCAAATTGGACACAAGAAGGAGGATATTATTGCTGGATTATGTAAGGCAGTAGTAACTAACTATCTTAACAATGTAGGTAAAGGAAAAAGAATTAAATCCCCGGTAGTATTCCAAGGTGGAGTAAGTAAGAACATTGGAGTTAAAAAAGCATTTGAGGACCAAACTGGATGTGAGGTTATCGTAGATAAGAATGGGCATTTAATGGGAGCATTTGGTGTTGCGGTTCTTGCAAGAAAGAGCAAAATTGAAAAGGAATTTTCATTCGATGTTGCTGATATCGAATTCAAAACAACAGGATTTGAGTGTCCAAAATGTGCAAATCACTGTGAGGTTATTTGCGTATGGAGAAATGGTAAAATCATTGATTCATGGGGCAACAAATGTGATAATGGAGCGGTTAAAATTCAAGCCTAAAATTTATCAAATATATAATTGAAATTATATATAATAATGCTATAATATTTATGTACCAAAAAAATGATAGGAGATTTAAGTATATGGCAGAATTATTTGGAAAAAAAGTAAAATTATTTTCATTATCATCTAACAGACCATTAGCAGAGGAAATAGCTAAGTCAATCGGTGTTCCTCTATCTAATTGCGATGTTTTAAGATTTGCTGATGGAGAAATTAATATCAATATTAATGAGACAGTGCGTGGACATCACGTATTTGTTATTCAACCAACAAGTGCACCAGCTAATGATCATTTAATGGAATTATTAGTTATGTGTGATGCATTAAAAAGAGCATCAGCTGAAAGCATTAATCTTGTAGTTCCTTACTATGGATATGGACGCCAAGATAGAAAGGCTCGTAGCCGTCAACCAATCACTGCAAGATTAGTTGCAGACCTAATTACAACTGCAGGTGCAGATAGAGTAATTGTTATGGACCTACATGCTGCTCAAATTTCTGGATTCTTTAACATTCCAGTAGATAACTTCATGGGATTACCAATCCTTGTTAACTACATTTCAGACAAGAAGTTAGACAATGTATGTGTTGTTTCACCAGACCATGGTGGAGTTACTCGTGCTAGAGCATTTGCACAAGTACTAGAATCACCTATTGCTATTATAGATAAGCGTCGTCCAGAACCAAACAAGGCTGAGGTTATGAACATCATCGGAGATGTTGAAGGAAAGACTTGTGTTATCGTTGATGACATGGTAGACACTGCTGGAACATTAACAATCGGAGCTGAAGCTTTAATGAAGGCTGGAGCTAAGGAAGTTTATGCATGTGCAACTCACGGAGTATTATCTGGACCAGCTATTGAAAGAATTACAAATTCTTGCTTAAAGGAATTAATCTTAACTAATACAATCAATATTCCAGAGGAGAAGAAGGTTGAAAAGATTAAGGTATTATCTGTAGGATCATTACTAGGACACGGAATCTTACGTATCCTTTCTGATGAGCCACTAAGTGGATTATTCACTTATTCATACGATAAGAGCAAGAGAGAATTACTATAATTCTATGAAGCTAATTGTAGGACTTGGTAATCCTGGTAGCGAATATGAAAATACTCGTCATAATGTAGGATTTATGGCAGTAGATAAATATGCCGATAAATATAATTTTATCTTTAAGGAAAACAAATCACTAAAAGGATTTGTAGCTCAAGCTAATATAAGAGGACAAAAGGTAATATTATTAAAGCCTACAACATATATGAATCTATCAGGAGATTCATTAATATTAGTAAAAAATTACTACAAGGTAGATTTAGAGGATATTCTTGTTATAAATGATGATCTAGATATGCCAGTAGGAAAGGTAAAATATAGACAAAAGGGAAGTGCTGGAGGACATAATGGTCTAAAGAGCATTATCCAAAATCTAAAGACAGAGCAATTCCAAAGGATAAAGGTTGGAATTGATAGAAGTGATGTAATCCCTGTTGTAGATTGGGTTCTTGGAAGATTCCAAAATGAAGTACTCCAAGATTTAAATACAGCGCTATCAAAAACAGTAGAGGGTATTGATCACTTTATAGATGGTCTAGATCCTAATAAATTATCTAATAAAATAAACGCATAGGGAGAGTGTAAAATCACTCTCCTTTTATATTACATATACAACTAGTATTATTATGTATAATAATAAGAATATTGATATTTGCTTTAATAATGGTATAATTGTATATGTGAAAAAGGGTGAAAAGATGGAAAACGCTAAACAAATCAATGAAGCTTCTAACACAGATTTAGAAAAAGAAGAAATTAAAATTGACAATGAGGTCAATGAAGCTCCAGCCAAGCTATCTTTATGCGATAGACTAAAATATGCTATTGCTGGTCTTATTTTGTTCCTATCATTGCCTATTTCAAATATAGCTTATGTATTTAAGCCTCTTTATAAAAGAGTATATTATGGTCAATCAAATATAATGTTTTATTATGGTATTGCCTCAGCAGTAATGTTTATCATATATTGCTTAGTAAAATTCCTATATTGTAAAAAACTAAATATTGTATTTAAAAAGGATAAAACTCCGTTATCAACAAAAATGGTAATTATAATATTTGCTATAACTTTTGCAGTAGTATTTATTATAAGTGCAATCCTAGGATTTCACGTTAAGCCATTTTATGATTTAGGAAATAATACAACTGGATTTAAATTATATGTTCAGGGTGTAAGACACATTTACTATGGATTCTTAATTTGGCAAATAGTAAATATGATTCAATTCTTCCAATATGCGCTTGATGATATTATTCCATTTAAGAATATGAAGATTAATAAATATATTCCTTATGGTGGAATAGTAACAATGCTAACATATGGAACATATGCATGGATTACAGGTATTGGTACATTACATGCATTATTCTTCTTTATGATATTAGTATATGGAGAATTATATCTACTTTCAAAAAGAAATTTATTATCTACATTTGCTTCCACAGCAATAATATTTATATTCTAGGAGGGTAATATGAAAAAAAAGATATTATCAAC
>JAZRVY010000114.1:0-3300 GCA_045599405.1 Anaeroplasmataceae bacterium
TATTTTCAACAAAAACTAAGGCTAGTTATTACGAACCATCGGTATCCTACATAATTAAATATGGTTAAACCTCCTTAATTTTTTTAAATTATAATATATGTTTGTAAGTAAATAAAAAGACATATTGTAATTCAATAGATTACATATATGTCTCTTTTACTCTAAATACTTGCTGTAGAAATCCTCTGCTTCAAGAGGTCTATCATAATAGAATCCTTGTACATATGCAGAACCTGCATTAGATACAATATCAAGAACCTCTTTTGTTTCTACTCCTTCACTACATACCTTAATACCCATTTGCCTACAGTATGAAATTATGAATTCAACAAGCTTTCTATCTTTAATTTTATTATCAATATTATGAATCATAAAATAATCAAGCTTAACAATATCAACAGGATTATCTCTAAGTACAGATAATGATGCGTATCCAGAACCAAAATCATCTAGAGATATTAAAAATCCAGCATTGTGGAATCCTTCAAGGATTTCTGTTAGCTTTTCATCCTGATCTACTCTGCATGATTCAGTTAGCTCAAGAACTAATAAATCTCTAGGTAAATTATTCTTATCTAATAATTCTATTAGGTAATTTCTTAAAGATCCTTCCATAAATTGAATGTAGCTTACGTTTACATTCACATGCTTAAGTGGCTTTGTTGGATGACGTAAATTCCACTCAAGTACATATCTTACAGCCTCATTACATACCCATTTACCTATTTCTATTATTTTATGAGAATCCTCAAGGATAGGTATAAAATCTGCAGGACCTACATTCCATTTTGGATTACTCCAGCGAAGTAATACCTCAGCTGAGAATAAATCATTTTCATGTAAATCCATAAGTGGCTGAAATACTATTCTAAAGTTCTTAAAGTTATCTTCCAAGTCATTCATTAAATCATCTCTTAAATCATAAGCTAGGGCTCTGTTTTTAAGTACCTCTGGGCTATATTTAAATAATTCCTTATTATGAATGATTTTAGCTGTTTGTAATGTCAAATTCAAATTATCAATTAGCAAGCTTGGAAAAAATCCATCAGCTGGGAAATTGATTGATGCGCAAAAATAGTCAATAGAGAATTCTCGTCTTTCAATTATATATGATTTAGCAAATTTACTAATTTGCTCATATATATCATCTGGTTTAATTTTAATTGATGGAATTAGGATTGCAAATTGTGCACCATCAAGCCTATATACATAGGCCTTATCCTTACAAATGCTCATTAATCTTTGACCAATTGCGTAAATAACCTTTTCACCAAATTCATATCCATAGGCTTCATTTATCTTTTTAAAATTATTTACATCCACCTGTAATATAGAACCGTAAATATCGTTATCTAAATATGTAGATAAATCTCTTGTTAATCCATATTTAGTCCATAATCCAGTTACAGGATCAACCTTAGTTATAGTTCCAAGCGGAGTTACAATACCAGCAAAGAACGAAGGCTTATTATTTTCATCATATTCCATATATCCTTGACATGATACCCAAATATATTCATTATTCTTATTTTTAATTCTATATTCAACATTATGATGTGGGTTTTGTCCTGTCATTACCTTTTTAAATGATTCATTAAAAATATGTATGTCATCAGGATGTACAAGGGAATCCCAAATAGTCATAGGATCAAGAACCTGTCCGGGCAAATTAAAATACTCGACAGCAGACTTACTCCATATCGATTTATTATCCTTAATATAGCTGTAATAAAAATAAGCATTATTTGTACTATTAGATAGTGTTTCAAATAATTTTGTTAGTGATGTGTCCCTCATACAATCACCCCATTTCTAATTATAAAAATATTTACTATATTATATCTTAATTTAACATATTTGTAAAACAAATAAAGGATAAGTGTAGCCTTATCCTTCATTAATAATCATTATCTAATGTTAAATTAACTACCCAAGAGCCCTTTTTCATTAAAATTACTCCTAAAATAGCTTTAAATATATCTATACTTCTAATAATTAAATAAATATATAGCATATCCAAGTTTGTTAGTACTGCAAGTATCCATGATAATGGTACAAATAAAAAAGCCATTGTACCTGTATCAAAGATAAAGGTAAGAATGGTTTTACCACCAACTCTTAATGTATAGTAGCTTACTACTGCAAGATTAGATGCCCATAATAATGATGAATATATAATTATTAGCTTCGTTGAAAGTAGCTTTTGAGAGCTATCAACCTTACTAAACATATATGGAATATACCTAGATATAGATATTAATATTACTCCTATAAATATACTTAACCATAATGATAGCCAATTAAGCTTTTTAGAATCATCCTTAGCCTTTTTATAGTCTGAGGCTCCTAAATCTCCACCTACCATTACTCCTATACCAACTGATACTCCATTTATTAATATCATAAAAATATTAGATATTGTTGTTACTATTGATATAGAGGACAGCACTGAATCTCTTTGAGAAAAGGCAAGTGATTGTAGCATGACTCCTGTTGCGTATCCTACCTCATTAATAAAAAGTAGCCACCCCTTTGAAGTGATTTTTTTAAATAATGAGCTACTAATTTTAAATTCAGATATTTTACCATAGCAAAATTCAAATTTTTTAGCATAGGATATAATAATCAAATATAGCATTTCTATTATTCTTGAGATAATAGTAGCTAGGGCTGCACCCTTAACTCCCCATTTAAGTACCATGATAAAGATAAAGTTAAATATAGTATTAACAAATACTGCAATTATACTTGATATCATTGCGTATTTTGTTTTCCCTATTTCTCTTAGGGATGTTGAATATATATAGCCAATCATAAATGGAATATAGGAAATAGCTATTATATATAAATAGCTTTTACCTTGCTTCATGATTTCAGTATAATACGCATCACTTTTACAAAATACATGAACTAGCTTTGTACCAAATAAATATACTGCAGGAATTACTATTATTAAAAATACAATAGAAATTAGTATTTTATACATATAGCATTCCTTTAGCCTTTTATTATCCTTAGCACCATTAAACTGCTCTATAAAAATACCAGCAGCCTCTAATATTCCAAATGAGGCTAAATTAAATAGGAATGTAACCTCATTTGCAGCATATACTCCACTTACAGCCTCATTAGATACTGTACCTACCATTATGTTATCCAAAAAGGATACTAGGAATGATATAAATGCTGATATCATTACTGGTAGAGCTATTTGAATAAATCTTTTTAAAAATATCTTATCCTTAAAGCAAGAAAACATTTATATCATCTCCCTTCATAGGTAAATAATTAGATATTCTT
>JAZRVY010000115.1:0-3322 GCA_045599405.1 Anaeroplasmataceae bacterium
TATAAGACTAATTATGAGGGAGATATTAAAAAGCTTGAGGCAAAATATGAAGCTCAATTAGAATCTTATAAGAAGGCACTTAAAAATATTTATAATATTGATGCGGATGCAAGAATATATCATATTGATATAAATGACTAAAAGGGGCGAAAGCTCCTTTTTTATTTAATTATCTTACACCGTGTAGGATAATATGTATAATTGTATTTACATACTTTATAGAGTTATTGAAATCGATTTCACATTTTGATATAATTTTATTATATTATTTTATAACTAAAAAAGGAGATTAAAATATGAAGAAAAATGTTATTAAAAAATTATTAGTTACAGGACTTGCGTGTGCTGCACTTGTTGGTGTTGCATCATGTGAAAAGGCTGCAGATTATAAGGTAGGAGTATTACAATGGGTTACTCATGATGCTTTAGGTGCAGCTACTAAGGGATTTAAGGATTATATTAAGGAGCAAACACCTGATGGAAAGAAGGTTAAGTTTGTTGTAAAAAATGCTGAGGATGATGCAAATTTAGCTAAAGCAATGGCTGAAAAGCTAGTTAAGGATTGCGATCTTGTAATGGGAAATGCAACTCCAGCTATTACTCAATTAGTTGCATCTCGTGAGGCAGAAGGAAAGAATGATTTACCATTATTATTTACATCAGTAACAGATCCTGTTATTGCTGAGATTGTTGATTCATGGGAATCACATCCAAATCAAAATATAACTGGTACATCTGATATCAACCCAGTTGAGGCTCAAATTGAGCTAATGTTTGAGGTTGGAGCTAGAGATGGAAAGCTAGATAAGATTGGATATTTATATAACATTAGTGAAATTAACTCAAAAACTCAATGTGATATGGCGGATAGATATCTTAGAGCTAATCATTCGGATGTTCAATCAGTAACTAAGACAGTATCTGAACAAGGACAAATTACAGCTGCTGCTGAATATTTAGTGAGCCAAGGATGCGATTTCATTTATCTTCCAACAGATAACCTAATGGCTGCTAATGTTTCTACAATTACAAACGTTACAAATCCAGCTAAGGTTCCTCTAGTTTGTGGAGAGGAAGGAATGGTTAAGGCTGGTGGAACATTCACTTACTCAATTTCTTACTATGAATTAGGACGTAAGACAGGAGAAATGGCATCTAAGATCTTATTTGAAGGTAAGAAGGCTAATACAATTGCTGTAGAAGGATTAACAGATGCTTCTAAGATGGCATTTGCTTACAGTGCTGATGCTGTTAGTGCTATGGGATTAACATTATCTGCTGATTTCAAGAGCAAGTATAATATTCAATAATTATTATTTAGTTTATTAAGGATTTGATAAAATGGATTTATTATTTAGTATTCTATCAGAAGGAATACCTTATGCGATATTAGCACTTGGAGTGTTTATTTCATATCGTATATTAGACTTTGCGGACCTTTCTTGTGAGGGTACATTCGTATTTGGTGCATCTACATGTATAGTTCTAATTAGTAATGGTGTTAATCCTTGGATTGCAACTATATTTGCGATATTAGCAGGAGCATTTGCTGGATTCTTGACGGGTATAATGCATACTAAGCTTAAGATTAATGGGCTACTAGCCGGAATTATAACAATGACTGGTTTATTTGGTATTAATATGCTAATATTTGGTATCAAAAAGGGAGAAGCATTCTCATTTAAGGAAACTTACAACTCATTTAGAACTTTAAAGGTTGGAGCTCACGATCCTACAATTTATAAATTAATGAGTGGATTGTTTGATGCTAGAAAATATGGTGTCTCACTTGAAATGCTACTTATTTTAGTAGTTGTTATAGTTTTACTATATTTATTCTTTGGTACAGAGGTTGGAATGTCAATGAGAGCCTCTGGTATGAACCCAAAGATGAGTAGAGCTCAAGGTATTAATACAACATTCTATATTGTATTAGGACTTGCAATAAGTAATGCACTTATTGGATTCTCTGGAGCAATGATGGCTCAAAGAGATTATACTTGCTCATCAACATCTGGAACAGGTATGATTGTTATTGGACTTGCATCAATCATTATTGGTGAAGGATTATTTGGTAAGAGAAACTTTATTAACTGGTTAATATCAGTTGCATTAGGAGGAGTACTATACGCAACAATTATTAAGCTTTGCGTTGAGTATGAATTAGTTCCTGACCATTTAATTAAGACAATGATGGCAATTATTATTGTGCTATTCCTAACATATCCATTAATTTCTTCAAGATTTAAGAAATGGTGGAATAAGCCTGCAAATGTTGCTGCAAGAGAGCAAAAGAAGAAAGATAAATATGAAGCTTTATCTGATGAGGCTAAGGCTGAGTTAGAAGCTAAAAAGGAAGCTAAGGCTAATAAATCTGCGACTAAATTGGCTGCTCGTGATGAGCGTAATGCAAAAAAGAATGAAAAGCTTAATCAACAAATGCAGCTTAGACATGAAAGAAATGAAGCTAAAGCAAAGAAAATGCAAGAAATGCTTGAAGCTAAGCTTGAGTCTAATCCTAAATTTAAGGAAAAATATGAAGCTAAGCAAGCAATTTTAGCTCAAAAGAAAGCTGATAAGGAAGCTTATATTTCTGAAAATGGTATCTTAAATGCTGATGGCTTAATTAAAAAGTTTAATCCTTCTGGAAATCCAGAGGATTTAAAAATAGCTTTAAATAATTTAAGTGTACAAATTAATGAGGGTGATTTCGTAACTATTATTGGTGGTAATGGTTCTGGTAAATCAACATTCATCAATACTGTATCTGGAGTTTATGTTCCAGAAGCTGGTACACTAACAATTAATGCTGAAGATGTTACAAAGCTACAAGAATATAAGAGAAGTAGATTTATTGGAAAGGTAGCACAAGATCCATATCAAGGAACTGCTGCTAATATGTCAATTCTTGAAAATATGTCGATTGCTATGCGAAGAAATCGTAATAAGAGAATGGCATGGGGATTCAATAATTCTGATACAGATATGTTTAGAGAAAAGCTTTCTACATTAGGCTTAGGACTAGAAAAGAGAATGTCTGCTAAGATAGGAACATTATCAGGAGGTCAAAGACAAGCTGTTACATTATTAATGGCAACCCTACAAAGACCTGATGTATTATTCCTAGATGAGCATACAGCAGCTCTAGACCCTAAGACTGCAAAGAAGGTTCTTGAGTTAACTGATCAAATAGTTAAGGAAAATAAGCTTACTGCAGTTATGGTTACTCATAATATGAAGGATGCTATTAAATATGGAAATAGATTACTAATGTTTAATAGTGGTAAGGTTATTTTAGATATATCTGGAGAAGAAAAGCAAA
>JAZRVY010000116.1:0-2036 GCA_045599405.1 Anaeroplasmataceae bacterium
CCTTGTGTTAAGCCAGGTGCTGTACATGTTGCGGCTACTGCTGGAATAATCTCTTCTGCATGCCCTAGTGGTGCAATCTCTCTTTGTTCTATTAATATTTCACCACACTCGCTGCACTTCTTTCCTTCAGTTAAGCCTGATTCTGTACATGTTGCGGCTACTGCTGGAATAACTTCCTTTGTATGTGAATGCTTTTGGATTTTTCCGCACGAAGCTAATCCTAAAATTGATATTATAGCCAAAATAAATATATATCTTTTACGCATAAAAATCATTCTCCTTTGCTGGCAATTTCTAAACTTTAATTATTAAAATCATTTAAACGCTTATCCTATAATTAAATTATACTACAAGCTAATTTATTTAGCAAAAAAATTATCCCTATTAAGAAATAAAAAACACATTAGCCTACAATATCTAATTGCATACTAATGTGTTTCTTTTCTATTCTAATGGTGTTTTTCTTTTGTAAAATACAGCTACTGTTTCGGGACCACAATGACACATCATTGTATAATCTATAATATATTTTGATATATTAAGATCCGGTCTTTTTTCTAATAGAGTCTTTTCAAATTCATCTGTTTCCTCAATGTTATTTGTATATCCTAAATATATTTCATTATCAGCTATATTCTCAAGAACTCTATCTGCCATCGCAGCTAAAGCTCTTTTCTTTCCTATATGAACACTATTACTAGAAAGCTTTCCTTCCTTTGAGGCTACTACAAGAGGCTTAATTCTTAAAAGTGAACCAACTGCTGCAGTCGCAAGTCTAAGCCTTCCACCCTTATATAAATGATACATTGATCCTATTGTGAAGGTAGCCTCTATATTTAGCTGATTTCTATCTAGTCTTTCTTTAATATCCTTTACACCATAGCCTTCATTAATTAAATCCATAGCCTTTTTTGTTGTAAAAAATATAGCCATACTTCCTGTAAGTGAATCTATACATTCTATATTACTTTCTGGATAATCCTCAAGTATCATTTCTCTTGCTAAAACAGAATTACCATAGCTTCCTGAAAGTCCACTTGATAATCCTATATATAAAACCTCATATCCATCCTTAATATATGGCTCAAAGGCTTCATAATATATATTAGGTGCAATACCTGCAGTTTTCATATCAACCTTCTTCTTTAGCTTATCAAAGAAGTCCTCTACTGATAAATCTGTACATAAAGGATCTATAGCCTCGTTATTTATTGTAAATATTGATGATATAACCTCTATATCATATTTTATTGCCATATCCTTTGGTAGGCTAGCACATGAATCCATAAATATTTTAATTTTTTTCATTTTCAACACCCTTATATTAAAAAATATATTATAATCTATATGCAACACGCGTTGCGTTTAGATAATATCATTTTTTAAAAATAAATAATATATTTATATTTCTAAATGCGACAAATAAGGAGGTTTGTTTCATGAGAACAAAGGACTTTTCAAACACATGCTTTTTTAATGCGTTAGTAGAGCTTGAAAAAAATAAAAATTTTAATGATATTCAAATTGGAGAGCTATGTAAAAAGGCAGGGTATAATCGTTCAACCTTTTATAGATCATATACATCTAAGGTTGATATATTAATAATTGAATTTAAAAAAGGACTTATTAAATATCAGCAGCTAGTAGACAATAGCCAGGATTATACATTTTTAAATAAAACTAAGCTACTATTTGATTTACTTAGAGAATCTAGTGATTTAATGCTACTTACACATAAAGCAGGATTAGATGATGAGATATATAATTTATTTTATGGTATTTATCCTGTAAGAAAAAAGGATGAGGATACTCTTGGTAAATATTATAAGCCATTTAGAACAGCTGGAGTATTTAAGGTTATTATTAATTGGTTAACCTCTGGAATGAAGGAATCTAGTATTCAAATGGCTAAAACCCTAGCTACTATAATGAATAATTGTAATGCTGATTATTAAAAAATGACCCTATAGGGTCATTATTTATTTAGTATTCTTTTCTATAATTTCTATTACATCCTCTTTTGAAATAAGTTCCTT
>JAZRVY010000117.1:0-2078 GCA_045599405.1 Anaeroplasmataceae bacterium
ACACTTGAAGGAATACATTGATATAATGAATAATATTAATGTATCAAGCTATGCTTGCTCAAAGAATGAGTTAATAAAGGAGGCAGCAATAGAAATGAAGGAATTTACACAAGAAGAAAAGGATAAATGGGAAGCCTTTAAGCAAATAGATGATAGAATAATGAAGGAAATTTATATAAGTGAAGCTAAAGAGGAAGGGAAAGCAGAAGGAATAGCTGAAGGATTAGCTGAAGGTAAAGTTCAAGGTATGGTAGAAAGAGAACAAGAATTAATTAAGACTATGTCAAAGAATGGACTTTCTTTAGAACAAATATCTAAGGTCACTGAAATAGATATTTTAGAAGTTGAAAGGATGTTAAATAATCTTAAATAAAGGAGACGTCTTTAGAGATGAGGGAATTTACACAAGAAGAAAAGGATAAATGGGAAGCCTTTAAGCAAATAGATGATAGAATAATGAAGGAAATATATATAAGTGAAGCTAAAGAGGAAGGGAAAGCAGAAGGAATAGAGCAAGGTCAATTAAAATTAATTAATTCTATGCTTGAAAATGGTATATCCTTAGAACAAATCTCTAAAATGACAAATTTATCATTAGAAGAACTAAATAAGCTTATTAAAAATTAAAAATTAAATATCACATAGAGGCTAAAAATGATTTTTAGCCTTTTTTTGTTAAAAATTAATATTTTTTAGTAATTTTCACTTTTTCTGACTATTTAATATAGTGAGGAGGTGAAAAAATGAACTTTGAAAAGGTAAAATATAATGGTACAAATGATCTTGTAGCTAAAAAAATATGGAGTCAGCCAAAGATAGTAAAGGAGCTTTTAAAAAGGGTCTATGGCTTAGAGGTTAAGGGTGAGCTAAAATATATTGTTAATGAAGAAATTTATGGTGTAGAGTGGAAAAGTGATTATTTTGATGTCAGAATAAGTTTTGGTTTGGATAAGCTTATTATAGAAACACAAAGATATGATTTTAAATTAACTAATGGATATTCAAAATATATGATAGATAGAATGACAGATTATCATAGTAAGCTTCTAGCTTCACTTTATAAAAAGGGTGAATCATATGGAGATTTAAGGAAGGCATATAGTATATGGCTTTATGCCAATAAGGTTAATCACAATAGATTAATTGATCATATTATGTTTAAATCTGATAGCTTTGGACCATTAGATAAGGGAGAAATTTCAGTAGTGTTCCTTGATAATTTTATTAATAATGATAAAATAGAGTTAGAGAATAAGGAATTCTTTAGAGTTCTTACAGATAATGATTTGAATCATTATAATGATAGTAAGGGAGTTGTATATGATATGGCAAAAATAATATATGAAACTAATAAAGATGAAATATTACTCCAAACTATGGATGCGATTGAGCTTGCTGAAAGAACAAGATTATCAGAAGAACGCTTAAGAATGCAGGAAGCTACTGAAAAAGGAATGGAGCAAGGATTAGAGCAAGGATTAGAGCAAGGATTAGCACAAGGACTAGAGCAAGGACTAGAGCAAGGACTAGAGCAAGGGCTAGAGCAAGGACTAGAGCAAGGGCTAGAACAAGGTCAATTAAAATTAATTAATTCTATGCTTAGCAATGGTATATCCTTAGAACAAATCTCTAAAATGACAAATCTATCATTAGAAGAATTAAATAAGCTTATTAATAAGTAAGAGTAAATCAGGCTATAATTAAATTAGCCTGATTTTTCTATATTTATAAAAAAATTATGATAAAATATAAATAATTAATATGAGGTATTTATATGGAAAATAAAGAACAAACTATAGAACCAATAATATATATCTATTTATTTAATGAGCATAATCAACCACTTGGTGTATTTAAAAAAGAAAAGTTTTATGAATTTTATGTAAATGATTATGCTAATATAGAAGAAGGAAAAGATATTAACCCTGATAAAAAGGATGTTGAAAATAACTTTTATAAAACATCAGTTTCAACAGATAAGAAAGGTAACCCACTTTTTAAAGAAAATTATAATAGTCGTACAATTCTTACTTTAGAAAGAATTGAAAATGTTGAACTTATTCAAAATAGAATCATAG
>JAZRVY010000118.1:0-20720 GCA_045599405.1 Anaeroplasmataceae bacterium
AATTAAATAATGCAAATAATAAAATCATCAAAATTATAACAATAAAATATATTATGTATAAATACCATTGAACATTAACGGATACAATTGCAGTAGTAAATGTCGTGCTAAATATTTGTTTTTTATCTATTATTGAATTGACAATATTTTTTATAAAAATAGTATCTAGCCTTATAAAAAAATATGAACATACTAATGCCAAAATAGTTCCTGCAAGAACTGTAAATAGCACTTCAAAAAAAATCACTAAATATTCGTATTTTCTTCTCATACCAAGTACATTTAACATACTATTAAATTTCATATTATCATTGAACAATGTATTACAATAGTTTATGATTGTTAAAATAGAAAGTAACGATATTATAACAGCTGAAAGCATACAAATTATTTCAGCAAAAATCACTTTTGATTTTGCCTTTTTGTATGCATCTAACATATAACCACCGCCATGTAATTTGGTGCTATTTTTCATTATTTTTTTATAGCAATTATATATATCATCTATATTTTTTGTTGAGACTTTATTAAAATAAACATCTAATTCATATTCAACATTAAAGTTATTAAATGCATATTCTGTATCTATTGCATCATAAGTATTACTCCAAAATCCAGCAACAACAAAGGCATATGATTCATCATTTATAATTATGTTTTTTGTATCACCAAAATTTAATCCAATATTGCTATTTACAATGCAATAATTTGTATTTGAAACTATATAATCGCTTGATGTTATGGAATCCTTTAATGGATTATATAATCTAATAGATGATGTTTGATATTGATAATAGTCTATTAGTTTATTATCACTAACAATACTACTCGTTTTATAATTTTCATTTTTTTCAGAATCAACACTATATTCCGCAAAAATATTATCACTATTCATGTATTTAACATAATTTTCTTTTACACTATTTTTTATTGATGAAAAAGATATTAATAACATTAAAGAAACACTAACCATAACAAAAACAATCACAGCAGATAGCAGTGACTGTTTTTTATGCTTATTAATATTAAAAAAAGTTAATTTTAATAAATCATTAATTTGCATTTTTTTCCTTTCGAATTATTTTTCCATCAGAAAGCTCAATAATATAATCAGCATAATCCTTTGCATATTGATCATTGTGAGTAATTAAAATTACAAGCTTACCATCATTAGATAATTTTTTTAATTCATCCATTACAATTTTACCATTCTGGGTATCAAGGTTTCCTGTAGGTTCATCAGCTAGTATAATATTAGCATCGTTAATCAACGCTCTTGCAATAGCTACTCTTTGCTGTTCTCCGCCAGACATTTTTGAAACCTTCTTATCAATATAATTTAGAATATTTAATTTTTCTAATACTTGTCTAGCTTTTAATTCCCTTTCTTCTTTTTTTGTTCCTGATATTAATAATGGTAGGCAAACATTATCAATTACAGACATTTTGGGTTCCAAATAAAAAAACTGAAAAATATAACCAATCATCTTATTTCTAAATTCTGCTTTCTGTTTTTCTGTATAATTAATAATATTTTCTCCGTTATATTCAATATTGCCAGAAGTTGGAGATAAAAATCCTCCAATAATATTTAATAGGGTGGTTTTTCCACTACCACTTTTTCCAATTATCGCATATAAGTTACCGGCTTCAAATGAAAGTGATAAATTATTTAAAGCAATAAGTTCGCTTTCTTCATTTCCATATATTTTAACTAAATTTTCTACTTTTATCATGGATCAACTTAAAGTGATTTTGATACTCATACCATAAAATTTCCAGTCATCATCATTGCTACCATGAGCACCAAATCTAACATATAATCTTTCTAGCAAAGAATCGCTAGCCAAACAATCATTCATTGTCATTCCTAAAACATATTGACAATATATATATTCTCTACACAATGATGTACCCGCCAACTCAAACTCAATTTCATCAATCATATTAGATGATCCAGTAGTTGGATAAATATAAATTTTTTGATATCCTTTATCAATTTCCTTTGCCCAAAAATAAAATGTCAATGTAACAGTATTGTAGCCTTCAGAACCCCATTGATATAAAGGTTTTTGTGTCAAAGCAGTAAAATCTAATGTTTGAATTACATTTTGTGTATATGGATCACGATCCGTAATTAAATACTCCATTGTATCGTTTTGATCATAATACATAAATGAATGTGGAGTTACAATTTCTGCATTCGCATTTGCAAAGGCATCAACAAATGCTATTGCAGCAAAAATCAAAATCATCGACGAAATAAATTTTAATATTTTTATAGTATCACCTCATAGAAATTATAGCATATTGACAGTAGTTAAGCAACTAAAAGCGTAGATTATAAGTCTACGCTATATTTTTTATAATATACTTTTAATTCTCTTTAATGCTTCTATAGTATTTTCATATGTATTAAATGAAGTCAATCTAAAGAATCCCTCTCCATTAGCTCCAAATCCTACACCAGGTGTACCTACTACATTAGCCTTTGTTAGCATTAAATCAAAGAAATCCCAAGATGACATACCATTTGGAATTTTTATCCATAAATATGGAGAATTTACTCCTCCAGTAAACCAAATGTTATTTTCAGTAAAGAACTCAACCATAGCCTTAGCGTTTTTCTTGTAGTATTCTAGGTTTTCTTTAATCTCAGCTCTACCTTCTTTAGTAAATACAGCCTCTGCAGCTCTTTGAATTACATATGATACACCATTAAATTTTGTTGTTTGACGTCTTGTCCATAGCTTATTGTATGAAAGTCCTTCGCATGATATACCTTGAGGAACAACTGTGTAACCGCATCTAAGCCCTGTAAATCCTGCTGTTTTAGATAATGATGAGAATTCAATAGCACAATCCTTAGCACCCTCAATTTCATAGATGCTTCTTGGAATGTTTCTATCAACAATAAAAGCCTCATATGCAGCATCATATAAAATGATACTGTTCTTTCTCTTTGCGTAATCTACCCATTTAGCTAATGATTCGTAATCATAGCAAGCTCCTGTAGGATTATTTGGAGAGCATAAATAAATAATATCTGGTGTTATGCTTTCATCTGGTAGTGGTGAGAATTTATTATCTGCAGTAGCATTTAAAAATACTACCTTATTATTGTTCATGCAGTTAGTATCTACATATACTGGATATACTGGGTCTGTAATTAATACTAAATTACCAGGTCCAAAGATATCAAGAACATTACCTAAATCTGATTTAGCACCATCAGAAATAAAGATTTCCTTTAGATCTAGGTCTACATTTTTTTCAGCATAATATTCCTTTATTTTTTCTCTTAAGAAATCATATCCTTGCTCTGGTCCATATCCACGGAATGTAGCTGTTGATAACATTTCATCTGAAGCCTTTTTTAATGCGTCAATTACAGTTGTGGGAATAGGTCTTGTAACATCTCCAATTCCAAGTGATATAACTGTCTTATCTGGATTATTCTTTTTATAATCATTTACTCTCTTAGCTATTTCGCTAAATAGGTATGATTCCTTTAAATTAGCAAATTCCTTATTAATTTTCATATTATTTTGTTCCTTTCAATGTACTTTCTACAAGTCCCTTAAATAAAGGATGGGCTTTATTTGGTCTACTCTTAAATTCCGGATGGAATTGTACACCAATATAAAAATCATTTTTAGTAACCTCAACTGATTCAACAAGTCTTAAATCAGGAGATACCCCTCCTATAGTAAGACCCTTACTTTCAAGTAAGTCTCTATATTCATTATTAAATTCATATCTATGTCTATGACGTTCACTAATTAGCTCTGATTCATATAGCTTATTTAATAATGTATTTTTCATTACCTTACATGGATAGGCTCCAAGTCTAAGTGTTCCACCCTTATCAATTGAATCACTTTGTCCTGGCATAAAGTCAATAACCTTATGCTCTGACATAGTGTCAAATTCATTAGAGTTAGCATCCTTAAATCCTACAACATTTCTTGCGTATTCAATGACCATTATTTGCATACCAAGGCAAATACCTAAGTAAGGAGTATTTGTTTCTCTTGCGTATTTAGCTGCAAGTATCATACCCTCAATACCTCTTGATCCAAATCCGCCAGGTACTAATATACCATTAACATCTGCAAATTCCTTTTTGTAATTATCCTCTGTTATAGTCTCTGAATCTATCCACTTAATATTTACCTTACATCCGCAATCAAATCCGGCATGATTTAAGGCTTCAACCACTGATAAATACGCATCATGTAATTGCACATATTTACCAACCATCGCAATTGTAGTTTCCTTATCTCTAGATTTAATTTTCTTTACAAGATTCTCCCATTCAGCTAAATCCGGCTCCTTTGTAGTAAGCTTTAGTTCTCTACATACGATACTAGATAAATTGCTCTTTTCTAGCATTAATGGAGCTTCATATAAATATGGTAATGTTATATTTTCAATAACACAATCTGGCTTAACATCACAGAATAATGCAATCTTTTGGAAAATAGATTGATCTTCTATTTTCTCATCAGTTCTAAGGATAATAATATTAGGTGAAATACCCATACCCATTAATTCCTTAACTGAGTGCTGAGTAGGCTTTGATTTATGCTCACGAGAAGCTTTTAGATATGGCACTAGACAAACGTGAATAAATAAGGAATTATCCTTACCTTGCTCTCTACCAACCTGTCTAATAGCCTCTAGGAATGGTTGAGATTCTATATCTCCTGTTGTTCCACCAATTTCTGTTATTACAACATCAGCATTAGTTTTCTTACCAACACTATAAATAAATTCCTTTATTTCATCAGTAACGTTAGGAATAATTTGTACTGTTCTACCTAAATATAATCCTTGGCGTTCTTTATCAAGTACATGTTGGTATACTTTACCTGAGGTAATATTTGAGTATTTATTTAAATCTTCATCTATGAATCTTTCATAATGCCCTAAATCTAGGTCAGTTTCAGCACCATCCTCAGTTACATAAACCTCACCATGTTGATATGGACTCATTGTTCCTGGGTCTACGTTGATATATGGGTCTAGCTTTTGAGCTGCAACCTTTAAACCTCTAGCCTTAAGTAATCTACCTAAGGAAGCCGCAGTTATACCTTTTCCAAGACCTGATACTACTCCACCAGTAACAAATATATATTTACTCATATATCTCACCTCATTTTTTATATTCATTGATTACATCAAGAGCACAAGCTCTTTTTGTTTTTCTAAGGTCCATAGCTCTCTTTTCTAGATATCTATGAGCCTCCTCCTCTGTAAATTTCTTATGCTCTATTAAAAGAAGCTTTGCAGTATCTACAAGCTTTATTTCTTCAAGCTTTTCTTTAAGTGAATTTACATTGTTCTTTTTCATTCTTCTAATTCTCTCTATTGTAGCGCAAGCTAATCTAATAGATTGATATGCAGCCTTTAAAAGGACTGGCTTTTCTACTAATAATACACCGTATTCATTAGTCTTATCATATATTTCATCATATAATTCACTTCTTACAAATTGTAAAACGCCAGATTCACCATCATGGCATAAATCAATCGCAAGATCTGTACCAAATTCATCTGTAAGTGGAGAATTAATAAGTGTAATATCAAATTCTCTTTCTAATAAGATTCTCTTAGCCTCACCTACAGTTTTGGCAATCACTGGATTACCAAATGTATTTTGAGGTAATACAGTTTTAAGTTGCTCATTAAATTTTTCATTAGATGATACTATAAGTACGGTATAAAATGATTCCTTTAAATCCACTATATTACCTCCTTTCATGTGATAAATTAAATATCTTATTTATTTAGATACGCATCTATTACATTAATTGGTAATATATCTTTTATAAACTTACTATTCTTTGCAATTTCTTTAGCTTCAGCTAGGCTCGAAGGTAATTTATCTAGCTTAGATAGAATTTCAGGTGATGCAGCAAATAGATTTTCATTATTTGGTTCAACTAGCTGCATTCTATTTTCCATTCCATCAACAGCAGCATAAATGATAGCTGCAAATGCAATATATGGATTAGCCATTGGATCAGCACTTCTGATTTCAGCTCTTTCATATATAGCTTCCTTAGCAGCTGGAATTCTAATTAATTGTGATCTATTTTCTGTAGACCATGTAATATACCTAGGAGCTCTCATCTCGCCAAGTCTCTTATAAGAGTTTTCTGTAGAATTTAAAAATAATGTCATTTCCTTTATGTGAGATAAAATACCTTGAATAGCATAATCTCTCAGTTCCTTAGGATTTGTATTTTTATTATCTCTTATAGACATGTTAATATGGAACCCATTCCCAGGCTCTTTATCAAGAGGCTTAGCAGCAAAGTTGGCTGATAGACCATTACGAGATGATATAGTACGCACTACTCCCTCAAAGGTAATCGCGTCATCAGCAGCCTTTAGAGCCTCTGCATATTTGAAATGAATTTCATTTTGACCTGGACCATCCTCATGGTGTGACCCTTCTGGTAAAATATCCATTTCAGTTAATGTTAGACATATTTCTCTACGAATATTTTCACACTTATCATATGGATATATATCCATATATGAAGCCTTGTCATAAGGGATATTAGTTGAATCTCCATTTTCATCTGTTTTAAAAAGATAGAATTCTAGCTCTGATCCAAATGAGAATGTATAACCCTTATCACCAGCATATTTAATAGCATTTTTTAAAATGTTTCTTGTATCACATACAAATGGAGTTCCATCTGGATATTTTATGTCACAAAACATTCTTACTACTCTTCCTTGGCTTGGTCTCCATGGAAGAATTGTAAGAGTATTTGGATCAGGATATAAGAATAAATCTGATTTAATCTCACCACCAAATCCTGTGATTGATGAAGCATCAAGACTTATTCCTGACTTAAATGCATGTTCAAGCTCATTAGGCATTATAGATACGTTTTTTTGTTTACCAAAAACATCTACAAAGGCTAATCTAATAAACTTAACGTCACCCTCTCTTACAAAATCAATAATGTTTTCACATGTATTACCCATAATATCACTCCTCTTTGAATTAGTTAGAGACATACATTTGCTTGTATGGG
This sequence comes from Anaeroplasmataceae bacterium, assembly GCA_045599405.1. Taxonomy (GTDB): domain Bacteria; phylum Bacillota_I; class Bacilli_A; order Acholeplasmatales; family Anaeroplasmataceae; genus UBA3206. Next base: position 7,059 of record JAZRVY010000118.1, read on the forward strand.
CTCTTACTATCTGGCTCTACAACAGTAAAATTCTCCTTTAGAATCTCTTCTTTATTATAGCCAAACATATTACAGAAATTATCAATATATTTTGAAATCTCTTCTAAATCGTCTTTTGTTGCGTTTTTAACTGAAACTTGCGAAGGAAATTTCACAGATTTAACATCTCCACGAAGGAATAGCTTTCCACCATGCATTCCTGTGCAAGGGAAATCTCCTACGATTTGATTATCAGTTAAACCTAATATAATAATTAGTCCTCCAGCTTGATATTCTCCTAAAAAGCTTCCAGCACATCCTCCAATTACCATCACTGGTAAATGTGTTTGATACGCCTTCATATGAATACCAGCTCTATATCCAGCGTTACCCTTAACATAGATTTCACCACCACGCATTGCGTATCCACAAGTATCACCTACATTACCATCAATAATAATAGTACCTGCGTTCATAGTGTCTCCGACAGCATCTTGGGCATTACCCTTAATTGTTATGGTAGCTCCATCTAGATATGCACCTAGTGCATTTCCAGAAATACCATCTGTAATTTTAATATTTACATCTGATAATCCAACTCCTATATATCTATGTCCTAAACAACCCTTAATCTCTACATCACCTTTTAAAGCCTTAACCTTATCGTTTAAGTCCTTATAGTCCATATTTGTAGCATCTATAACCATATTAAGGCCTCCTATTCTCCAGCATGAGATATACCTAATATCTCAAGCTCCTTTTCACTTAATCCTAATCCTCTTAGCATTAATCTATTACCCTTTAGAGCTTCAATAGAGTTGATTCCAAGTCCTCCCATAAGCTCCTTAATTTCATGTTGCCAAGCAGTCATTAAATTAACAAGTCTCTTAGCACCAACCTCTGGGTTAAGTCTCTTAACTAGCTCAGGGCGTTGTGTAGCAATACCCCAGTTACACTTACCGCTTGAGCAATTTCTACATAAATGACATCCCATAGCAAGTAATGCAGCAGTTCCGATATAGCATGCATCAGCTCCCAAGGCTACAGCCTTAACAACATCAGCACTTGATCTGATACTTCCTCCAACTACTAAGGATACCTTATGTCTAATACCCTCATCTCTTAGTCTTTGATCAACTGCAGCAAGTGCAAGTTCAATAGGAATACCTACATTATCTCTAATTCTTGTAGGAGCAGCTCCTGTTCCTCCACGGAATCCGTCAATAGCAATTATATCTGCACCACTTCTTGCGATACCTGATGCGATAGCTGCAATATTATGAACAGCTGCAACCTTTACAATAATTGGCTTTTTATAATTAGTAGCCTCCTTTAATGAGAATACTAATTGTCTTAAATCCTCAATTGAGTAAATATCATGATGTGGTGCAGGTGATATTGCATCACTTCCTTCAGGAATCATACGAGTTTTTGAAATATCTCCTACAATCTTAGCTCCTGGCAAGTGACCACCAATACCTGGCTTTGCACCTTGTCCCATCTTAATTTCAATTGCACTACCAGCCTCAAGATAATCACTATAAACTCCAAATCTACCTGAAGCTACTTGTACTATAGTATTTTCACCATAGCAATAGAAATCCTCATGTAATCCACCTTCTCCAGTGTTGTACATAATTCCAAGCTCTGTAGCAGCTTTAGCTAATGCAGCATGAGCATTATAGCTAATTGATCCATATGACATTGCTGAAAACATCATAGGCATTGTTAAATGAATTTGTGGTGTATTTTCAATGATAATCTTACCATTTTCATCTCTTTTAATTGCATCTGGCTTCTTTCCTAAAAATACATCAGTCTCCATTGGCTCTCTAAGAGGATCAATAGGAGGGTTTGTAACCTGTGAAGCATTAATTAAAATTCTATCAAAGTATGTTGGTAGCTTATTAGGATTACCCATTGATGATAGTAATACTCCTCCACTAGCAGCTTGCTTATAAACCTCATTTATTGTTTGAGATGTCCAGTTAGCATTTTCCTTATATGTGTTATCACTCTTTACAATCTTTAAAGCTCGTGTAGGACAGAACGCCACACATCTTTGGCAGTTAACACACTTAGAGCTATCTGCAACTAAAATCTTCTTATCTCCATTTTCAACAAATTGATGGACCTCATTAGCACATTGTCTAACGCATAGTCCGCAATCTATACATTTATTAAAATCTCTTTCTACTTCATATTCTGGATAAATAAAATCTAAAGACATATTAATCCTCCTTATTTACCTTTATAATAATTGGTTCTCCACCCTTAGGTGCGTAAACCTCTCCAACCTCAGGCTCCATAGATCTAATTGCACATTCCTCTGATGCAATATAAACCCTATTATCCTTAGAAGCCATAACTAAGCTTCTTAGCTTTAATCTATCATTTAAAGCCATTAATCCACCTTCAAATCCTAAGATAATTGAGAATGGACCTGTAATTAATAATGAGGAATAGACATTTCTTAAATATGTTAGTCTTTCCTTTTCTTCCTTTGGCATATCATTAATCTTACTCCAGAATGGAGCAGCAACAACAGATGCCATTTCCTCTAATGTTAATCCTTGTCTACGCAGTAAGTAATCTGCCATATACGCAATTACCTCAGTATCTGTTTGAAGTGAACACTTATATCCAAACATTTCCATATATCTTCTATTTGCATCATATGAAGAGATTTCTCCATTATGTACAATAGAGTAATCTAGCATAGCAAATGGGTGAGCTCCTCCCCACCATCCTGGTGTATTAGTTGGATATCTCCCATGTGCTGTCCACATATATGCCTTATACTCATCAAGTCTATAGAATTCTCCTACATCCTCAGGATATCCTACAGCTTTAAATACTCCCATATTTTTTCCACTTGAGAATACATAAGCTCCCTTTAATTCATTATTAATATATGTCACCTTACGCATTGTATATTCGTTCTCATCTAATTGAGATTCTCTTAGCTTATTAGCGTTTGGTAATACAAAGTATCTCCAAATTAATGGTTCATCCATAATTTGTGGAATTTTCTTTGTTGGAATTTTTGAAAAGTCAACAACATCAAATTCACTATCTATATATCTTTCGGCTCTTTCACGAGCTTCAGGTGAATCATAAAATACATGTAATGCAAAATAATCTTTATAGTGAGGATAAATACCATATCCAGCAAATCCTCCTCCTAGTCCGTTTGATCTATCATGCATTGTTTTCATACATTCTACAATTTTTTCTCCAGAAATTCTTTCTCCATCTTTACAAATAACAGCTGCGATTGCACAACCTGATGGATTTCTAAATTCTCCTTCTAGCTTTGTCATAATTATCATCCTTCCTAAAATAAAAAAAGACATCATCAAAAATTGGGGCACACTGAACCCAACCTTGATGAACGTCCTTGTTCATGGTTAAATTATCACACTAACAAATTAATAAATCAACATAAATAAACTAAAACTGAATTATTTTTTTGAAAAATGCATTTTTATTGAATTTTGTTCATTTTCATGAAAGAAAATCACATTATGTGCATACGTATATATAATAAGGATAGATTTCAAGAATACATCTAACACAAAAATAGGCACTTTTTGAATAAAATTTCATTGTTTTAACGTTTTCACCGAATTATATTTACTTTTAAAAAATCGGTGTTGACTGTGAAAAATTCAAAGAATATAATTTAAGCATACAAGGCAATGACGCCTATGGAAATGAATTTATCTTTTCCTACGGTCATTGTCTTTTTTTGTTTTTAGGAGGACATATATGAAACAAGTAACAGATTATTTTGGATCTCTTGTATTTGACGAGAGAGTAATGAAGGCAAGACTATCATCAGATGTATATAAGTCTTTAAAGAAGACTATTAATGACGGTACACCTCTTGATATTACAGTTGCAAATAGCGTTGCTACAGCAATGAAGGACTGGGCAATTGAAAATGGATGTACACACTATACTCACTGGTTCCAACCAATGACTGGTGTTACTGCTGAAAAGCATGACTCATTTATCTCACCTGATGTTGAAGGTAGAGTTATTATGGAGTTCAAGGGTAAGGAATTAGTTAAGGGAGAGCCTGATGCTTCTTCTTTCCCAAGTGGAGGATTAAGAGCTACTGCTGAAGCTAGAGGTTATACTGCATGGGACCCTACTTCATTCGCATTTATTAAGGATAAGGTATTATGTATTCCTACTGCTTTCTGTTCTTATGGAGGACAAGCACTAGATAAGAAGACACCATTATTAAGAAGTATGCAAGCTATTTCAAAGCAAGCACAAAGAGTATTAAAGCTATTTGGACATACTGATGTAACTTCAGTTAAGACAACAGTTGGTCCAGAGCAAGAGTACTTCCTAGTTGATAAGGAAATGTACAATAAGCGTCCTGACCTTATTTATACAGGTAGAACATTATTCGGAGCTATGTCACCAAAGGGACAAGAACTAGATGATCACTACTTTGGAGTTATTAAGCCAAGAGTTCAAGCATTCATGGAGGATTTAAATGAAGAGCTTTGGAAGCTAGGAATATTAGCTAAGACTGAGCATAACGAGGTTGCTCCTGCTCAACATGAGCTAGCTCCAATTTTTGCAACAACTAATATTGCTGCTGACCATAACCAAATCACAATGGAGCTTATGCAAAAGATTGCTAAGAAGCATGATTTAGTTTGTTTATTACATGAAAAGCCATTCAAGGGAGTTAACGGATCTGGTAAGCATAACAACTGGTCAATGTCTACAAATACAGGAATCAACCTACTTGAGCCAGGAGATACTCCTGCTGAGAATGCTCAATTCTTATTATTCCTAGTTGCAGTTATTAAGGCTGTAGATGAATATCAAGACCTATTAAGAGTATCAGTTGCTAGTGCAGGAAATGATTTCCGTCTAGGAGCTAATGAGGCTCCACCAGCAATCATTTCTATGTTCCTTGGATCTGAGCTACAAGATGTTTTAGATTCTATTGAAACAGGAGAGCCATTAAAGTCTGCTGGACATACATTCCTAAAGGTTGGTGCTGATGTACTTCCACCTCTACCAAAGGATACAACAGATAGAAACCGTACTTCTCCATTTGCATTCACAGGAAACAAGTTTGAGTTCCGTGCACTTGGATCAAGTGAATCTATCTCATGTGCAAACATTATGCTAAATACAGCAGTTGCTGAAGAGCTAAAGCAATTTGCTGATATTCTTGAAAATGCTAAGGACTTCAATAAGGAATTAGCTGACCTAATTAAGAAGACTATCGTTGAACATAAGAGAATTATCTTCAATGGTAACGGATATGATGATGCTTGGGTAAAGGAAGCTGAAAAGAGAGGATTATTAAACTTAAAGTCTACTCCAGAAGCTTTAGCCTTATATACATCTGAAAAGAATGAAAAACTATTTGCTGATCATGCCATCTATACTCATGATGAGTTATTCGCAAGAGCTGATGTAACAATTGAAAAATATTCTCAAATTGTTAATATTGAAGCTTTAACTGCTCTTGATATGGTTAATAAGTCATATCTACCTGTTATTTCTAAGTATTCTCAAACATTAGCTACTATTGCTAAGGATAAAAAGGATTTAGGTGTAGATGCTACTTATGAGATGGAGACACTTACTGCTATTTCAGAAGGATTAAAGAAGGCTTACCTAATTAAGCAAGATATTGAAAAGGATTTAGCTTCTAAGGCTGGTCTTGCAGGACTAGATTTAGCTATGTTCTATAAAACAAGAATTTTACCAAAGATGGAGGAATTAAGAGCTATTATTGATTGCCTTGAAACTAAGGTTGACACTGCAGCTTGGCCATTCCCATCATACGGAGATTTATTATTCGGTGTTAGATAATTAAAAAAGGAGATATTACTATATGTGGAGTTATGACATTTGGAAATTAATTGCAATTGCATTAATCTTCTTCATGCAAGCCGGATTCGCTATGTGTGAAGCAGGATTTACAAGAGCTAAGAATTCAGGAAATATTACCATGAAGAACCTTATGGATTTCTGTCTTGGTACTATAGTATTCATTTTAATCGGTGGACCATTATTATGTGCCACTGATTCCCTTGCTGGAGTTATTGGAATCCCAACTCATGTATGGGGAGACATTTTCAAGAGACCAATGGATTATGATTGGACTAACTTTATCTTTAACCTAGTATTCTGTGCTACTACTGCTACTATCGTATCAGGAGCCATGGCTGAGCGTACTAACTTTAAAGCTTATTGTGTTTATTCTATGATTATTTCTGCTATCGTTTACCCAGTTGAAGCATTCTGGAACTGGGGAGTTGGAGATGCTGGTTCTATTGGTATGTTCCAAGAATGGGCAGCTAAGATGGGTGTTGAAGAATTCATCGACCTATCTGGTTCATGCTCAATTCACATGGTTGGAGGATTAACAGCTTTAATTGGAGCTTGGATCTTAGGACCAAGAATTGGTAAATATACTTACGATGAGAATGGAAAAGTAATTAAGGTTAACGCTATTCAAGGACATAACGTACTAATCGGAGCTCTAGGAGTATTTATTCTATGGTTCGGATGGTATGCATTTAACCCAGCTGCTTGTACAAACTATACAGGATATACAGGTATGGGACAAGTGTTTATGACAACAACTGTTGCGGCTGCTATTTCTACTGTTACAGTTATGCTTATTACTTGGATTAGAAACGGAAAGCCAGACGTTTCAATGACACTAAATGGTTCTCTTGCAGGACTTGTTGCTATCACTGCAGGATGTGCTAGAGTTGATTTAGTTGGATCAATCTTCATTGGATTAATCGCAGGTGCATTATTATGCTTTGGAGTTGAATTCATTGACAAGAAGCTTCACATTGATGACCCAGTAGGAGCTGTATCAGTACACTTCTTAAATGGATTATGGGGAACAATCGCTTGTGGATTCTTCTCTAGAACTTCTGGATTATTCTATGGACATGGATTTGCACAACTTGGAATTCAATGTATTGGAGTACTTGTTACTTGTGCATGGACTGCTGCTTGGGCATTCGCAATCTTCTTTGGAATGAAGGCTATTAAGAGAAAAGATGGATCATCTTGGTTAAGAGCTACTGCTGAAGAAGAAATTAAGGGACTTGATATTACAGAGCACGGACTTACAAGCTGCTACCCAGATTTCATGCCAGCTGTTGAGCATATTGATTATACAGGAGCTATTCAAGTGTCTGGAGATGTTCCTCTTGCTGAAGCTGTTGAGGTTAAAGCTATGCCAACATTTGACAGCCCTGCAGAACAAGCTGAGGCTGAGCCAACAGGTAAATATACTAAGATTGAAATTATCTGTAAGGAAAGAATGCTTGAGTCTTTAAAGACTGCAATGAATCAAATCGGAATTACTGGTATGACAGTAAGTCACGTCATGGGATGTGGTGTTCAAAAGGGACAACCAGAGTACTACCGTGGAGTTCAAATTGAACCTACACTTCTTCCAAAGGTACAAGTTGATATCGTAGTTGGTAATGTACCAGTTAGACAAGTTATTGAAACTGCTAGAAAAACATTATATACAGGACATATCGGAGATGGAAAGATTTTCGTATACAACGTATTAAATGTCATTAAGGTTCGTACTGGTCAAGAAGGATTAGCTGCTCTTAAGGATGAAGAGTAATAAATAAAAGCTAAGGTGTGTCCTATAAAAAAGGGACACACCATTAGTTATTTTAAAGGAGATAATATTATGTGCTCAATTATGGGATATTTAGGAGAAATGGATTTTTCTTCTTTCAAAAAAGGTTTTGAAGAAACAATATCACGTGGACCAGATATGTCACGTGTAATAGAATTAAATAAAGGATTCTTAGGATTTCATAGACTTGCAATTATGGGACTTACAGAAAGAGGTATGCAACCATTTGAGCTTAATGGTAATTATGTTGTATGTAATGGCGAAATTTACTGCTTCCGTCCATTAAAGGAAAGCTTAAAGGAAAAGGGTTATGAATTCAAGTCTAATTCAGATTGTGAAATACTTCTTCCATTATATAAGGAATATGGAGTTGAAATGTTTAAAATGCTAGATGCAGAATTTGCATGTATCATTTATGACAAGGATAATAATCAATTAATTGCAGCTAGAGACCCAATTGGTATTAGACCACTTTATTATGGATATGCAAAGGATGGTAATATCGTATTTGCATCAGAGCCAAAGAACCTTGTACCAACATGTGATACTATCCTTCCATTCCCTCCAGGACATTATTTCAAGGATGGTAAATTTATTAGATATGCTAACCTTACTGATATTGATGCTTATTCAAAGGATGATATTGAAACAGTATGCAAAAATATTCATGATAAGCTAGTTGCTGGTATTGAAAAAAGACTTGATGCTGATGCTCCTGTTGGATTCTTATTATCAGGAGGACTTGATTCCTCTTTAGTATGTGCAGTTTCAGCTAAGCTTTTAAAGAAGCCTATTGAAACATACGCTATTGGTATGAATACAGATGCTATCGATTTAAAGTATGCCAAGATAGTTGCTGATTATATTGGATCTAACCACCATGAAATTATCTTTACAAAGGATGATATCCTAAATTCACTTGAAACTGTTATAAAGATGCTAGGAACATATGATATCACTACTATTAGAGCTTCTATGGGAATGTATTTAATTTGTAAGGCTATTCATGAGCAATCTGATATTAGAGTACTTCTTACAGGAGAAATATCAGATGAATTATTTGGATATAAATATACAGATTTCGCTCCAAGCGCTGAGGAATTCCAAAAGGAAGCTAAAAAGAGAATTGATGAAATACATATGTATGATGTATTACGTGCTGATAGATGTATCGCATATAATTCACTTGAGGCTCGTGTACCTTTTGGAGATTTAGATTTTGTTAAATATGTAATGTCTATTAATCCTGAAATTAAAATGAATAAATATGGTATTGGTAAATATCTACTTAGACATGCATTTGAGGGAGACTACCTACCTGAATCAATTCTTATGAGAGAAAAAGCTGCATTCTCTGATGCAGTAGGACACTCAATGGTTGATTACCTAAAGGAATATGCTGAAGAAACATATACACAAGAAAAATTCCAAGAGGAAATCAAGAAATATGATTTTGCTACTCCTTTCACAAAGGAATCATTATTATATAGACAAATATTTGAAAAGTTCTATCCAGGTCAAGCTAAAATGGTTAAGGACTTCTGGATGCCTAACAAGTCTTGGGAAGGATGTAATGTAAATGATCCTTCTGCTAGAGTACTTTCAAATTATGGAAATAGTGGTAAATAGGAGGTTTTTATATGTTTAATAGTTTACATGAAGAATGTGGTGTATTTGGTATTTATGAGCCTAAAACTGCACCAGTTGCCTCTTCTACCTATTTAGCACTTTACTCACTTCAACACCGCGGCCAAGAGAGCTGCGGTATTGCTGTTTGTGATGAGGGAGTATTCACTCATGCAAAAGGTGATGGATTAGTAAATGAGGTATTTACAAAAGAAAAGCTAAAATCCCTTGGAATGGGTAATATAGCTATAGGACACGTTAGATATTCTACTACTGGAGGAAAGAATATTAATAATATTCAACCACTTGTAGTTAGACATATTAAAGGAAATCTAGCATTAGCTCATAATGGTAATTTAACTAATGCTACTGAGCTTAGACAATCTCATGAGCTTAAAGGTGCCATTTTCCATGGTACATCTGATACTGAATCAATAGCTTATTCTCTTGTAAGTGAGAGATTAAAATCAAAATCACTTGAAGAAGCTATTGAAAAAGCTATGTATAAAATTAAAGGTGCTTATTCTTGTGTTGCAATGACTGCAACCAAGCTTGTTGCGTTTAGAGACCCAAATGGATTTAGACCATTATGTCTAGGAAGCTTACCTGATGGTGGATATGTGGTAGCTAGTGAATCATGTGCAATTGATTCTATAGGTGCTACTTTTATTAGAGATATCGAACCTGGTGAAATATTAGCTATAGGAGAAAATGGGCTTACTTCAATTAAAACTCATTGCGGCCATAAGGCTCATTTATGTGTATTTGAATTTATCTATTTTGCAAGACCAGATTCAATAATTGAAGGATCTAGCGTACATCAATCAAGAATTAGAGCCGGAGAATTCTTAGCAAAAGAAAGCCCAGTTGATGCTGATATCGTAATCGGTGTTCCTGATTCAGGGCTTGATGCTGCATTAGGATTTGCAAGAAAGAGCAAAATACCTTATGGAGTAGGATTTATTAAAAATAAATACGTTGGGCGTAGCTTTATAGCTCCTGACCAATCACAACGTGAGGAAGCTGTTAAAATTAAGCTTAACGTATTAAAGGATAATATTCAAGGCAAAAGAGTCGTAATGATTGATGATTCAATTGTAAGAGGAACTACAAGTGCAAGAATCATTAATCTGCTTAGACAAGCTGGAGCTAAGGAGGTTCACGTAAGAATTTCTTCACCACCATTTAAGCATCCATGCTATTTTGGTACAGATGTTGATTCACAAGAAAATCTAATCGCTTGTAAATATGACAATGTGGATGAAATAGCTAAGGTTATTGGTGCTGATTCTCTTGCATATTTATCTATGAGTGCTGCACACAAGCTTGCACCAAACTCAAAATGCTCATTCTGTGATGGATGCTTCTCTGGTAAATATCCAGTAAAGGTTCCAGTAAATCAAGAGAAAAATAAATTTGAACAAAAAATAAAAAAATAGACCAAAAGGTCTATTTCTTTTTACTTTTTAAACGCTTCTAAATCTAATGTTGCAAAATAATCTGCAGGAGTTTCAGCTCTTCTTATTAGCTTAACTGAACCATCCTCCTTTAATAACAATTCTGCACTTCTTAGCTTACCATTATAATTATAACCCATAGCAAATCCATGAGCTCCTGAATCATGAATTACAAGATAATCACCAATATCAATTTTTGGTAGCATTCTATCAATCGCAAACTTATCATTATTCTCACAAAGTCCACCAGTTACATCATACTTATGATCACATGGTTGATTTTCCTTTCCAAGAACTGTTATATGATGATAAGCACCATACATTGCTGGTCTCATTAGATTTGCTGCACATGCATCAAGTCCAATGTATTCCTTCCATATATGCTTTTCATGAAGTACCTTAGCTACTAAATGCCCATATGGAGCCATCATAAATCTACCAAGCTCTGTAAATATAGCAACATCATCCATTCCTTCTGGAGTTAAGATTTCTTCATAAGCCTTTCTTACACCTTCACCAATAATTTCAATATTATTAGCTTGTTGATTAGGTCTATAATCTACTCCAACTCCTCCAGATAGGTTAATAAATGCAATATGTACATCACATTCCTTCTTTAGCTCAACAGCAAGATTAAATAAAATACTTGCAAGTTTTGGATAATATCCATTGTCAGTAGTATTTGAAGCTAGGAATGCATGAATACCAAAATGCTTAACACCATAAGCCTTAAGCTTCTTAAATGCTTCTTTGATTTGATCCTTTGTCATTCCATACTTTGCATCCTTAGGTGTATCCATAATCTCATTATTTAAAGTGAAATCTCCACCTGGATTATATCTACAGCACATTGTCTCTGCAAAAGGTGCAATACCTGCATAATAATCAATGTGAGTTAAATCGTCAAAGTTAATATAAGCATTTAGCTTTCTTGCAAGCTTAAAATCCTCCACAGGAGTTACATTAGAAGAAAACATAATATCACTACCGCTAAATCCAACTGTATCAGATAGCATAAGCTCAGTAAGTGACGAGCAATCAACTCCGCAGCCTTCTTCCTTTAAAACTTGCATTAAAAATGGATTAGGTGTAGCCTTAACTGCAAAATACTCTTTATATCCCTTATTCCATGAAAATGCCTTTTTTAATCTTCTAGCATTTTCTCTAATTCCCTTTTCATCATAAATATGAAATGGTGTTGGGAATGTTTTTACAATTTCTTCAATTTTTTCTTTTGTTACAAAAGGAATCTTTTCCATATAAACCTCCAAAAAAAGAGCGTAGACATCCCGTATCTACGCCATTGTATAATCAATTACTAAATATAACATAAGTATTATATATTCACCTATATATTATGTCAACAAACTAATGTTTTAACAAAATATTATTCTATAAAACTCAAATATTATAAAATCTTTTCATTTAATACTATCTAAAATTATATGAAGAGTCGAATATAGTTCTTTAACCTTTTCTGGTTCTAATTTAATACACCCCCCAATTTTAAAAGGAACATCTAAAGCCTTATCTCTTAGCTCTAATCCTTCCTTAGTGATTGATACCATAAGATTTCTTTCATCCTCTTTAGATCTGTTTCTTTTAATATAACCTTTAGACTCTAGCTTCTTTAATAATGGAGTTAATGTTCCAGAATCTAGATAAATCTTTTCTCCAAGCTCTTTAACATTCATTTCCTTATGCTCCCATAATACCATCATAGAGATATATTGAGTATAAGTTAAATCTAATTCATCTAAAAGTGGCTTATACATTCTTACAATTTCCTTTGATACTGCATATAAAGGAAAGCATATTTGATTATCTAGCTTTAAAACATCATACTTATCCATAATAAAACTCCTTATTACTTACTAGAATTATCATACGCTAATCTTACAGCTTTTGCAAGTTGATCAACGCATGAAGTTGGTCTTCTACCACATAGATTTCCAAGAAGCTTTGATTCTATCTCTTCCACTGTCTTTCCTTCAAGTAAGATACCAATAGCCTTTAAATTACCATTACATCCGCCTGTAAAGGAAATATTAGTAATAACATTACCATTAATATTAAATTTTATTTCCCTTGAACAAACCATTTCTGGTTGATAAACAAATTCCATTATAATAACTCCTCTATAGCTTTTTTAACATCCTCAAGCTTTTCTACTGGCTCAAATCTATCTACTACATTTCCATTTCTATCAACTAAGAACTTAGTAAAATTCCATCTAATATCATTATCGCTCTTAGAAGTCTTAGATAGCTTACCAAGAAGCTTCATAGTTGTGTTCTTCGCAAACCCCTTAACCTTAGAAAATGGTTGAGCCTCCTTTAAGAATTTGAATAAAGGCTCTGCATTTTCACCATTTACCTCTATTTTTTTGAATAGTGGAAATTTAATTCCATATCTAGAATCACAAAAATCCATAATCTCCTCATCTGTACCTGGAGCTTGATTTCCAAATTGATTACATGGGAAGTCTAGAATTTCAAATCCCTTTTCATTTAATTGCTCATACATGTCCTCAAGCTCACCATATTGAGGTGTAAATCCACATCCTGTTGCTGAATTAATGATTAATAATACCTTTCCTTCATATTCCTTTAGTGAAGCTTCGCTTCCATCATTTCTTGTTACATTAAAATTATAAATACTCATATTTTTCTATCCTTTCAATTTATTGCAATTCAATTGTATGCAATTAAATTATATATGATAAAAATATAATGTCAACACTTTTTTAAAAAAAAATAAAAAAATGTAATTACAATAAATCTTCTATGGATTCATAATGAAGATAAAATGTAGATCTATTAATAGTTTATAAGATTGAATGATAGATAAGTTATTATGTTAGCTTATCTATTTTTTTATTTATTTAGTTGGTTAGTGTTGGTTTTAGAAAATAAAAAAAGATCTAATGGTTAG
>JAZRVY010000119.1:0-4242 GCA_045599405.1 Anaeroplasmataceae bacterium
ATAATGAATAGTGTGGATTTTTCCATGCTATTTATTTTTTTATGATATATTAATAATAGGTGAATATTATGAAAATATTATTTAATGAAAGTTTTAATGATTTTCCTCTAGATGAGCTACCTTATGATAAAGGTCACTCAGCATTAGGTGAATATCATTATATTAAAAACGAGGGTTATATAGGAAATTGGTACGATCCAATTTGCAATCATCAGTGGAGAAGCCAGGATGGATCTTGGATTATTACTAATTATGATAATAAAAGATATCTAACTCAAAATAGAGGAGATTATTCAAGAGGTCATTTTAGTCCAGTGAGCTCTCTTTTAATATTGAAGGATACTATATATTCTACATATACATTAGAGTTTAAGATTAGATTATTAGATACTAAAAACCTATGCGGAGTAGTATTTAATTATGTTACAAGTAGATTATATGATTCACTTTCAATTAAGGAGGATTCTATAGTTTTATATCATAGAGATCAGGAGGATGTTACTGTTTATAAGGAAATTCCATTCTCTTGTGATGAATATAAGCTATATAGTGTAAAGATAGAGGTTAATAATAATCTAAAGGTGTATCTTGATGATAAATTAATTATAGAGAGTAATATTAATATTATTAATTCTAAATGTGGTGTTATAGCTAAGGAAGCATGTAGATATACTGATATAGTATTATCTATGACAGATGATGAATATGCAGCTCATACTAAGAATAGAGAATTAGAAATAAATAGAATCAATGAAAAGAAAAAGAATTATCCAAGTATAAAGCTAATAAATAAGATAGATTTAAAGAATATGGGTAGTGCAAGACAAATAAGATTTGCACATAAGGATAATGGAGAGCTGTTTTTTATATTTGCGCAGCATCAAAAGCTGATAATGAGAGATTCCTTTGCACAAATATCATGCTTGACTGCTATAGATATGAATGGAAATATTATGTGGCAAATAGGTGAACCATATACAACGCCTAATAACACATTGATATCATGTGATTTACCATTTCAGGTTAGTGATATAAATAATGATGGTAAGGATGAGCTAATATATTCTAGAGATTTTTATATTATTATTTGTGATGCCCAAAGTGGAAGGGAAATTAAAAGAGCTAAGACTCCACTTGCTGATATGGATTTTGGCGAGTATCCATACAAGAGACTTAATGTTGATGCGATTAGAGTGCAGGACTTTGAAGGTAAGGGGCACAGAAGTGGTATTATAGTTAAGGATAGATATAAAAATGTATTTGCTCTTGATAGCAATTTAGATATTATGTGGAAATATCATTATAAGAATACAGGACATTTCCCATATATAGCTGATTTTTATAATAAGGGTAGTGATCAAATGTTTGTTGGTTATTCTATGGTAGATAGTAATGGTACTATCCTATGGAGCCTACCTATGGAAAGTGATCATACAGATGAAATCATTTTTATTAATACTATAGAAGGAGAACCAAAAAGATTATATTTAGCATCTGGTAATGAGGGCTTTAATATAGCTAATTTAGATGGAACTATTTATAAGCATAACGAGATAGGTCATGCTCAAAGAATTAGTATTGCCAATTATGATAAGGAAACAAATGGACTAGATATATGCGTCACATCCTTCTGGGGAGCAAATGATATTATTTATATGTTTGACCCTAGTGGTAATAAGAAATGTCAAAGGGAGCTAATGACAAATGGAAATGTTATTACTCCAGTTGCCTATGATGGCACTAATGAATTGATACTAGGTTCTGCAGCAGCTGGAATACTAGATTCAGATCTTGATACTGTAATTGAGTTTCCAAATGATGGACATCCAACTCTTTGCTGTGATGCGCTAGATATTGATAATGATGGAGTAGATGAAATTATTCTTTGGGATAGTCAATGTATGTATATATACAAGGCTAGTTGCTTCATTACAGGAAATAAGTATGAAAAATATGATAGTGATGCAATAAGTAACTATCGAGGAGAATATTTAAGAAAAATAAACGGCTAGAAAACGTTTACTTTGGCTAATGGTATTGAAAAGAAAAGATTTTCAAATATAATACTAATTGTATTCACGACTTTTAAAAAATGTGAATCATTCCTACAATCTTTTCTTTTTTCAATGCCAACAGCAGTTGGCTATTTTTTTTATTAGGAGGCTTTTATGTTTGAGTCAGTAGATTTTAATAAATTAGAAAAAGCTATTTTATCAAATCCGAAAAAGGATTCTATATATAAGAAGGCTACAGTAAAGAAAGTAATTATTAAGGGCAATACTATGCTGCAGCTAGAATATTTTACAAAGACACAGGCCTTTCAAAAGAATTATGATAGCAGTAGCATTGGTGATGCTCTTTTAGAAATGATGAATGAATTTGTTCAGGCTGAAATTTGGTGCAGTGATTATTATTACGCCTTTAAGGTTACATCTAAGGGTAAGGTTCTATCTAATAAAAAAAGCTTAAAGACTACTATAAGCGCAATTACTCATAATAAGGAAAAAAACTATATTATTAAGGAAGGGATGAAGGTTCCTGCACTAATTGATTTAGGAGTTATGACTCAAGAGGGAAAGGTAGTTAAGGCTTATTTTGATAAATATAGACAAATTAATAATTTCTTAGAGATATTAGATAAGGCTATAGGTCATGAGACAGAGCTTAATGTTATAGACTTTGGATGTGGTAAAAGCTATCTAACATTTATAGTTTATTATTACTTAGTATATATAAAGAATATTAAGGCCAATATTATAGGACTTGATTTAAAAAAGGATGTTATTGAGCAATGTAATAAAATTAGCCAAAAGTATGGATATAGTAATTTAAAGTTTTGTGTAGGTGATGTTGGAATATATAAGCCTACTTCAAAAATAGATATGGTAATTACGCTTCATGCATGTGATACCGCAACTGATTATGCAATGTATCATGCATTAAGCTTTAATGCTAAATACATTTTATCTGTACCTTGCTGCCAAAAGGAAATTAATAAGCAGCTATCTAACGATATTATTCCTTCTATGAATAAGTTTGGTTTATTAAAGGAAAGATTCTCAAGTATTCTTACAGATAGTATAAGAGCTAATATTTTAGAATATTATGGATATAAGGTAAATGTTGGAGAATTTATTGATTATGATGGTTCTCCAAAGAATGTATTGATAAAGGCTGTAAAAATTAATGATGAGAAAAATTTAAAAATAAAAAAAGAGCTTGATGATATGATAGAAGAATATCATATTAATCAAACTCTATATAATCTAGTTTTTAATAAGGGTGAGTAGTCATCCTTATTTTTTTAATTTATAATAAAGTTCAGCCTCGTCCTTAGTTAGATTATGGCACCAAGGTACAAAATCAGATGTGTCTACATTAATATTGTATTGAGAGAATCTAGCAGTTTTAAATCTTTCTGTTCCTGCCCAATGGTTCCATCCATCCTTTTGTAGTATTCCATCTTGAATATCACAATCAAGAAGGGTAACCTTACCATAATCTCTCCAAGGTCTACCTAAATACATTTTAGATTTAGCTGACGTGAATTTGCAATTGAAGCAAACATATCCAATTTCCTGATCGGCATTGTGGCTAGGTGCAAAGAAGTATCCTTCAATGTTGTTTCCATGGAAGTGGCAATTGTCAAATATTGCATCTCCACCACCAAATACGAAATCAACATCACCTTCAATCAAGCAATTTTTAAAATATAAATTTATATAATCAGACTTAAGTTCATCATCAGGTAGGAAGTTTTTGTATTTGATTTGTAAATTTGGAGGAAGTGGTCCCATAAATAATGTATCTTGCTGACTTAATAATCTGGAATCGGTTAGAGTAAAGTTATTACCAAGTACATGTAGGGCAACAGCTTGTCCGTATCTTCTTGATGGGACAGATTCATTTTCAATTGTTAAATTAGAAATTGATATATTATCTCCGTATGCCATAAGGGTATAGGTTCTGAATGTATTATATTCACAACCATCCTTATGAACCTTAGGGCTATAATCCTTATAGGCTATGACAGTTTTATCAATTCCTTTACCTATTATATTAATATTATTTAATGTGATTTTTATTTTTTCATGATAAGTACCCTCGTCGAGTACAATTGTATCTCCGCTGTGAGCATTTTTTAGAGCTTCGTTTATTGATTCATTGGCTTTAACTTGAATTATCATATATTTTAATCTCCTAATCGTAAAAAAGTATATTAAAATTATATCATAAAATATA
>JAZRVY010000120.1:0-3724 GCA_045599405.1 Anaeroplasmataceae bacterium
CAATACATAAGGTATTTCTCTACTCTTGCATAGTATAGCACTATGAGATGTAAATCCGCCCTTCTTAGCTATAACTCCAATTATTTCCTTACTATAGTCCATTAATACTGATGGATATAGCTCATCAGTTATTAATATAAATTCTCCACTAAGCTTTTTACTATCCTTTTTAGAAAATGATAATAATACTCTTTTTTTAATATCCTCCATATCTAGTATTCTTTCCTGTAGATATGTGGTTTTGGCTTCCTTAAATTTAGCTATATAGCTATCCACTACTGTAATAAATGAATATTCAGCACTATACCCCTTATATATATTATCTATAACCTCATTATATAAAATAGGATCTGATATTAGCATTTTATGAACATCAACAAATTCCTTATCATTTATATCTAGAGAATCCTTCATTAGCTCTAAATCCGATAAGGCCTTTTTTATTGCAGCATTAAATTTATCAATATCCTCATCCTTATTATTAGTATATTGGCTATAGGAATGAGTCATACTGTTTAAATATTCACATTTTCCATAAACAACACCATGACTAATTATAGTCTTAATGCTAATATTCATAGTACCACTTCCAAATATACTCTAATTATACCCCAAACAAATAAAAAAGCATATTACGAAAATATGCTTTAGTATTTTTTGCGTATATCCTTAAACTCATATGGAGTTCCTTGATATACATAATAATTTAACCAATTATAGAATAGTATGTTGGCTGTACTTCTCCATAATACATTAACATCACCATCAATATAATAGTTCTTTGGCTCTTTTATAGGGAGTCCCTTATCTAAATCTCTTTTATATTCCTTATCTAGAGTAAACTTATCATATTCTAGATGTCCTAATAAAAATAGCTTCTTATTATCCTTTGATTTGATGATAGTAGCTCCAGCTTCCTTGCTTTGAGCTAATACTACTAGCTCCTTATTATTAAGTAACTCCTCATCCTTAATCATAGTATGTCTTGATTGAGGAACATAGAATATATCATCAATTCCATTTAATAATGTTTCAAACATTACCATCTTCTTATGAGGGAATACTCCAAATAGCTTTTCAGGTAGGGTATGCTTATTTATTCCATAATGATAATAAAGCGCTGCTTGAGCTCCCCAGCAAATATACATAGTAGAGAATACATTCTCTTCTGCATATTCAAATATTTCTGTAAGCTCCTTCCAGTATTCAACGTCCTCAAACGCAAGTGTTTCTACTGGAGCTCCTGTTATTATCATTCCATCATATGTCTTGTCCTTAATTTCATCTAAAGTCTTATAGAATTTCTCTAAATGGCTTTCCGCAACATGTGTTGGATTATATGATGCAGTCTTTAGGAATGTTAATTTAACCTGTAATGGTGTATTAGATAATAATCTAGATAATTGAGTTTCTGTTTCTATCTTTGTTGGCATTAAATTTAAGATTAAAATCTCAAGAGGTCTTATTTGTTGAGATTCTGCTCTGTCTAATGACATAACAAATATATTTTCTTCCTCTAATATTTTATATGCAGGTATATCCTTAGGTATTAATATTGGCATAATATTCCTCCTTTTACATAAAAAAATCTCGCCCTATATAAGGACGAGATTATCGTGGTACCACCTTAATTCGTAGAAATTAAATTCTACCTCTATCTATTTATCGCATAGATTACGCTAGTGCTAACTATTTACACTAAAAGCTCAAAGACCATTTAATAAGATTTCCTTACTAGCTTACACCAACCGCTAGCTCTCTATAAATTCCATACTTATCTCTTCTTTTCTTAGCTATATAAAAATGTATCTATATACTATCATTTAATATATAGTTTGTCAATTTACATTTTCTTGATAAGTCCTCTTTCAATAAGCTCCTCTTTAGTTTCAAATTCATAATGATAATCATCATACTTTTGAGGTCCCTTTTCAATTGCATACATTTCCATAACCTCTTCTATTAAATCAAATACATCTTGCTCATCTTTGTATTTTCTAATAGTAACCATTAATGGAGTATACATATATTTCTTAATTGAAGACATATCCTTAAATGTATATCTTGTTTCTCTAAATTCATTAGGATCAGCAGCTAGGTATAGCTTAATAAAATCTCCTTCAACCTCTACCTTTGCAAGTACATCACTACCATATGAGAATGTTTCATCCTCCCATGATAATCTACTTCTTACTTCCTTATATCTTAATAATTCATTTTTAACATCTGTATAGAAGTCTTGAACTAATCCTTCTCCTTGAATTAGCTTAGCCATGAAGCTATATACATATTGGTTTCCACCGCTAAGTAAATCATCTATATCCTCATATGTAGTAGTTTCATGCTTATGAGATGATTTTCTACTCATTTCCTCAAAGATATTTGTAGGCTCAGATTCATCCTCATCCTCTTCATCCTCAAAGTCTAGGTCTAAATCATCTAAATCATCGTTTGATTCTTGATTTTGTGGCTCCTTTACATCATCAAATGATAAATCAAGCTCTTTAAAATCTTCTTTAACATCATCGAAGCTTAAATCATCTAAATCTATGTCTAAATCATCCTCTTTAGCTTCCTCTTTTATATCATCCTTAATGTCATCGAAGCTTAAGTCATTTAAATCAATGTCCAAATCCTCTGACTTTGATTCCTTTTTAGGCTCTTGCTTAATATCATCGAAGCTTAAATCATCTAAATCAATATCTAAATCATCTGATTTTGATTCTTTTTTAGGCTCTTCCTTAATATCATCAAAGCTTAAATCATCTAAATCGATATCTAAATCATCTGATTTTGGTTTCTCTTTTGGCTCTTGTTTAACATCATCGAAGCTTAAGTCATCTAAATCTAAGCTATCAAAATCATTAATATCCTGCTTAGAAGGAGTTTCTTTTACATCATCAAAGCTTAAATCATCTAAATTAATATCTAGGTCATCTGACTTAGCCTCATCCTTTGGCTCATCAACAACAATATCACTAAAGTCTAGATTTTCAAAATCAAGCGATTCTAAATCAGAATCCTCCATCTCATCAAGCTTCTTTTTCTTCTTATCCTTCTTTGGTTCTGGGATAGATTCAGGCTCTGCGATTGGTTCTGATGAAGCTACTGTCTCTGACTCTTGGGCAGGTTCAGGTTCAGTCTTTGGTTCAGGCATTGTAGCAATAGCTTCCTTTGCAGCCTCTAGCTCAGCTTTAATTGCAGCAATTTTTTCTTCAACCTCAGAAGCTAATACTCTTTCAGGTAAATCCATATCTAAATTTTCAGGAGCATCCTCTGCTGTTAAACGAGCAGAAAAGAATGAATCATCATTTACAATCCTTCCAAGTGTAATTGAAATCCCATACTTCTTTTCTAGGTATTTCATTTCATTTTCAAAATCCTTCTTAAAATCCTTTAGTAGCTTGTCGTCAAACTTCATTTGAGTCATCCCTTTCTTCAATATAATTAATCTCCATTATACGAGTGGCCTCTGTTTCTAATAGAGTTTTAATCTTATTTAGCTTAGTAAATATTAAATCTAATATTATGATACCTACAATATTGATAATAGCTATGGCTACAGTAATTATTATTAAGCTATTTAAATATTTACTATATTCATATACTATAATAAATTCTATTATTGCACATACTATTACAATGGGAATATAGTAGTTTCGATAGTTTCTAGTAAAGAAGTTAATTTTTCTAACTTTAACCTTTTTATTTTTCTTTCTGTTTT
>JAZRVY010000121.1:0-3049 GCA_045599405.1 Anaeroplasmataceae bacterium
ATTATTGATTTTGATAAAATTATACATTAAAATTATACACGTGTCAAGATGATGATACAGTTGTATTATTAAAATTATAGAAAGGGGATTGTTAATTATGAAAAAATTAGGAAAAGGAATTGTTAAGGCTAGATATATATTATTAGGATTATTATTTGTTCTAGTTGGTATATCTTGCTATTTAATGACAAGAGTAAATATTAATTATGATATGACACAATATCTTGATAGCAGCTCAACAAGCTCTGTAGCTTTAGAGACTATGCAGGATGAATTTGGTAGTGTAGGACAATGCCAAGTTATGGTAAGTAATGTTGATTTTGATACAGCATTAGCTATTAGCACAAGGATTCAAGGGGTAAATGGAGTTGCATCTGTAATATTTGATGCAAATGATGAATCATATTATAAGAATGTTAATGGAGAATCTAAGGCTTTATATAAAGTATTTTTAGAGACAGGTAATTATGATATTGAAACATATGCTGTCTTAGATAATATTAGAGACACATTAAAGGAATATAATACATCCTATAATGGTGGAGCTGTTGAGACTGAATTCTTAACTAATTCTCTAGATAAGGATATGGTTATAATCCTTGCGATAGTAGCAGTAATAGTACTAATCATATTAACTATTGTAGGATCATCATGGATTGAGCCACTTGTATTTGCGATTGTAGTAGTATCTGCAATATTAATGAATATGGGAAGTAATATAATATTAAATTATATTCCATATATTGGTAATAAAATGTCATTTATTACAAAATCAATTGCAGCAGTTATGCAATTAGCATTATCAATGGATTATGCAATTGTATTATTACATGCATATAAGGAGCAAAAGACTCAAACAAGTGACAAGAAGGAGGCTATGGCATCAGCTATTTCAAAAAGCCTAGCACCAGTATCCTCATCATCAATTACAACAGTTGCGGGACTTGTTGCGCTAATGTTTATGTCATTCTCAATAGGATTTGATGTTGGATTAGTATTAGCTAAGGGAATTGTAATAAGCTTACTTTCAGTATTCTTATTTATGCCAAGTATTTTATTAATATTTGATCCATTATTAGAAAAAACTAAGCACAAGACTATTGATGAAATTTTAATTAAGGCTAATGAAAAGAGAATTGCTAGATTCCAAAAGCATAATCGTAAGGCTCCAACATTTGCTGATTTCCAAAAGAGAACTAAATATTTAATTCCTGTAATTGCAGTGCTTATTATTGCAGTAGGAGCTTTATTTAATTTCAAGAGTGAATATTCATTTGTTCTTGAGGCATCTACAGATAAGAATGCGACAGTAAATGTAGAAAATAAGGAAATAAATGATGTGTTTGGTAACCAAAATACATTAGTAGTATTATTACCAAAGAATACATATACATATCAAAAGGAGCTAGAGCTAAGAAATTATCTTATGAGTTATGAATATAATGGGAACAAGATTATTAACTCTGAGCAAGGATTAACTACATATGGAGTAAATATTCCTATGACAACAGCTCAAATTTCAGCTAAGTTTGGATTACCTGAGACAGTGGTTGGTAAGCTATATGAGGCTATGAATAAGCAAACAGCTACTGTACAGGAACTAATAGGATTCTTATCTAATAACACTGTGGATGTTAATCAAACAATTACAGATTATTGTGAATCACTTCAAAATGATGCGAACAACGCTACAGCTCAGGCAATAGCCTTAGGATTATTAAATTCTGATTATACAATTAATCCAGAAAAGGTTTCATACTATCAAAATATCGTTGATACATATGCACCATATTATATGGCTGGAGCACTAACAGAAGAAACAGAGCTTAAAAAGAGCACATATGAATCATTAGCTAATGCCTTAACAAAGCTAAATAAAGATGAGCTTGAGGCAGGTTATCCATTCTTTAAGGGAGATAATGCGATAGCCTTAACACAAGCTACAGGGTATTGCTATAACTTCTATGCAGCAGCAGTAACTTCAGCTAAAAATGCAGTTGTAGCCTATGGACAGGCAATTGGTCAAAAGTTATCTGAATCATTACCTACTTATGTAGGATTAATTGCACAAGCTAATGCCTCACTTGAAAGTGATAATTATTATAGAGTAATATTTAATATGAATATGCCAGTATCTGGTAATGATTCATTTAAGGCTATTAATGAAATGACAGATTATATTTATAGTAATTTTGATAATGTAAAGGTTGTGAATGAAACATTTGTATATTCTCAAATTAAGGATGTATTTAATAAGGACATTACTAAGGTTAATTTAATATCATTTATAGCTATATTAGTTATTATCGCAATAACATTTAAGGGATATTTTGTACCAGTATTGCTTACATTACTTATCCAAGGTGCTATTTGGATTACTATGGGACTTTCTACAATGTTTGGAGAGGATATATTCTTTATTTGTTATATAGTTGTAATGTGTGTTCAAATGGGAGCTACAATAGATTATGGTATTTTAATTACTAATCATTATATAGAAAATCGTAAGACTATGAATAAGGTTAATGCGATGGGAAAAGCTATGAATAGCAGTCTTATGACTGTATTTACATCAGGATCTATTTTAGTCCTTGCGACATTAATAATAGGATTAGTATCTAGAGTTAAAATCGTATCTGATTTAGGATTGTTATTATCAAGAGGATGCTTTATATCAGTACTTATGATTTTATTTGTATTACCACAATTTTTAATCCTATTTGATAAGGTTATAGAAAAAACATCATTTAAAACTAAATTTTATAATAATCCAAATGCTGATTTAGAAAAGATTATTGTATCTGATGAAGCTAAAGAGGCCGTATCAGAAGAGCCAACACTACCAGAAAATGAAGTGTTTGGATCTAGTGATAATCAAAAAGAAGAATAAAAATAAAAAGAATGAGTGAAGTGGTATCACTTTAGTAGACACTAATAAAAAAAAGAATGCTTAGTTTAATGCAAGCTTGTTTTAGAAATTTTCATGATTATATAGAAATGGAAATAAATAAAACTGAAAAAAATAAAAAATTACTTTATTTAAAAAGCA
>JAZRVY010000122.1:0-37925 GCA_045599405.1 Anaeroplasmataceae bacterium
AAAAATTCTCCATTTTCTTTTTCAATACGATATAAAGCATAGGAAATTTTATTATTCTCTAAAAAATCCTCATATAAATATTCTTCACCTACACCATAAAATTCAACGTTTAATTTATTCCTATTTTTCTTGCAGGAAGAAAAAGAAAATATCATAGTCAAGAATAATATCAATGACAATATTTTTTTCATTAATGAATCACCTCGTATAATATATTCCCATGGAGTTTCATACTCTTATTATATCATATATATTTAATTCAAAAAAGGTTGCCATATGACAACCTTATCTTGTTATTATTTAATTTCCTTCTTATCAGATTCTACTGTAGCCTTTGCTGCAGATAGAATTCCTGTTAGATTTTGAATTTCAGAAGGTACAATAATCTTTGTAGCCTTTCCATCAGCAACCTTAGCTAGAGCTTCCATTCCCTTAAGAGCAAGTACAGCTTGGTCAGCTCCTGCTTCCTTAACTAATGTAATACCTAAAGCTTCTGCTTCCTTTTCAATCTTAACTGCCTCTGCACGTCCTTGAGCAAGCTTAATCATTTGCTCCTTTTCTCCTTCTGCTTGAAGGATCTTTGATTGCTTTTCTCCTTCTGCAAGAAGAATCTTTGATTGCTTTTCTCCTTCTGCTTGAAGGATCTTTTCACGACGCTCACGCTCAGCTCTCATTTGCTTTTCCATGGCATCTCTAATATCCTTAGGAGGTAATATATTCTTAACCTCTACTCTATTTACCTTAATTCCCCATG
The DNA here is from genome assembly GCA_045599405.1 of Anaeroplasmataceae bacterium. Lineage (GTDB taxonomy): Bacteria > Bacillota_I > Bacilli_A > Acholeplasmatales > Anaeroplasmataceae > UBA3206. The sequence continues at coordinate 755 of JAZRVY010000122.1, forward strand.
CATCAGTAGCATCATCAAGAATTTCTCTCATCTTTACATTGATAATATCTCTTGATGTAAGTGTTTCATCTAAATCTAGCTCTCCGATAATATTACGAAGTGTTGTTGCAGATAAATTCTCAATAGCAGCTGATGGATTCTCAACTCCATAAATATATAGCTTTGCATCTGTAATTTGGAAGAATATAACTGTATCAATTTGCATTGTTACATTATCCTTAGTGATTACTGATTGTGGATCGTAATCTCTAACTTGCTCTTTCATATTTACCTTCTTTGCAACTCTATCAATGATAGGCCAAATAAAGTGAATACCAACATCAAGTGTCTTATGATAAGCTCCAAATCTTTCAATGATAAACTTTTCTGTTTGTCTTACAACCTTAACTCCCTTACCTAAGAAAATTAATACTAATAATACAACTACTGCAATTGCAATAATTACACCTAAATTAACATTTGAACTTAATAACATATTCGTATCTCTCCTTTTTATTCCTCAAAAGCTTTAACAACAAGCTTAATTCCTTCGATGGCAACAATTTCAACATTTGTGTTTACTGCAATATCCTTACCATCAGATGATATCGCTCTCCAGTCCTTACCTTCAACCTTTACTCTACCCTTATTGTCAGCTGTAATATCATTGATAACTACTGCATGCTTACCAATAAGTGTATCGGTATTAGTTTTTATTGTATTTGTTTTAAAATACTTTTTGGCAACTGGCCTTGCTGCTAGAACTAATACTAATGTAATTGCAATAAATAATACAATTTGTAACCAATATATATGTACGAATATTGATATCACCATTACTATTATTGCAGCTGCTGTAGCCCATATAGATGATAAATCACTTGTTAGATATTCTATGATAAATGCAAGAATACCAACTCCTAACCAGATATATACCATGTATATAGGATTCCAACCACTAGTTAATACTAAATCAAACATCTTATACCTCCCTATTAAGATCAATAATTAGCATTTGCTCCTTAGCATCATATTTCATTAAATATTTTGCTGGTTCATCAAATGTTTTATTAACTATTGTACCTATTCTTTTAATGAACTCCTTATTACTTATTCTACCATAGCTTGTTCTAATTGTTATCCCGTATCTATGAGATTCCTCTATATCCCCTCTTAAAACCATTTCCTTTGTTAATGATTTGATGTATACAAGCTTATCCTCCTTTGAAATACCGAGCATAACATTGTATACAAGAGGTATGCATTCACAAGCTGGCTTATTTAATGTAATATTGCTTTTTGCAATTGTAGCTATTAAATCCTTATCCTTTTCGCTAAACCATTCTATAGCCATAACATCACCTCACAGCTATATATTACACCTAAATTATTACTTTTGCAATACTTTTTACAAAAAAATTATTTTTAATTATTTTTGATACAAAAAGAAAAGAGGACCTAAATCCTCTTTAGTTTTTATAGTTTCCGTAGCTAGCAATTCCTCTACCATTTACGTATATAATTCTTACATAGTCACCATTGCTATCCTTAATCTTTCCTACTATTAAATTATCTCCTTCCTTTTCAAATTCGATTTTAATAGTTCTATATTCAGGATTAGTTGGGAAGCTTAATTGGAAATCAACCTTTACATCAGGTCTGTTTTCAATATAAATCTTCTTAATTACATAACTATCTTTAATAAATGAATATGTAATCTTATCAATTTCGTTAGTAAGCTTCATTGATAACTCTACTGAATGATAATCAGCGCCTGCTGGTAAATCTACTCTCATTTTAAATGATACTGTTCCATCGCCTTCAATGCGCTTAGATCCAGTCACATTGTATGTAATACCATATGTTTCAATAATTCCTGTTATATCAGTATCACACTTATAATTATCCTTACCTTCATTCTTAGTACCAACTAGCTTTTCATTATAGAAAAATACTACCGATCCTTGAGCTTGTCTATCAATTATAAGCTTATATTCATACTTATAGTTTTCAACCTTATATAATGTATGCTGAATTTCAGTAAATCCCATCATTTCACCAAGATCATAGCTATAATAGCTTAAATCTAGTGATAATACATCCTTCTCCTCATCTGTTAGGTTCTTATATGACATCGCAGAAAGTGAGCTAGGAGCTAGATATGAAGCAATATTACTAAGTGAATTTACCTGATATGCATATGTTTCAGTAACCAAATCTTCAGATAATGTTATAGTTGTATCTAATTCACTACCACTGTTATTTATTGTATTATTAGATTGTGAAGGAATATTAGTAATAACTACTGCTGCAAGTAAGCAAGCACATGCAGCTGATAGGTATGGAATTGGATTTTTAAACCAAGACTTTTTAGCCTTTGGCATAAAATCAAATACAGGCTCAGTAACGACCTTAGATGTATCTACCTTAGAGATAATAGCTTGGCTAAAATCTTTAATTTCTTCATTATTTGATTTTTCTTTTAATAAATCTTTAATGTTATTCTTCATCGTTACCACCCACTTCCTTTTTAAGCGTTTTTAAGGCTTTGTTATAAATCCATAGTACTGTACCTAATGGTTTATCTACTATTGAAGCTATATCCTTGAATTTTAGTTCATTTATTACGTGCAATACAACAATTTCCCTCTCAATGTCATTTAAGCACTTTAGCATTTCTATAGCTTCTATTTGATTTAATACATCTGGATTTTTTGACGGAATAAAATCCATTAAAACCTCATCATGTACTATTCTCTTTTCCTTATTATAATAATTAATGGCTATATTATGAGCCATTGTTGATAAAAAAGCATTTATATTAGTTTTTGATTTGTATTTATCAATATTTTCTAAAAACTTAATATATGTATCCTGCATTAAATCATCTATGATTGATCTGTCCTTGATGATTGCAGCAACAGCAAAGAATACTGTCTTTTTTGTTGCATCATAGAATTCATTAAAATGAGCATAGTTACATGTTCTAAATTCGTCTATATATTCATCTAAACTCATTCTCATTCCACCTTTACAACAAATTACTTTAAATTTTTATTGGAACTTTTAAAAATTTTCAGTATTTTTATTATACAATATTTTAATAATTATTCAAATTAAACAAAAAAAGCGATACATAAGCACCGCTAATTTTTAGTTATTTTCAGTTGATGTTTCAGCTTCTTGTGATTGCTTAGGCTCAATAGCCTCTTCTTTAGCCTTCTTTGAAGCCTTTCTTTGTACATATAAGAATGCCAAACCAATTCCACCAAGCAGGAATAATACTCCTACAAGAACATAGCTCCAAATTGGTAATCCAGTCTTATACATCCAAAAGCTATATACAATTCCTAAAATAATTGCATATATTATTATAAGTCTGAAATAATATCCATTCTCTTTTATATCTTGCTTTTTCATGTTACTCCAATTCTATTGTTGCAGGTGGCTTAGATGTACAATCTAGAAGTACTCTATTAACTCCTCTAACCTCATTAACAATTCTTCTTGAAATAATATCAATTACATCATATGGAATACGTGCCCAGTCAGCAGTCATAAAATCTGATGTTTGAACAGCGCGAATTACACATGCATAATCATATGTTCTGAAATCTCCCATTACTCCTACGCTTCTCATATTTGATAATGCTACGAAGTATTGTCCTAGATTACAAGCCTTATCTACACCATGCTTTGCAACCTCTTCACGGAAGATAGCATCAGCATCTTGTACAATCTTAACCTTTTCAGCCGTAACCTCACCAATGATTCTAATTCCTAAACCTGGACCTGGGAATGGTTGACGATATACTAAATACTCAGGAATTCCAAGCTCTAATCCTACCTTTCTAACCTCGTCCTTAAATAATAATCTAAGAGGCTCAACAATTTCCTTGAAGTTAACTACTGAAGGTAGTCCACCTACATTATGGTGTGACTTAATTACAGCACTCTTTCCAAGTCCTGACTCAATAACGTCTGGATAAATTGTTCCTTGAACTAGGAAATCAACTGCACCAATCTTCTTTGCTTCCTCTTCGAAAACACGGATGAATTCCTCACCGATAATCTTTCTCTTACGTTCTGGTTCTTCAACACCCTCAAGCTTCTTATAGAATCTTTCTTGTGCATTTACACGGATAAAGTTAAGGTTATATGGTCCGTTAGGTCCAAATACAGCCTCTACCTCATCTCCTTCATTCTTACGTAATAATCCTTGGTCAACAAATACACATGTTAATTGCTTACCAACAGCTTTTGATAATAATACTGCAGCAACTGAAGAGTCTACTCCTCCAGATAGAGCACAAAGTACCTTACCTGTACCAATCTTAGTTCTTAGAGCCTCAATTGTTTGCTTTGTGAAGTCACTCATCTTCCAGTCTCCAACGCATCCACAAACCTCATATACGAAGTTCTTTAGCATTGTCATTCCTTCTACAGAGTGCATAACCTCTGGGTGGAATTGTACTGCATAAATCTTCTTATCTGCATTCTCCATCGCAGCAACAGGACACTTTTCAGTCTTACCTGTAACTGTAAATCCTGCAGGTACCTTTGATACATAATCAGTATGGCTCATCCAAACTACTGTTTCAGGGCTTACATTCTTAAATAGTAAGCTATTTGTATTAACATTAGTTACAGTCTTTCCATATTCACTTGTTGGAGCTGTTTCTACATTTCCTCCAAGAGTATATGCTGTATATTGGCATCCATAGCAAATTCCTAAAATTGGATATCCTAAATCAAAGATTTCCTTAGCGATTTTTGGAGAATCATCTCCAAATACGCTATTTGGTCCTCCTGTAAAAATAATTCCCTTTGGATTAAATTCACGGATTTTTTCTATTGGCATATTGTAAGGATGAACCTCACAATATACATTACATTCTCTTACACGTCTTGCGATTAATTGGTTGTATTGTCCACCAAAATCTAAGACTAGTACCTTCTCATATTGCATAACGCAACCTCCTGTTTAATTACTTAGTATAGTTTGGAGCCTCTACTGTAATATCAACATCATGAGGATGTGATTCCTTTAATCCGGCATTAGTAATTCTAATGAATACAGCATTTTCCTTTAATTCAGCAACAGTTTGAGTACCACAGTATCCCATTCCCGACTTGATACCTCCACATAATTGGTAGATAGTATCGCTTAATGCACCCTTATAAGCTACACGTCCTTCAATTCCTTCTGGAACTAGCTTCTTAGCTGTTGTAGTCTTAGATTGGAAATAACGGTCAGCAGATCCTCTCTTCATTGCAGCAAGAGATCCCATTCCTACATATACCTTATATCTACGTCCTTGGAATACTACCTCATCTCCTGGAGATTCAGAGCATCCTGCTAGTAATGATCCTAGCATTACGCAGTCAGCACCAGCACCAATAGCCTTAACGATATCTCCAGAGAACTTTAATCCTCCATCAGCGATAACGCAAGTTTCTGGGCTATACTTCTTTACAAACTCACATACATCATTTACAGCTGTAACTTGAGGTACACCAACACCAGCTACAACTCTTGTTGTACAAATACTTCCTGGTCCAATACCAACCTTAACAGTATTAACACCAGCATCAATTAAAGCTTTAGCAGCTTCTGGAGTAACGATGTTTCCAGCAACTAAATCTAGGTTAGGGAAAGCAGCTCTAATATTCTTAACTGCTTCAATAATGTTCTTTGAATGTCCGTGTGCGCTATCTACAGTAATAACGTCAACACCAGCCTCAACTAAAGCCTCAACACGTTGCATCATATCAGCACCAACACCAACAGCAGCTCCACAACGAAGTCTACCCTTAGCATCCTTACATGCATTTGGATAATTTTGAGCACTATCAATATCCTTAATAGTGATTAATCCCATTAGCTTATTATCCTTACCAACGATAGGAAGCTTTTCAATCTTATTTTCAAATAAGATATCCTTAGCCTTATCTAATGAAGTTCCTTCAGGTGCAGTAATAACCTTAGTTGTCATTACATTCTTAAGTGGTGTCTCATCAGGAGTTAAATACTTTAAATCTCTATGAGTGATAATTCCCATTAATCTGTTCTCATCATCAACGATTGGTAATGATGAAATGTTGTATTGGTTTAATACATCATATGCTTCAAGAGTTGTGTTATCACCCTTAAGTGTAATAGGCTTAGTGATAATTCCACTTTCATTTCTCTTTACTAATTCTACTTGACGAGCTTGATCAGCAATTGACATGTTCTTGTGGATAAATCCAAGTCCACCCTCACGTGCAATAGCAATTGCTAAATTAGCCTCTGTTACTGTATCCATTGCAGCAGATACAATTGGAATATTTAATTCAATATTCTTAGTTAATTTTGTCTTTAAGCTTACTTGTGCAGGTACTACTTCACTCTTTTGAGGAACAAGTAATACATCATCATAAGTTAAACCAGTTCTAATTTCATTAAAGTTTGCCATTTTTAGTCCTCCAATAATCCGATTCTCTTGTATATATAATCAACGTTTTGCATATAATACTCCAAAGTGAAGCAACTGTCAATCTCTTCATTAGTTAAAAATTGATTAACTGTTGGGTCTTCCTTTAATAAGTCTTGATATTGTTTACCCTCATTTAGAGCCTTCATTGCGATAGGTTGTACAGTGTCATAAGCCTTCTCACGTACAAATCCCTTTTCAATTAGCTTATATAATACTCTTTGAGCAAAAATTACTCCCTTAGTTAAATAGATATCATCAATCATCTTTTGTGGGAATACAGTTAAATTCTCTAAAATTCCCTTAAATCTATTTAGCATATAATCTAGAAGTGCTGTAGCATCTGGTAAAATGATTCTCTCAGTAGCTGAGTGAGAGATATCTCTTTCATGCCATAATGCGATGTTTTGATAGAATGTATCCATATATCCTCTCATAACACGAGCACATCCACAGATGTTTTCTGAAGAAATTGGATTTCTCTTATGTGGCATTGCAGAAGATCCCTTTTGTCCCTTGTTAAAGAACTCTTCAGTTTCCTTAACCTCTTGACGAGAAAGGTTTCTTACCTCTAGTGCCATCTTTTCTAGCTCTGAAGCTACTAATGCTAAGCATGCCATATAGTGAGCATGTCTATCTCTTTGTAATACTTGTGTAGAGATCTTAGCATAATTAATTCCTAAATCAGCACATACATATTCCTCAATTTGTGGTGGGATATTAGCAAAGTTACCAACAGCACCAGAAAGCTTACCTGTTTGTACCTCTTGGCATGCATAGTCAAATCTTTCTAAGCATCTAACCATATCCTCATACCATAAAGCCCACTTTAAACCAAATGAAGTTACATCAGCATGCATACCATGAGTTCTACCGATGCAAGGAGTATTCTTGAATTCAAGAGCTCTCTTCTTAATTACATTCATAATGTCTACAATGTCTTTTCTTAGAATTGTATTAGCTTGCTTTAAAAGGTATCCATTAGCTGTATCTACAACATCTGTTGAAGTAAGTCCATAATGAATCCACTTCTTTTCTTCTCCAAGAGATTCACCAACTGCACGAGTGAAAGCTACTACGTCATGCTTAGTTACCTCTTCAATTTCCTTGATACGATCTACAGTGAATGTAGCCTTATCTAACTTTGGTAGATCCTCCTCAGGTACTACACCTAGCTTACTCCATGCCTTTGCATTAGAGATTTCTACCTTTAGGTATGCATTGAACTTTGCTTCCTCAGTCCAAATGTCACGCATACACTTTCTGCTATAACGCTCTATCATATTATTCTTCCTCCTTTATTTCCATATGCTTTAAGAAAGCTTGGATTGTATTTTGCATTAAACAACAAATAGTCATTGGTCCAACTCCACCTGGAACCTTAGTTATGTATGAGCACTTGGGTTCAACATCGTCAAACTTAACGTCTCCGCATAGCTTTCCATTCTCAGGGTTTCTGTTAACACCAACATCGATAACAACTGCTCCCTCTTTTACATAGTCTGCTGTTACTACATTTGGTTTTCCAATTGCAACAATTAAAATATCAGCATCCTTTGTAATTTCTTGAGCATTCTTAGTCTTAGTATGAACAACAGTTACTGTTGCGTCTGCATCAATTAATAATTTAGTAATAGGCATTCCAACAATGTTACTTCTTCCCATAACAACTGCCTTCTTACCCTTAAGCTCTATATTTTGACTCTTTAATATCTCCATAATTCCTTTTGGAGTACAAGGTAAAATACAAGGCTTCTTAGTATATAATCCAGCTACATTAAATGGATGGAATCCATCAACATCCTTATCAGCTCTTACGCTTGATATAACCTTAGCCTCATCAAATCTCTTTGGTAATGGTAATTGTACTAAAATACCATCTACTGTAGGATCATCATTTAAGGAGCTAATTAGCTCAAGGACTGTCTTTTGGCTTACCTTATCATCTAATCTAATAGTAGTATTTTTAATACCTACCTCATTACAAGCCTTTTCCTTTCCCTTAACATATGATACGCTTCCTGGATCATCTCCTACAATGATAACAGCTAAATGGGGTATTCTAGGATATGCTTTTGCATATTCTTTTACATCATTTGCCATTTGAAGCTTTAATTCTTGTGATAATTCCTTACCACTAATAACTATAGCCATAATCTACACCTCACAAATTAATCAAGTGCTCTATGTCCAATATCCTTACGATAGAATAAATTATCGCACTTAATCTTTTGAACCTCAGCTAATGCTTTATCCTTTGCTTCTCTAATTGTCTTACCAGAAGCAACTACGAAAAGTACACGACCACCATTAGTTACATAGTTTCCATTCTCATCTAACTTAGTACCCATATGGTAAACCTTAGCATCAACCTTGCCTAAATTTTCAATTACAAATCCCTTTTTGTAATCCATTGGATATCCCTTTGAAGCAAGTACAATTCCAAGAGTTGGATCCTTACTCCAATTAATTTCAATATCCTTCTTTCCATCGATAATTCCTAAGAATATATCAATGATGTCACTTTCAAGTCTTGGTAATACAACCTCTGTTTCAGGGTCTCCAAATCTTGAATTAAACTCAATTACCTTAACACCATTCTTAGTCTTCATAAGACCACCATAAAGAACACCCTTAAATGGACATCCTTCCTTAACCATAGCCTTAGCCATTGGCACCATGATGTTATCGTATGCATAATCTAAATCCTCATCATTAACACAAGGAACTGGTGAATAAGCTCCCATTCCACCTGTATTAGGTCCTAAGTCTCCATCATATGCTCTCTTATGGTCTTGAGAGATTTCCATTCTATATACATCCTCATTAGATACAAAGCACATAAATGAGAATTCAGGTCCTTCAAGGAAATCCTCAATAACTACTGATGCTGAACCAAACTTATCATCTACTAGCATATCATGTAATGTAGTGATAGCCTCATCCATAGTTTCAGGAATAACAACTCCCTTACCAGCAGCTAAACCATCATATTTTAAAACTAAAGGTAGACCATGCTCCTTAACATAAGCACATGCCTTCTCGTAGTCATCAAAAACGGCATAAGCAGCTGTTGGAATATTATATTTTTTCATTAAATCTTTTGCAAATTCCTTTGAGCTTTCAATTTGAGCAGCAGCCTTAGTTGGTCCAAAGGCCTTAATTCCTGCCTTAGTCATTTCATCAACAACTCCTGCAGCAAGGGATACCTCTGGTCCTACTACTACTAAATCGATACAATTCTTCTTTGCAAAATCTACTAAAGCTACAACATCTGTATCCTTAATTGCGACGCACTCAGCTAATTGTGCAATTCCTGCATTTCCTGGTGCTGCATAAATCTTAGATACCTTTGTACTCTTTTTTACTGCATCAACGATAGCGTGCTCACGTCCACCGCTTCCGATAACTAATACCTTCATAAATTTTCTCCTTTAAATTAATGCTTGAAATGACGCATTCCAGTGAATGTCATTGGAACACCCTTTTCATTAGCTAAATCAATTGAATCTTGATCTCTCTTAGATCCACCTGGTTGAACAACTGCAACAACTCCATTTGCAATTCCATACTCTAAAGTATCTGCGAATGGGAAGAATGCATCAGAAGCTAATACTAATCCATCCTTAATTCCTCTTGAATGAGCTTCCTCGATTGCAATCTTAGCAGCTCCTACACGATTCATTTGTCCAGCTCCTACTCCACAAGTAGTTCCATCCTTAACAACAACGATTGCATTTGACTTAACGTGCTTAACAATCTTCCATCCAAAATTCATATCAGATAATTGTTGTTCAGTTGGCTTACAGTTAGTTACTGCCATATCTGCAGTGACAGTCTTAGTCTCAACATCTAAATCTTGAACTAATAATCCACCGTTAACTGATACAATTTGCTTTGTTGTTGGATATTTACCAAGCTTATATTCAATAACTCTTAAATCTGGACGCTTAGAGAATGCCTCTAAAGCTCCCTCTGTAAATCCTGGAGCTAAAATAAGCTCAAGGAAAATAGATCCGTTAGCCTTATCTCCGTGTACAAACTTAATAAGGTTAGCAGCCTCCTCATCAATAATTTGGTTAGTAGCAACAATTCCTCCAAAGATTGATACTGGGTCAGAGTCATAAGCCTTTAGCCATGCTTCCTTTAAATCCTTACCAATAGCAGCTCCACATGGATTCATATGCTTAAGTCCCATAGCAAATGGAATATCTCCAAATTCTCTTACAATGTTAAGTGCAGCATTTGCATCTTGTATATTATTATAAGATAGCTCCTTACCTTGAATTTGCTTAGCATTTGCAAGTGAATAAGGTAAAGTCTTATCAGTTGCATAGAATTTAGCAGCTTGATGTGGATTTTCACCATATCTTAAGCTTTGCTCAATATCTGCCTCAACAAATAGCTTTTCTGATAATCCAGCCTTTTCTCTCATATAAGATGCAATCATAGTATCATACTCAGCAGTTAGAGTATAAACCTTTGCAGCTAGTTTTAATCTAGTTTCATATGTTGTATCTCCATTAGCTCTAATTTCAGCTAATACTTGATCATAATCAGCAATATCAGATACTACTGTAACAAACTTATGATTCTTTGCAGCTGAACGAAGCATAGATGGTCCACCAATATCGATGTTCTCGATTGTTTCTTCAAATGAGGCTCCTCTTTCAACTGTCTTCTTGAATGCATATAAATTAACGCATACTAAATCAATATACTCAATTTCATGCTCCTTAACTTGAGCAACATGGCTATCTAAATCTCTAACAGCTAATAATCCTCCGTGTACCTTTGGATGAAGAGTCTTTACTCTACCATCTAAAATTTCAGGGAATCCTGTTACATCACTAATATCAATAGCCTTTACTCCAGCCTCAAGTAAAACCTTTTTAGTTCCACCTGTAGATACGATTTCATATCCAAGCTCCTCTAGACCCTTACAGAAATCAACTACACCAGTCTTATCTGTAACACTTACTAATGCTCTTTTCATTACATTTGCTCCTTTAATAATTTATTTATTGCTTCTGGGTATAGCTCGTGCTCAATTTCATGAATACGTGCCTCTACCTCATCAACGTCATTTCCATAATATTCGAATCCACGTTGCATAATAATCTTTCCACTGTCTACTCCACTATCAACGAAGTGAACAGTAACTCCAAACATCTTCACACCATATTCAAATGCATCATGAATACCATGAGCACCCTTAAATGATGGTAATAATGCTGGATGTATATTTATCATCTTTCCTTCATAATTATCTAATAATACTGTTCCAATATATCTCATATATCCAGCAAGACATATTAAATCAATATCTAAAGCCTTAAGCTCATTAACTATTTCAGTTTCAAATGCTTCCTTAGAAGGATAATCCTTTGCAGTAAATACAAAAGTTTTAACTCCGTGATTTTTAGCACGTTCTAAAACGTATGCATCCTTTTTATCACAGACAAGAATACTAACCTCTGCATCTATTAGCTTATTTTCACACGCACAAACGATAGCCTCAAAGTTAGTTCCGCTACCACTTGCAAATACTGCTAGCTTTTTCATTACTTATGAATCTCCACTTTACCAGCCTTATCTGTAATCTTTCCAATTACATAAGCCTTATCTCCGTGCTTAGCTAGAATTTCGATAGCCTTCTTAGCATCCTCTTGGTTTTCAACAGCAAGAATCATACCAATTCCCATGTTATAAACGTTAAACATTTCTCTATGGTCAACCTTTCCATACTTCTCTAGGAATTGGAATACTGGTAAAATTGGCCAAGATCCTTCAACAATATCAAGTCCCATCTCTGGAGTAAGGATACGTGGGATATTCTCATCAAATCCTCCACCAGTGATATGAGCAACAGCATGTACATCAACATTTTCAAGTACATCCTTAACTTGCTTACAATAAATTCTAGTAGGTGTTAAGAATACCTCTCCAACTACTCCACCAAGTTCTTCACTATACGAATGTAAATCAATCTTATTATCAGCAATAATTTTTCTAACAAGAGAGAATCCATTTGAGTGAACTCCTGAAGAAGCGATACCAACTAATGTATCTCCCACCTTAACCTTAGTTCCATCAATAAGCTTGCTCTTTTCAACAACTCCAGTAGTATATCCAGCGATGTCATATTCACCATCTGTATACATACCTGGCATTTCCGCTGTCTCTCCACCGATAAGAGCGCATCCTGCTTGGATACATCCATCAGCAACACCCTTAACAATCTTTTCTAGCTTAACTGGATCAGCATGTCCTGTTGCAACGTAATCAAGGAAGAATAATGGTTCAGCTCCTTGAGCAAGTACGTCATTAACACACATAGCTACTGCATCAATACCAATAGTATCATGCTTGTCCATTTCGAATGCTAACTTTAGCTTTGTACCAACACCATCTGTACCAGATACTAGCATTGGCTCCTTATAATTTAAAATTGATAAATCGAACATTCCTCCGAATGATCCGATATTAGATACACAACCAACTCTGTTAGTTGAAGCTACATGCTTCTTGTATCTTCTTACTGCTTCATAACCAGCTTCTAGATCTACTCCACCTGCTGCATATGCCTTTGATCCCATAATAATTCCTCCTATAAATACAATAATTTTTTATGGTCTAATTAGTGATTTTTTCACTATATTTTAATAGCAATACGGGTATCACCCAATCTCAAGTGATACCGTATTGTAATTTATTAATTAGTTTTCTTTTCTGAAATACTTAACAGCATTTTCAAATAATTGTTGTTCCTTGTTTCCTACAATATTCTTAAAGATATTTCCTTCATATCTCTCAGTATGTCCCATCTTACCAAGGATTTGTCCATTCTCTGAAATGATTCCTTCAATTGCATAGCTTGAACCATTTGGATTTTGTGGACTAGCTGCTGTGATGTTATTATCCTCATCTACATATTGGAATGCAACTTGTCCCTTCTTAAATAATTCCTTTGCAAAGCTCTCACTTACAACAAACTTACCTTCTCCATGGCTCATTGCAATTGTATGAGTATCTCCAATCTTAAATCCCTTTAGCCAAGGAGATGCAACTGTAGAAACTCTTGTTGTAACCATTTGAGATATATGTCTATTAATATCATTTCTGAATAATGTTGGAGACTCTTCAGTTACCATTCCAAGTCTACCATATGGTAATAATCCAGACTTAACTAATGCTTGGAATCCATTACAAATACCAAGGATTAGTCCTCCACGATCAATTAATCTATGGATAGCATTCATAACTAGCTCATTGTTTAATGTATTTGCAATAAACTTAGCACTTCCATCTGGTTCATCTCCTGCTGAGAATCCTCCAGCTAGCATTAGGATATTAGCATTATCGATATTTTGTGCCATTTCCTTAATAGAATCAAGTACATCCTTGCTAGTTAAGTTTCTAAATACCATTGTATTAACAACAGCTCCAGCCTTACGGAATGCCTTAGCCGAATCATAATCACAGTTTGTTCCTGGGAACACAGGAATAAATACTACTGGATTTTCAATCTTATCTCCATTATATGTAATTTGGTTAGTATTAGCTGAAACCTCAGAATATACTGTAGCGTTATTTTCTACTGTATCCTTATAAATCTTTGCAAACTTATTAGCATTTGCTTCAAATAATTGGTCATTTGATAATACTGTACCATTAATTTCTAGGCTTGAGTCTAGACTTGTATGTCCAATTAGAATTGCATTAGCATTCTTAATTTCAGATGTAGCCTCAACTATGAATGATCCATAGCTGTAATCAAATAAATCTAACTCTGTGATATTTACCTTAGCTCCAACCTTATTACCAAAGCTCATCTTTGCAAGAGCCTCACAAGCTCCACCATTTGTGATTGCATAAGCAGAAACGATATTTTTCTTTTCAATCTCTGAGCTTACTAAATCAAAGTTAGCCTTAATCATATCAATGTTAGGATTGTAGTTAGCAAGTGGTGTATGCTTAATTAAGTAAATTGGATTTCCAGCATTCTTAAATTCTGGAGAAATTACTGTATTAGCATCTACTGTTGTAATACCAAATGCCATTAACATAGGTGGTACATTTAAATTATCAAATGTTCCACTCATTGAGTCCTTACCACCAATTGAAGGTAGCTTTAGGTCATTTTGAATCTTAATAGCTCCAAGTAATGCTGCAAGTGGCTTACCCCATGCATTATCACTTACCATCTTTTCAAAATACTCTTGATAGCTAAATCTCATCTTGTCATATCTAGCACCAGCAGCAACTACCTTAGCACACGCTTCAATAACTGCATATTGTGATCCGTGGTATGGAGACCAAGATGATAGGAATGGATTGTATCCAAATCCCATAATTGAAGCTAAATCAGTATATCCATTTAATACTGGAAGCTTTTGAACAGATACTTGAGTTTCAGTTCTTTGATACTTTCCTCCAAATGGCATTAATACTGTTGAACGTCCGATTGTAGCATCAAACATTTCAATAAGTCCCTTTTGGCTTACAACGTTATTATCTTGTAGATTATTTAAAATCTTCTCTTCTAATGTTGTTCCCTCTACATTTCTTGTAAATGGATTTACATTTTCAACTGCTTGAATATTGGCATTTGTATAGTGCTTAGCTCCTGCACTGTCAATGAATGAACGAGCAATGTCTACATACTTTTGTCCCTTGTAGTACATTACAAGTCTCTTTTCCTCTGTAACATTTGCAATGTGAGTAATTTCAATATTTTCCATTGCACAATACTTAACAAATTCATCCTTGTCCTTAGGATCAACAACAACGCTCATACGCTCTTGTGACTCTGAAATAGCTAATTCTGTTGGATTTAATCCCTTATACTTAACAGGAACTCTATCTAGGAATATTTCAAGTCCATCAGCTAGCTCTCCGATAGCTACTGAAACTCCTCCAGCTCCAAAGTCATTTGACTTCTTAATTAGCTTAGTAACATTTGGATTTCTAAATAAGTGTTGAATCTTTCTTTCCTCAGGTGCATTTCCCTTTTGTACCTCTGATGAGCATGTTTCAATAGACTTAACATTATGTGTCTTAGAAGAACCTGTAGCTCCTCCAATTCCATCACGTCCTGTACGTCCACCAAACATAAGCACGATATCTCCAGGTGCTGGAGAATCACGTCTAACATCCGAAGCCTTTGAAGCTCCAACTACAGCTCCAACCTCTAGTCTCTTAGCTGTATATCCGTCATGATAAATTTCTCTAACGTGTGTAGTTGCAAGACCAATTTGGTTTCCATATGATGAATATCCTGCTGCAGCCTTTGCTGAAATAATACGTTGTGGAAGCTTTCCTGGAATTGTATCCTTAACATCTGCATAAATATTTCCAGCTCCAGTAACACGCATAGCTTGATATACATACGCACGTCCTGATAGAGGATCTCTAATTGCTCCTCCTAGACATGTACTTGCTCCTCCGAATGGTTCAATTTCTGTTGGGTGATTATGAGTTTCATTCTTGAATTGTAATAACCACTTCTCAACCTTTCCATCTACTGGAACATCAACATAAATTGAACAAGCATTATTTTCTTCTGATTGCTCTAGGTCCTCTAGATAACCAGTCTTCTTTAAATATCTAGCTCCGATTGTTGCCATTTCCATTAAGCATACATCCTTAGCATCTCTTCCTAGCTCACTTTTCATCTTGTAGAATAAATCTAGTGAATCCTCTAATTCAGCCTTAATAAATGACTCATCAATAGTAATCTTTTGTAAAACTGTTCCAAATGTTGTATGACGGCAGTGATCTGACCAATATGTATCTAGAATTCTTAATTCAGTTTCATATGGATCTCTACCCTCAGCCTTGAAGTATTCAACAACACAATCAAGGTCATCCTCATTCATTGCAAGTCCGTAAGCCTTAATAAATTCCTTATAATCAGTTCTTACCATCTTAGTTAATCCCTCAAGAACAGGAACTGGCTTAATCTCTACATTTTCTTCAAATGATAATTCGGATAAATCCTTTTCACGAGATTCAACAGCATTAATGAAGTATTTCTTAATCTTTTCAATTTCTTCATCTGTTGTATTGTCATCAAGAATAACAATCTTAGAACTCTTGATAATAATATCTGCATTTGGATCTACTAGCTTAACGCAATCAACTGCTGATGATGCACGTTGATCAAATTGTCCAGGTAAGAACTCAACTGCAATATACTTCTTTCCTTGTAAATCTAATTGATCTGACACCTTATCAGTAACAATTTCTCCAAATACTCTATACTTAGTCTTTTCAAGTAGCTCTGCACTAAATCCATTTAAATCATAAACATTAATGTATCTTAGATTCTTTAAGTTTAATCCTAGGTTTAAATTGAACTCACTTTGAAGACTCTTTGCTTCAACTTGGAATTGTGGTAATTTTTCAACATAAATTCTATAATTGCTCATGTTATTCTCCTTATTTTTTAAATTTTTTAGTTAGATTTTTCAAAATAATCATAGATTATTTGTTTATATAAAAGTCTTATTATTATTTTAGCACAAATTTACTATTGAGTAAACAATTTAATTATAAATTAAAGTCCTTTAATATCTTGACTATTTTTTTACAGATTGCTAAAATTAATATATAAAATATATTATAAGGAGATTTAATAATATGGCAAAAGTTAGTATTGTGATGGGTAGTGACTCAGATTTAGAAATCATGAGCAAGGCTGCTCAAGTTTTAGAGGAATTTGGTATTGATTATGAAATGACAATCATTTCAGCTCATAGAATGCCAGATGTATTCTTCGATTATGCAAACAACCTAGAGTCTCGCGGAGTTAAGGTTGTAATTGCTGGTGCTGGTGGAGCTGCTCACCTACCAGGAATGGTAGCTGCAATTTACCCACTTCCAGTAATCGGAGTTCCAATTTTCACAAAGACATTAAACGGAGTTGATTCATTATATTCAATCGTTCAAATGCCAGGTGGAATTCCAGTAGCTACAGTAGCTATCAATGGAGGACAAAACGCTGGAATCCTTGCTGCTAAGATTTTAGCTGGAGAAAATCCTGAATTACTTGAAAAAATCAAGGCATATAAGGAAAAGCTTAAGGCTGGAGTTATGGCTAAAAAGGAAAAAATCGAAGCTATCGGTTATAAGGAATATATGGCTAAGTAATAAGAAAGACTGTCTCAGATGAGGCAGCCTTTTTTGTCTTCACTAAAAGAAAAAATCACAGCCCTAAGACTGTGATTATTTTTTATTATTGCTCTAATAATTCAAATAGCTTCTTTGCAGCAGCTGCTGGTCCTTCATGCTCCTTACCAGGAACGGCAAGTTGAGTATGTAAGTTTCCAACCTTAACTCCTGCCTTGAATAAAGCTTCGAATGTCTTATCAATAATTACTCTAGTTTGCTCTTCTCTTTGAACTGGTCCAAATGGGTTAGCAAAGAATGACTCTGTCATACCTGTTTCTTGAGTAGTTCCCTTAGCTCTACGAGCTCCACGGATAAAAATCTTCTTAGCTTCATCAGCGTTATTATAGAATTCGATTGCGTTTCCATCAACCTCATCATAGTTATTAGCATATAGGTACATATCCACCTCATATCCCTTCATAATTTGAGGATATGTAGCAACTGGTACTACTAATCTTGAATTTTGCTTATCTGGATTCATGAAAATAGCTCTATCCATCTCACGATATGCATATCCAGCACCCATATCATCTGTACGAACGAATGCACCAATTTCAGTACCATAAGCTATAACCTTACCATTTTCAACCTTGAATGTTCCCATATCATCAAAAATAGTTAATTGAGCAGAAATGTTATCTCCTGCACACTCTGCAAGAGCCTCTAATGATTCAGACTTTCCAGCTCCACTATCTCCCATAATTACAACATTCTTTGTTGTTCCATTCTTCATTGTGATGTGTACACATGCACCGTGAATTGGTAGGAATCCATTGTCAATCATCTTTGTATTATATAAAGTTAATAGCATTTTCTTCATATATCCGAAGTAGTCTACTTCCTTCCAATTTGGAGCGATAGCTACATAGATATCATTTTCCTTATCATAGAAGAATTCTGATCCATCAGTCTTCTTGTTTTCAACCTCATAATCAGCACCAAATACATATAATAAATCTGGCTTCTTTCCAACACACTTAGACATTGGAACGAACTCAAATAGGTTTCCAATTGTAATACCATGAGCCATGAAATCTCTATGGAAATATACATAAGCTAAAGATGATCCTACCATTGCTGCATAGCAATAGAAATCCTTTGGATTATAATTAGATCTAATCTTATCCATTGGATTAGTCTTAGCTTCTGGATAAGTACCAGTTCTCTTATTCTTTTCTGAATATGAAATGAATGGAGGTCTAATAACGATTTGCTCGATTGCATAGCTCTTTGCTAGGAATGAATAAGGAGAATTTTTGTCCATCCACTCATTCTTAGAAAGTAATAATGCAGCGTTAACTCCAGCTGGTAATTGTCTATAAATTGGGAACTTAGCTCCAAATAGAGTTTCAGAGATAGTTCTATATGTAGAAAGTACTACATTGTTGAACTTACTTTGAGCCTCAACGAATGAAGTTGATTCAACTCCGTCCTTAACATTTCTAGTAGTTACAGTAGCATATCTTTCTAAACGACGCCAGTAATCATAGAAATTTTGAACCATATCATATAAAGCTTCCTTCATAGATAATGCACTTGCATAGAATGGATTCATCTCTGCAATTTCATCTAAGTTAAAGCTTAATAATAGCTTAAATAAATCGATAGTTTGATCTACTACCTTCTTCTTTGGGAATACAGATAATACTGGTAAGAATGCTTGATTCTCTGTATCAAATAAATGCTTAATGTATCTTCCGTATACTTCCTTGAAGCAAGCTGAATTTAAAATTTCAATTTCAGTTTCGCAAAACTTCTCTGAAAAGTTTAAAACAACTTGTCTTTTTCCTGTTACATATTCCATAATATTAATCTCCTTTACAATTCCTAGAATAATCCAATTACCTTACCATCAACAACATCCATCTTTAATGCTGCTGGCTCTTTAGGTAATCCTGGCATTGTCATTACATCACCAGTTAAAGCTACAATAAATCCAGCTCCGATAGATGGCTTGAATTCTCTAATGCTAATTGAGAATCCAGATGGTCTACCTAAAAGCTTAGGATTATCTGAGAAGCTATATTGTGTCTTTGCCATACAAATAGGAAGCTTATCCCATCCGTTAGCCTCAAAAGTCTTAATTTGATTTAGAGCTGTTGATTGGAATTCAACTGAATCAGCTCCATAAATCTCCTTACAGATTTTTGTAATCTTATTTTTAATAGTATCATTTTCATCATATAGGAATTCAAATGTGTTAGCACCATCGTTATTAGCAATTTGGTCAATAACCTTATTTGCCAAATCGATTCCTCCTTCACTTCCCTTACCCCATACCTCGGAAAGACTAACTGCATGACCGTTCTTTTCAGCCCAATCAGCTAAAGCCTTAACCTCAGCATCAGTATCTGTGATGAATTTATTAATAGCTACTACATATGGAAGGTTGAACTTCTTAACATTTTCAATATGCTTTTCTAAGTTTTCCATACCCTTTAGTAATGCTTCAACATTTTCTGTACCTAGATCCTTCTTATCTACACCACCATGCATCTTAAGTGCTCTAATAGTTGCAACGATAACAACACAGCTAGGCTTAATACCTGTCTTACGGCACTTAATATCAAAGAACTTTTCAGCTCCAAGGTCAGCACCAAATCCAGCTTCAGTAACAACATAATCAGCAAGCTTCATAGCCATCTTTGTTGCAATAGCACTATTGCATCCATGTGCGATATTTGCAAATGGACCACCATGAATAAATACTGGTGTATGCTCTAATGTTTGAACTAAATTAGGCTTAATAGCATCCTTCATAATCATAGTAATAGCTCCAGCACATCCTAAATCACCTACAGTAACTGGTGACTTATCATACTTATAAGCTACAACAATTTTTTGTAATCTTTCCTTGAAATCCTCAAGTGAGGTTGCAAGGCATAATAATGCCATAATTTCACTTGCAACAGTGATATCAAAATGATCCTCTCTAGGAACACCATTTGTTGGTCCCCCAAGTCCGATAGTAACATTTCTAAGTGCTCTATCGTTCATATCAAGAACTCTCTTCCAGATAATTCTTCTTGGATCAATTCCAAGTAAATTTCCTTGTTGTAAATGGTTATCAATAATTGCAGATATAGCGTTATTTGCAGTTGTAATAGCGTGAATATCACCTGTGAAGTGTAGGTTAATATCCTCCATAGGAACTACTTGAGCATATCCTCCACCTGCAGCTCCACCCTTTACTCCAAGAACTGGACCAAAAGATGGCTCTCTAATTGCTGCTACACATGATTTACCAACCTTATTAAGTGCATCAGCTAAACCAATAGTTGTGGTTGATTTTCCTTCACCAGCTGGTGTTGGGTTAATAGCTGTAACTAAAATAACCTTACCATTCTTATTAGACTTATTTAATACATCTAATGATACCTTAGCCTTATATTTTCCATAAAGCTCTAGATCATCATCACTAATATTTAGCTTTGCAGCAATATCAGTAATCTTGTCCATTTGTGCACTTTGTGCAATCTCTAAATCAGTCATGTTAAACATTCCCTTCCGATTAAAAAAAACGGTATACTAGGCCCGTTTTAATGTAAGTGAAAACACCATCAATAAAATTGATGATACCTCTCGTTGTGAATAACAACTATCAAAATAATCATTATGGCCATTAATAATTATTTCATTTATAAACCCATAAAAAGAATGGGTTGTTTTATTCATAATGATATTTTACCACAACTAAACTAATAATTCTATAAAAAAATTTCTTTATAAAGCGCTTTACAGCACATACGCACATACTAATTACTATAAATAATTAAAAAAGCCACCCTAATGGGTAGCTTTAATCAATTATGCAAGTACATCCTTTAAAATTTGAACTAACTTAATAATTTCCTTAGTTGAAATTGCAGATAATGTAACTCTTATCGCATTGCTCATTGGAATAATATATACATTTCTTCTCTTAAGCTCTTCAAAAATAGCCTTTGGATTTTCACATGGAATAGTAACAAAGAATCCACACTCATATGGTAAAGACTTAACTCCATTCTTCTTTGCCTCTTGGATGAATGTATTAGCTCTATTTACAAGTAAATCTGAAGCCTTCTTTAATTCAACCTCAAATGCTTCCTTATGATTAGTTAATACCTCACTAATAATATTCATACCTAATGTTGAAGATCCAGACCAAATTCCACGTCCTGTATATTCACAAGCTGAGAAGAATTCCCTTGCGTATTCCTCATTCTTAGTAACACAAATTTGAGCACCAATACGAAGTCCATATAATCCTAATGTCTTAGATCCTGAGAATGCAAGAACAGCCATTGCACTTTCATTTAGGTTAGTGAATAATTGAATATTCTTTCTAGATGCATCAAATCCTCTTCTATCATAATCGATATAAGCCATATCATAAATTAAGATAAATGGTGTTCCATCTCTAGAAATATCATTAATCATAGTTACTACAGAAATCCACTCCTCATACTTCATAGAGTATCCTGTAGGATTTTGACAAGGGTCATTAATAATACATACAATTCTTCCTTGCTTCTTTTTAAGCTCATAGCACTTATTTCTTAAATCATCTAAATCAAAGCTTCCTTCAGCATTGAACATATTATATGTTGTATGTCCACATTGAGCTTGTCTAGCAATTTGAGTATAGTTAGTCCACATGTAATTAGGAACTAATAATGAATCACCTGCTGATAAATAGTTTTGAACAGTTGAAGCTATAGCTCCAGTTCCACCTGGAGAAGCTACTACTCTAACATTCATCTTAGATTCAATCTCATCCTTATAATCTCTAAAAACCCATGACTTAATAGCATTGTGGAATTTTGCATCTCCAGCAGTTGCAGGATATCCAAACTTCTCTCTAGCTGTTAAATCATTCATAATCTTTTCAACCATTGGGAATGCATAGAATTTTCCATCCTCATCAAATAGCATACCAATTGTAGAATCAATTACCTCTTTATTTATAGCCTTAGCCTCACGTGCCTCCTTACCAATTGTAAGAGCACTACCTTTATTTTCTTTTCCAACGTTCTCTTTAGATAATAATGACATAATTTCACCATTCCTTTAACATAGTTAATTTTATACCTAATAGCCATAAAAATCAATGAAATATTATATTTGATTTTAAGTGTTATATTATGATATAATATTTTGTATTTGTTAGGAGGCTATTAATATGGCAGAGAAATTATCAGAACAAGAAATAGTAAGACGCTCTAAACTAGAAAAGTATAGAGAATTAGGTATCGATCCATTTGGACAAGCATATAACCAAGCAGATTGGTCAGCAGATATCCAAGCTAAGGGACAAGAAATTTTAAAGAGCCTTGGAGTAACTGAGATTGATACTACAGATAAATCAGAAGAGCATAAGGCATATATGAACGAGCTTCATGAAAAGATCGACGCTATGAATATTAGCGTATCAATCGCAGGAAGAATTATGTTTGTTCGTAGAATGGGAAAGGCTAGCTTCTTCTCACTACAAGATAAAAAGGGTAAGCAACAGGTTTATATTTCAATTAACGATGTTGGACAAGAGCAATATGACCTATTCAAGCTTGCAGATATCGGAGATATCGTAGGAGTTGAAGGAAAGATTATGCTAACTCAAACTGGAGCTATAACAATTAAGTGTGAGAAGTATACTCACCTAGTTAAGGCTTTAAGACCACTTCCAGAAAAGTTCCATGGTTTAACAGACCTTGAGGAAAGATATAGACGTAGATATCTAGATTTAATTATGAATGACGAGGCTAAGAGAGTTGCTATTCAAAGACCACAAATTATTCGTGCTATGCAAGAATTCTTTGATGGAGAGGGATTCATCGAGGTTGATACTCCAGTACTTCAAAATATTCAAGGTGGAGCTTCAGCTAGACCATTTATCACTCACCATAACGCACTTGATGCCGACTTCTACTTACGTATAGCTACAGAGCTACATCTAAAGAGACTTGTAGTAGGTGGACTTGAAAGAGTATATGAAATTGGGCGTATCTTTAGAAATGAAGGAATGGACAAGACTCACAATCCTGAATTTACTACTGTAGAGCTTTATGAGGCATTCGGAGACCTATCTAGCATGATGAGAATTTGTGAAGGTGTAATTAGACATTGTGCTACTAAGGTAATTGGAAAGACAGAATTTGTTAATCCATTCAATCCTGAAGGAGATAAGATTGACATTGCTAAACCATTTAGAGTTGTAACTATGTGTGATCTTATTAAAGAGCAAACTGGTGTAGACTTCAAAAACAATAACTACACATTTGAAGAGGCAAAGGAGCTTGCTAAAAAGCATAATGTTCCAGTTGAGCCTCACTTCATTTCAGTAGGACATATCATCAATGCATTCTTCGAGGAATATGGTGAAAAAACATTAGTTCAACCAACATTCCTATGTGGACATCCAATTGAGATATCACCACTTACAAAAAAGGATCCACAAGACCCAAGATTTGTACAACGCTTTGAGCTATTTATCGGTGGTAAGGAATTCGCAAACGCTTATACAGAGCTAAATGACCCAATCGATCAAAAGGAAAGATTCATTGAGCAATTAAAGGAAAAGGAAGCTGGAAATGCTGAAGCCAACGAAATGGATACTGATTTCGTAGAGGCTCTAGAGTATGGTATGGCTCCTTGTGGAGGAATTGGAATCGGAGTTGATAGACTTGTTATCTTCTTAACAGAGTCTCAATCAATTAGAGATGTAATCCTATTCCCACAAATGAAGACTAGATAATAGGTGAATTATGGATATCATTTCAGATTATACAAATTGGAAATTTGAAAACTATAATTTAATCAATACATTAATTAAGCTTAAAAGCAATATCATAAGAAGATTTCCACATGTGCTTATCATTGCTGACTACTTCTATGATTTAAATGTTAATAAGCATCATGAATTAGATTCAGTTGAGGAGGTTATCTTCTCTTCTGCATTTAATTATCTTCATGAGCACTTTGAAACTATTTCAATAATTCTAGAAAAGAATTTTAATGGAAATATCCAAGAGCTTGATAAAATATCTAAGACTATTAATCTATTAATATATACTAATGACTTTCAAAGAGAATTAGATAATCTTGAAGATGATCATACAAATGATAAAAAAAAGCTAGCTGATTTTGAAACTAGCGTACTAAAATATATTGAAGCTCATTTGGAAGCTCCAGATGAAATGTTTGGAGTTTTATCGGATTTAACTAACTCAATGTTTGATGAATATTACGGAGTAAATGATGTATTATTCGATGTGGCAGTTGAATTAGATTTAGTTCCTGAAGACGATGATGATTTAAACATAATGCTATAAAAAATAAAGTGTAATATCTCAACCAACAGATATTACACTTTTTCTTTTATGAACCTATATAATCCTAAGCATCCATTATAAATATCATTAAAAGCCTTATCAAAATTATCAGTATACCAAGGATCAGATACATCTCTATTCTCATTATTAAACGAAAGTAGCTTATATATCTTATTATAATTAGCTTCCCCTGCTATATATTTCATATTTCTAATATTAGCACTATCCATACCTATTAAATAATCATATGAATTGCAATCAGCTAGCTCTAAATGAGTAGCATAATGTATATCATATGAAATATTATTTTTATTAAGAACCCTCTTAGCAGGAGGATAAATATCATTACCTATCTCTTCAAATGAGGTAGCTCTAGATTCTATGTAAATATCCTTATCATTTTTACATAAATCCTTCATAATATATTCTGCCATTGGACTTCTACATATATTCCCATGACATACAAATAATATTTTAATCATAATAATCACCTATTAAATTAATATAGCTTCTTTTTAAATCCACAATAAGAGCAAATAACATATTCTTCCTTTTGATCTAAATTAGCATTACAGTTAGGGCATTTAGTTGGGGCTTCCTTAGCATCACTATTAAGCCATCTTTTAAATTTTCTAACACCCGCATTTGCAGCCTGTGATATCTCATTACCTAGCTTATTCAGTGAACTTGCAACTGAATCACTAGATTCATTATCTCCTTTATTCTGTTTTTTTAGCTTTTGGCTTTCTTGAAATTCATTTGAAACTTGTTTAAATCCTCCAACCGCACAACATATCATTCCAATAAAACAAATTGCAAAGAACATAAATGGAAGAAAAATATAACCAGTTGATACAGCTACAAATCCTCCAATAGCAAATCCTATAAATCCTAGTGCAATAAGGCACCCACCAATTTTCATTAATTTCATATTAATCTAAATACCCCTCTACAGATAAATATCTATCACCAGTATCCGGCAATAACACAACTATGTTTTTATTATTATTTTCTTTTCTATTACCCAAGATAGTAGCTGCATATAATGCTGCACCTGCAGATATACCTACTAAAATTCCTTCCTTTTTAGCTATTTCTCTTCCTGTATTATAGGCATCCTCATTTGATATAGCTATTATTTCATCAACTAAAGATAAATCTAATATTTCAGGAATGAAATTAGCTCCTATTCCCTGTAGCTTATGAGCTCCAGCAACTCCCTTTGTAATTAAAGGTGATGATTGTGGCTCAACTCCAACAATCATAACATTAGGATTCTTTTCCTTTAAATACTTAGCAACACCAGTTATAGTACCACCAGTACCAATACCAGCAACAAATATATCAATATTACCATCTAAATCATTATATATTTCAGGTGCTGTAGTATTGTAGTGAGCCTGAGGATTAACAGGATTAACAAATTGTCCTGCAATTATGCTGTTAGGATTTTCCTTATGTAGAGCTTCAGCTTTATCTATCGCACCCTTCATACCAAGAGCTCCTTCTGTTAAAACTAAGCTCGCACCATAGGCCTTAATTAAATTTCTTCTCTCAACACTCATAGTATCTGGCAATATAATAACTACCTTTAATCCAAGCGAAGCTCCTATTGCAGCAAGTCCAATACCAGTATTACCACTTGTAGGCTCATATATGATTGTATCCTTATTAATTATACCTTTATTAATTCCATCTAAAATTATTTCCTTAGCTACTCTATCCTTTACAGATCCAGCTGGATTTAAATATTCTAGCTTTGCAAAAATATTTGCGTTTGTATTATTAAAATTATTTAGCTTAAGCATTGGTGTATTACCAACTATTTGAGCTACATTATCATATACCTTTGACATATTAATCACCATAAAAATTATAGCACTAAATCTATATAATTTAATACTTATTTTATACAATAAAATTATATTATTATGAGGAGGCATATTATGAGAATTGCTTTTGATAATGACAAATATTTAAAATTACAATCTGAAAACATTCTAAAACGAGTTAACCAATTTGGTGATAAGCTTTATATAGAATTTGGTGGAAAGCTATTTGATGACTATCACGCATCAAGAGTTTTACCAGGGTTCCTACCTGACTCAAAGCTAAGAATGCTACTTACAATTAAGGAAAAGGTTGAGGTTGTTATTGCAATCAACGCTAAGGATATTCAAAAGAATAAAATGAGAAATGATATTGGTATCACTTATGATTCAGAGGTACTAAGATTAATTGATGCATTTAGATCTTCTGGATTATATGTTGGAAGTGTATGTATTACACAATATCAATCTGTGCCACAAGTTGAAACATTCAAGAAAAAGCTTAATAACCTAGGTATTAAGACATACTTACATTATGAAATTTCTGGATATCCACACGATGTTAACACAATTATTTCTGAAGAGGGATTTGGAAAGAATGATTATATTGAAACTTCTAAGCCAATAATTGTTATTACAGCTCCAGGTCCAGGATCAGGAAAGTTTGCAACTTGCTTATCTCAGCTATATCATGAGAATAAGCGTGGTATTAAGGCTGGATATGCTAAATATGAAACATTCCCTATTTGGTCTATACCTCTAAAGCACCCAGTTAACCTTGCATATGAGGCTGCTACTGCTGACTTAAATGATGTTAACATGATTGACCCATGGCATCTTGAGGCTTATGGAAAGACTACTGTTAATTACAACAGAGATGTTGAAATCTTCCCTGTACTTAAGTCTATGTTTACTAAGATATATGGAGATTCCCCATATAACTCACCAACAGATATGGGAGTTAATATGGCAGGATTTGCAATTTGTGATGATGAGGCGGCATGTGAAGCTTCTAAAAACGAAATCATTCGTAGATACCTTAACACTAAGGTTGATTTAAGAAATGGTAAGGTTACACAAAATGCAATTGATAAGATTGAATTAATCATGAATCAATTAAATATATCTGTTGATGATAGAAAGGTAGTTAAGGCTGCAAATGATAAGGCTGCAGAGGTTAATGATGTTGCAATGGCTATAGAGCTTGAAAATGGTGATATTATAACAGGTAAGGCAACACCTCTATTATCAGCACCTGCAACATTACTTCTTAATTCACTTAAGCATCTAGCAGGAATTGATGATTCTGTATTATTAATTTCACCTAGTGTAATTGAGCCTATATCTAAGCTTAAGATTACAGAGCTTGGAAATCATAACCCTAGATTACATGCTGATGAGGTATTAATCGCTCTTGCGATTGAAGCATCACATAGTAACGACGCTAAGAAAGCATATAATGAATTAAAGAATTTAAAGGGATGCCAAGCACACTCTAGTGTTATTATGGCAGATGTAGATAGTACAGTATTTAAGAAATTAAAAATTGATACTACTACTGAACCACTTCATTATGCACATAGATTATATAAATAATTAAAGGACCTCATGGTCCTTTTTTATTACAAATTATAAAGGGTCTAGAAATATTTTTCTAAACCCTTAATTATTACTTCTTTGGAGTAAGCTTTGTAGCTCCACCCATATATGGTTGTAATGCAGCTGGAACATTTAAGCTTCCATCTTCATTTAAGTTATTTTCAATAACAGCAATAAGTCCACGTGGAGTAGCAAGTACTGTGTTATTTAAGGTATGAACAAGGTAAGTTCCATTTTCTCCCTTAGTTCTGATTCCAAGTCTTCTAGCTTGTGCATCACCTAATGTAGAGCATGATCCAACCTCAAAGTACTTTTGTTGTCTTGGAGACCAAGCCTCAACGTCGCATGACTTAACCTTAAGGTCAGCTAAATCTCCTGAGCAGCACTCTAAAGTTCTTACAGGTACATCTAGACTTCTAAAGAACTCTACAGTATATTGCCACATCTTGTTGTACCACTCCATTGAATCCTCTGGCTTACAAAGCACGATCATTTCTTGCTTTTCAAATTGATGAACTCTATAGATACCTCTTTCCTCAATACCATGAGCTCCAACCTCCTTACGGAAGCAAGGTGAATATGATGTTAATGTAATTGGTAATTCAGCCTCTTTAACAATTTGACCCTTAAATCTACCAATCATTGAATGCTCTGAAGTTCCGATTAAATATAAATCCTCTCCTTCAATCTTATACATCATATTTTCCATTTCAGCAAATGACATAACACCATTAACTACATCTGAACGAATCATAAATGGTGGAATGCAATATGTGAATCCCTTATTAATCATAAAATCTCTTGCGTAAGATAGCATTGCTGAATGAAGTCTAGCAATATCTCCCATTAAATAATAGAATCCATTTCCAGATGTTCTTCCTGATGCATCCTTATCAAGTCCATTAAATCTTGCAATAATATCTGCATGATATGGAATTTCAAATGAAGGTACAACTGGCTCTCCAAACTTTTCATTTTCAACATTCTCTGAATCATCCTTTCCAACAGGAACTGATGCGTCAAGAATGTTTGGAATAACCATCATCTTCTTTGTCATTTCTGGCTCAAGCTCTTCTAGCTTTTTGTCAATTTCAGCAATTCTTTCATTATTCTTAGATACTGTAGCCTTAATCTCATTAGCCTCAGCAATCTTCTTTTCTCTCATCATAGCTCCAATTTGTTGGCTAAGTGAATTACGAGATGCACGAAGATTATCTCCTTCTAGCTTTAAGGCTCTAATTTCCTTATCTAATTCAATAACATCATCAACTAATGGAAGCTTCTCATCTTGGAACTTCTTTTTAATATTTTCCTTTACTATTTCAGGATTTTCTCTAATAAACTTAATATCTAACATTTTAAATCTCCTTAAAACTTAAAGGCTTCTATGATGAAGCCTTAATTTTTTTAGTTCTTTAAACTTTGTAGAGGTGCTGGGATTTGTCCACCACGGTTGATGAACTTATCTGGCTTACCTGGCTTAACCTTCATAATTGGACCATATCCTAATAGTCCACCAAAATTAAGCTCCTCATCATCCTTAAGACCAATTGCAGGAATAACTCTTACTGCAGTAGTCTTTGAGTTAACCATACCAATTGCAGCTTCATCTGCAATGATACCAGAAATTACCTCTGGAGTTGTATCTCCAGGAATAACAATCATATCTAATCCTACTGAACATACAGCAGTCATAGCCTCTAGCTTTTCAATACATAGCATTCCGCTTCTAGCGGCATCAATCATACCTGCATCCTCAGAAACTGGGATGAAAGCTCCTGATAATCCACCTACGCGGTTACAAGCCATAACTCCACCCTTCTTAACGGCATCATTAAGCATTGCAAGACAAGCAGTTGTTCCTACTCCTCCACATTGCTCTAATCCAATTTCCTCAAGGATGTGTGCAACAGAATCTCCAACAGCTGGTGTTGGTGCTAAGCTTAGGTCAACAATACCAAACTCAACTCCAAGCTTTTGTGATGCAACACTACCAACTAATTGACCCATTCTTGTAATCTTGAATGCTGTCTTTTTAATTGTGTCAGCAATTTCAGCGATTGTAGCATTTTCTGGTGCATTCTTAATAGCCTCTCTAACAACTCCTGGTCCAGATACTCCAACATTAATTACACAGTCAGCCTCTCCAACTCCGTGGAATGCTCCTGCCATGAATGGATTATCATCAACAGCATTACAGAATACTACAAGCTTTCCAGCTCCGATACATTGATTATCCTTAGTTAATTCAGCAGCCTCTCTAACAGCCTTACCCATCATCTTAATTGCATCAAGATTAAGTCCAGCCTTAGTAGATCCTACATTAACTGATGAACATACAATATCAGTTTCAGCAAGTGCTCTTGGAATTGATTCAATTAATTCCTTATCTCCTGCAGAGAATCCCTTTTGTACAAGTGCACTATATCCACCAACAAAGTTAACTCCGATAGCCTTTGCAACCTTGTCTAATGTCTTTGCATACTTAACAGGATCTCCTCCAGATACACCAACTAGCATTGAAATAGGTGTAACTGAAATTCTCTTATTGATAATTGGAATTCCATAAGTCTTTGAAATCTCTTCACCAACAGCAACAAGGTTCTTTGCCTTATTATAAATTTTGTTATAAACCTTCTCACAAGACTTATCTATATCAGAATCCATACAATCTATTAAAGAAATACCCATAGTGATAGTTCTTATATCTAGATTTTGATTCTTAATCATTTCTATTGTTTCTAATATTTCCTTATTTGTAAACATGGTATTTCTCCTTAGATTTTGTGCATTGCGTTAAAGATATCCTCGTGCATAACATGAATCTCAAGATTCTTGCTTTCTCCTGCAGCCTTCATATTATCAACGAATTCATTAAACTTTACATTTAAATCCTTTACATCACAAACCATGAACATTGCGAAGTACTCACCGATAATAGATTGAGTAACCTCAGTAATGTTTGCATTATATTTTGAACATTCAGATGATACTAAAGATAAAATACCAACTGAATCCTTTCCTAAAACTGATAAAATTGCGTTCATTTTATTCACTCCTTCACTAATAGTAATATTATACCGAAAAACCGATATATTTTAAAGTATAAAATATTATTTTATATATAAACAATTAAAAAAGACCACTAATTGTGGTCGATTTCCTGGTTTTTAACCCTTTTATCTCTACTTCTTTTATAGTACTTTTTACTTTGTACAACAGTAGCTCTTGTCTTTTTTTGAACCTCAAAATGAAGTGTATTTCTTTGGGTTATAGTTCCCTCCTTTATAACATTGCCATTTTGATCCTTTAAAACTATCTTTTGCTTCATATTTACACCTCTTTTTACAAAATAAAATGTAATGAATTTTCACTACAAAAAAATCTTTTCGCATTATAATCACATAATTTCAAACTTAAGAATTACATTTTAATTATGCAATTTTAAAATTATAACTATCGACTGATTAAAATATAACCATTTTTTAAGATAATTATATACTACTCTATCTAATTAAAAAAGGTATATAACAATATACCCTTAATAAATGATTATTAATAAAAATCATAATTTGAGCCTTCGCCCTACAAAATTATATAAATTACTTATTTACCTACAGTGAGAATAAGTCTGAGCCTAAGATTGCGACTCTTAAGCTTCTTACCCTGGTCGAGCACTGACGGGAATGATACCCACACCTTTCACCTTGCGTTCAGATCAAAACATGTAAAATTTAGATTTCTACAAATATATTTTTGATTACGTTTTATGTGGAATTAGGCTACTTGGGGATAAAACTCATCTTATAGCTATATTACTATAGCTTCACCACAAAATTAACACTTTAGCAATTCAGACATTTACTTTGCTTTGCAATCAGCTAGTTTATCTGATAACTTCCACTTTGGCCGTTATATTTGTCAATCAATGAGAAATCCGGTTTAGTAAGATATATAATGTGCACCACCATCCAACCTACTAGTAGTTTCTACTAGCGTACCTCTCCTTTGCTATGCTTATAGTTCGGTATTACACCTCCAATAAAGGCTATCGCCTAAATCAAACGCACTAGGATTACGGACAATGTCCAAGCAGGATTGCAAGTCCTCTTCACTTGGGTAAATTATAATCTTTATTAATAATATTTAATTATCAGTGAGCCAGATAGCATTGCAGCTATTCTTAATAACTTAATGACTCGTGTAAAGCTTATATAGCCATCTATATTAACAATTCTTAATGAATTGGATTTTTTATACCCAATCAAGGCTATAGTAATATTAAAAATCTATAGCCTCTTATGGTATATAAAGAAAGATTTGATATGGTTTAATAAGTTTCCCTCTTAGGTTATTTTTTGTAAAATAATAAATCAATAGAAAGGAGGTAATGATAAACAAGCTGGAATAACCAAACCAGCATCATACATACGGTTTTAAAGACTTTTCCTTGTCATTACAATTAATATATTGGATACATTTATATACAATGTAACTAAATTTTTAAAAATAATTTTATATATAGCACAGCCCTCTAGGAGCTGCACTATATATATGGATTACATTTTTAATTTATGTAACCCTAAGGAGGTATAATATAAAAACAAATTAACTAGTAGCTTTTTGCTACACTATATATATGGATTAACTAAATTTTAAATGTAACTAAAAATTAAAAAAAGATGAAGTTTTTTTCTTCATCTCTTTTATATATTAAAATATACCTATCATTGAACAAGTAAATATTATACCAAATAAAGTAAATATACTCATTAACGATGTCCACACAACTAGCTGTCCTGCTAGCTCAGCATCATTATCCATTTCTGCTGACATAGGTGCACTTGATACTGCAACCGGAGTACCAAATAACGCAATTAAAGCTGGGAACTCAAGGCTTCTAAATCCAAGTAAATATCCAACGCTTAAGCAAACTACTGGAACTATTAAAATTCTAAACGCAGTTCCAAGAATAATTTGCCACTTTAATCTAGCTACAGCGCTGAATGTAAATCCTCCTCCAAGAGCTATTAAAGCTACTGGAGATGAAGCCTGTGCTAGCCACTTTATAGTTGTATATATAAATGTATCCTTATCACCAGGCTTATTGAAATATCTAATAGTAAACTTAGCTATCTCTACTCCATTAATATTTGTAGTTGGAATAGCTAATCTAATAATTAGGAACAATATACCTGTAAGTACTCCTATAATTAATGGATTCTTACAAATCTTAATAAATATTTCCTTAGGGCTTATCTTACTTCCATCCTCATTTTTAACAAAGATAGATAATGATATAATCGCAAGTATATTAAAAAGCGGAATTGATATAGCTGATAGCACAGCACCAACACCCTTTGCCTCTGTAGCTATATCACCTGTAGCTAAAAGCTCTATTAATCCAATTCCTATAATAGCAAAATTAGATCTAAATATACATTGTAATACTACACCCTTTTGCTTTGAATCCTTAACACTAAATATAACAACTAATAATCCTATAAAGAATACAACAGCAATCGCAATTGCTCCAAATATTAAAACCTTCCATTGCTCGCCTAGCTTACTAATACTCTCTATATCATATATATTTTTAAATAATAATACAGGTAGTAAAACTCTAAAGCATAGCTTATTTAATTTAGACCAAAAATCATCTGGAAATAACTTTAAATGCTTAATCGCATATCCTACTACTATACATAAAATAATAGGTAGCACTGCATTACATGTAAATAATAAACTGCTCATATATCCACCTCAAACATAATTATTATATCATTTTTTTTATGCAAAAAAAAAGACTAACTTATAATGTAAGCTAGGTAATGATTGAGGGAAGAAACCTTTCTTACTAAGTTAGTTTATTTTTTGACCTGCGATAAAAAAAGTTTGCAGGATATAAAGGGTTAGTTTAGATGAAATCATAAAGAGTGGGGAGAGAAAATCATCCAACTTTTTCCCTTACGCTATATATTTTATACTTTAAAATAGGGCTTGTCAATAAAAAACAAACCCTATTTTTTATACGATACACTACGTGTATTATTGAACCGTTATTTTCCTAAACAAAACTTAGAAAATAGGTTATTTATTAGCTCATCTGGATTAGTATTTCCAGTAATTTCACCCAGAGTCATCCAAGCCTCCTTAATATCTAGCTCTATCATATCAACCTCTAGGCCATTGTCGCATGCTACTCTCGCATTTAATAATGATTCCTTTGAATTTTTAAGTAATGCGATATGTCTAGCATTTGACATATAATTACCATCATTTACATTAAATTCATTAAGCTTTGTTATATTAAGTATTCTATTTTCAAGATCCTCTATACCTGTATGATTTAAGGCTGATATATAGACAACATTATCTATATCTAGCTTATTATTTAAATCAGACTTATTAGCTATAATAATTCTATTTTTATTATTTGTTAATGATAGTAGTTCCTTATCAATATCATTTAGCTCACTTGAGCTATCTAATACTAATAATATTAGCTCAGCCTCATCTATTAGCCTCTTTGATTTTTCTATACCAATTTGCTCTACTATATCCTTACTTTCTCTAATACCTGCGGTATCTATTAAATTTAAGCTAACATTACCAAGTGATAATCTACCCTCAACAAAATCTCTTGTAGTACCCTCTACATTAGTAACAATAGCCTTATCCTCCTCTAGCAGCATATTTAAAAGACTACTCTTTCCAACATTAGGTCTACCTATAATAGCTGTTTTAATACCACCAATAGCCATCTTGGATATATATGATTTCTCTATTACCCTATCTAATCTATCAATGACCTTGTCTAGCATAGGTCTAATAATCTCATTTGTCATTACTATAGCATCATCATATTCAGGATAATCAATATTAACCTCTATCTTAGCTACTATATCTAGTATTTCCTCTCTCAAGGAATCAACTAAATTTCTAGTTGATTTTCTTAATGAATTAATAGCTGATTTATGAGCTATTTTATTATCAGATGATATTAAATCCATAATGGCCTCAGCCTGAGTTAAATCTATTCTCTTATTCAAAAAGGCTCTTTTTGAAAACTCTCCAGGCTGTGCTAGCTCAAATCCACTTATTAAAAGAGTCTCAAGAACCTTATTAGTAATATAAATACCACCATGACATGATATTTCTATACTATTCTCTCCTGTAAAGCTTTTTGGAGCGTGAAA
Organism: Anaeroplasmataceae bacterium; assembly: GCA_045599405.1. Classification (GTDB taxonomy): domain Bacteria; phylum Bacillota_I; class Bacilli_A; order Acholeplasmatales; family Anaeroplasmataceae; genus UBA3206. The sequence goes on from JAZRVY010000122.1 coordinate 36,325, forward strand.
TACAGATACCATAACCTCATCAATTATTTCATTATTATTAATAATATATCCATAATTAATCGTATTAGCCTCTACCTTAGTTAAATCCTTACCCTTAAAGATATTATTAACTAACTCTATTGAATTATCTCCACTACATCTTATTACACTAATAGCTCCCATACCATATGGAGTAGCTATTGCACATATGCTATTATTCATTATTGATCTATTTCCTTACTGCTATTTTCTTCGTGAATCTCTTCTATTTCTCTATGAGACTTAAAAGGATTAATATGTCTAAACGCATCTCTTAAATACATAAATGCTACTATAAATACTCCAAGAGAAACTCCAAGAGCCCAGTATCCCATACCAATTACAATACCCATCATAGCTGTTGACCATATAGTAGCTGCTGTTGTAAGACCCTTTACAGTCTTATTTGATTTAATAATAACTCCAGCACCTAAAAATCCAAGGCCAGTTACAACCTGAGCTATAATTCTTTGTCCATCACTTCTATCATTCTTATCATTAATATATACCTGTAATATAGCTATTGCACAAGCCGCAATACTAACTAGCACATGGGCACTAATTCCAGCGCTCTTTCCTATGTTTTGTCTTTCAAGACCAACAAGCCAGCTAAATATAAAGGTTACTATAAGTGGTAATGCTACCTCTAATAAATATCTAGTTATATGATTATTTAAAATACTAAGCAACATAAATTACTCCTCCTTAATAAAAAGCTCCTTAAATGGCATTTTTTCGCCCTTAAATAAGGCCTTATAGAAATATATAGCTCCTATAAATGTCATAACAAGTCCAACAAATATATCTATTACTACTAGTAATATAGAAAATATATATACAAGGAAATAAATAGGCTTCCCTGAAAATAGTGATTTAAAGGCTTTGACTATAGACATAATAATATCATGAACTATTATTCTATATAAATATGTAATAATCCATACAAATGGAAAAAATACTACTAGTAAATATTTCATACAATCACCAGTAGTATTATAACATATTATTTAAATATAAGCCTAAATAACTTTTTAAAGAATCTACCTATAGCTCTAAATACTCTTTTAAAGAAATTTATTATTCTTCTCCATATTGACTTCTTTTTCTTTTTTGAAGCTTCTTGTGTAACACTAATAATAAAGTTTTCCTTTATTTCAGTTCCATCACTACAAAGGGTAGTCATAAGTGCACTATATTCACCGCTCTTATTAGGAGTCTTAAAATAATCACTTTCTACAACTGAAGCTCCATTATAGGTATTACCAGAAAGGCCTCTTAATAATTCTATAACCTCAGTTTGATTAAGGACACATCCTCCATCTACAATAAGCTTATTATCATAATAAATAATAGGAGATTCATTAGATAATACAGTAATAATCATTTTTTCTGTTGTAGTATTATTACTATCATCAGTAACAGTGATTAATATCTCATATTCTCCCCTTTTATCATAATTCATATCATAATTATCTATAGCTACCGCAATAGTATAAGGGCTATCCTCTATAACCTCTACAAATCTTTTAATAGTATCTATAGATAGCTTTTTAGCTCTAGTAGTAGTTATATTAGTAATATTA
>JAZRVY010000123.1:0-8880 GCA_045599405.1 Anaeroplasmataceae bacterium
AATCCATATCCTTAAATATTTTATCATTTAGAATGCTGTAGCATTTATCCTCTTCTATATTAGTTAAGCCATCTACTGATAAAAATAATTTAACTATATCATATATGCTGCCCTTTAATCTATTTAAGTAGTCCTCTGAGGTAGTAATATCTAATGATATAAACATCAGCATAAAATTAGAAATATCCATTTTAAAGCCACTATATATAGTATTTAATATCATTTCAAACATAGGATTACTGCTAAGCTCTAATATAATTTCCCACTTAAGTGGAAATTTAAATAGATTTCTACTATTAATAATGTCTATTAAGTCATTATCTTTATTAAATTTACTTAAAAATTCTATTTCAAGCTCAGATACCTTATTATCTAATAATATTACATTTAGCATAGATAATTGAATTAATATATCTATGCCATATATAAATTCTTTTTTATCTCGGTTCTTCTCTATAGCCGCATCAGATATTTCATTTATTAGATTCATATAGCTATATTGAGCCTTTGTAAATAATTCTTGCTTGTTCATGCTATTCATCTCCAAAGAATTTTTCTAATTCTTTTTTTAATTTTGGGATATCATTTACAATTTTATAATTATCCCAATGCTTTGGCATCATTTTTTTATATATAGGTAATCTATATCTATCATCTATAAGTATTATAGCACCTCTATCCGTTTCATTTCTAATAACTCTACCGGAGGCTTGAACTACTTTATTAAATCCTGGATATGTATATGCATAATCATATCCCATACCATATTTATCATCAAAGTATTCCTTTGATAAATCATTGATTATATTCATTTGAGGAATACCAACTCCAACAACTACAACACCGTTAAGTAAATCATCCTTAAAGTCTAGCCCCTCACTAAATGATCCACCAAGCACAAATAAACCAAGATGTGGTCTTGTAGTATCCTTAAATTGTTCAAATAAATTTATTCTTTCTATTTCGGTCATTTCGTTTTGTTGAATAACTAAATTATATCTTTTCATATCTATATTATTTAAGAATAATTCCATATATTTATATGAAGGAAAGAATACTATATGATTACCTGGATATGAAAATACTAATGTATCTACTATCTCTATTACATCATTTATAGTATTATCTCTATCTTTATATCTTGTAGATATTTTAGTATTTAATATTAAATCCATATTATTCTTATCAAATGGAGATTCTAGATCTAAATATTTACCATTACCCTTAGATATTAAATTCATATAATAATCTATAGGATATAAAGTAGCACTAAATAATACTACTCCGTAGCAGTGCTCCTTTATAGTTTCATATATAAATTCACTTGCATCCATACATGATAGAGTAGTTTTATAATCATCACCTATTTTTTCTACTATAAATTTATATTGCTCTCCAAAAAATTCATATTTATCTAGATAATCCTTTAATATAAAGTAATATGTAAGTACCTCATCTCTATTAGGTAAATTCTCAACAAATGATAATATTTCCTCTGCAGCATTCTTTATTACTGTTACAGTATTAATTATTACCTGATTAGGCATAATGCTGTAATATACATTATCATTTACCATTAGCTTATCATAATTATTAAACTCATCCTTAATTGCAATAACATATTTAAATAAAGATGGATCATATTTACTAATTAAATCATATAACTTTTCTATATCACTAAAATATAATGATGAGGTGTACATATCCTTACTTCTAGATACTAAATTATGAGCCTCATCAATTAATATTTTAGGCTTATATGTATCATCATCAAAATATCTAATTAAATGTGCTCTAGGATCAAATACATAATTATAATCACAAATAATACAGTCACAATAATTAGATATATTTAAAGAAAACTCATAAGGACATATGTTATATTGCTTAGCAGTATCAATAATTATGTCATTCGTAAATACATAGTATTTAGGAAATATATCATCTATCGCATCTCTAGCTCTATCAAAAAATCCCTTTGCGAATGGGCATTTATCTGGATCACAGCTTTTAGATTCACATAGGCAGGATTTAGCCTTGCTAGTTAGCTCTAGGGTCTTTAGCTTAAGCCCTCTACCCTCAAGTATTTTAACAGCATCAAGACACATTTCCTTTTGAAGGTTTTTACTAGTTAAATAAAATAGCTTTTCTTCTTCTGATTTTAAGGATTTTAATCCTGAAAATAATGAAGCCATTGTCTTTCCTATTCCTGTAGGAGCAATAGTATATAATATATCATTATGTGTTAGGGTGTAATAAGCGGATGCCATCATTTCTCTTTGTCCCTCTCTCATATCGCGATATGGAAAGGTAATGGCGTTAATGCTTGTCATTTTATCCTTATTCTTTTCATCAATTATATATAACCAATCTAAATATTTATTTAACGAATCAAAAAAGAATAGCTCTAATTCATTAAAGGAATAATCTATATCAAATGATTTAGTAGAATAATCACTAGTTTTAATATAGGTCATTCTTACTTTAATAAAATCCATTTGATTTATATCAGCAAACATATACGCATATAGCTTAGCTTGAGCTAAATGCTCCTTATGATATTCAAGATCAATATCATCTAGCTTTATTTTAGTGGATTTTATTTCTTCTATAATGGTTTGACCATCTCTTTTAAGTACACCATCTATATATCCATGAATTTCGATATTATCTCCATTCTTTTCTATTACCTTTTTAATATAATATTCCTTTGTATCATCATCTAAATATTTTCTTTGTAGGTATTGGTGAGCCTTAGTACCATTCTCATTACTAGCATTAGAAAAATATTCAGCTGATAAATCACCTGATGAATATAAAAAGTATGCAATTTCCTTAACAGCTAGCTTTCTATCCATACTAAGACTCCTTTCTAGTAGTTTAATTATATCATAAAAAAATCTCCCGTATGGGAGATTATATTATAATTTTTTATTTAAATATTCTTTAATTTTAAAGGCTACTGCAGTTCCGTCTGATACAGCCTTTGAAACCTGTAATATACCACCAATTGAATCACCAGCCGCGAATATACCCGGAATATTTGTCATATAGTCCTTAACTACTATATTATTATCCTTTACTGCAATTCCTAAGTGAGCAGCAAAATCTAAGGCACTCGCCTGTCCTATCGCAATAAAGGCTCCATCAGCCTTTATAGTTTGATCAGAAAGAGTGATGGATTCTAATTTTGTATCTCCATTAAAGGATATAATTTTAGATTTAATTACTGGGTATTTATCACTTTCAAATTCTAATCCATTTGTAAGAATTTTTATATCATTTGTAAACCTAGAAAGGACCTCTAGCTCTTCTTTCATATAGCTTGAATTTCCTATAATTACAATTGATTTATTTCTATAAAAAAATCCGTCACAAACAGCACATTGACTAACTCCAGATCCGAGTAATTTTTCAAGACCTGAAACGTCTAATTTCTTTCTTGATTTACCAGTTGAAAGTATTATTGTTTTGGCTTGGTAATCGGATAAATTTGACTTTACATTAAAGCCACCATTTATAAATTCTATTGAGGTTACTTCTTCTATTTTTATGTCAATTTCAAGGGATTTAGCTTGAGCTAATCCGAGCTCAAAAAGTTCTTTTCCATCTATTGATTTTTGACCATAAAAGTTCTCTATTTTAGCCTTATTTAAGGATGAATTTTTAGTGGTAATTATGAGAGGATTTAGGTTAAATCTTTTAAGATAAATTGCGCTAGAAACACCTGCAGGTCCTCCGCCAATTATTATTGTATCATACATGAGAATCACCTCTTTGATTTAATATTATTTTACTATTATTTAGAGTAAAGAAAAAGAGATACTACTAAAGTATCTCAATTTTTATTATTCTTGTGTTTTCTCTACAGCTTCAGCTACTTCCTCTGATTCCTCTACCTGAGCATGCTCAATTATAGCAAATGAAGAAACTGTTTGGTTATCCTTAAGGTTTATAACCTTAACTCCAATTGTATTACGTCCTGTTTGACGGATTTCAGATATATCTGTTCTAATTACAACTCCCTTGTTTGTTGTAATAAGGATGTCTTGGTTTTCTTGTACTGTTGTTAGAGCACATAGGCTTCCGTTCTTGTCTGTAGAGTTAAGAGTCTTGCATCCCATTCCTCCACGCTTTTGAACACGATATTCACCAGCAGTTGTACGTTTTCCAAATCCCTTATCTGTAAGTACAAGGATTTCTTCCTCATCAGAGTTGATGACAGCTGAACCAATGACATAATCCTCACTAGCCATTTCCATTCCCTTAACTCCAATTGCGTTACGTCCTGTAGGTCTAACATCCTTAAGATCAAATCTAATTGATTTTCCATTAGATGATCCTAAAATGATATTTGAATTGTCATCAGCAATTAAAACATTTTGAAGCTCATCACCCTCAACAAGTGAAATAGCTATAATTCCGTTTGTTCTGATATTTTGGAATTCATTAAAGCTTGTACGCTTAATTGTACCATTCTTTGTAATGAATACTAAGAACTTCTCTGTATCCTCTAATGATTCTACTGATGTAATTGTAGCTAGCTTTTCACCCTCTTGTAGATTTAAAAGATTTACAATTGCAAGTCCCTTAGATTGCTTACTAGATTCAGGAACCTTATAAGCCTTTAATGAATATACTCTACCAAATGTAGTAAAGAATAATAATACATTATGAGAATTTGTAGGAACAGTCTTAGAAATTTGATCATCATTGTGAGTCTTCATTCCTCTAACTCCAACTCCACCACGAGATTGAGCCTTATATTCATCTTGGTTCATTCTCTTTAGGTATCCTAATTCAGTTACTGTAATTACACATTCCTCACGAGGAATTAAATCCTCATTATCAATGTCTGTAGACATATTTAAGCATAGCTCACTCTTACGAGGGTCTGCATATTTAGCCTTAATTTCATTAAGCTCCTGTGTAAGTACATCAATCTTACGTCCTTCAGATGAAAGAATTTCCTTTAACTCTACACATAATTGATCTAGCTCATTCTTTTCATCAACTAGCTTTTGATAGTTAAGTCCTGATATACGTTGTAATCTCATATCTAGGATGGCTTGAGCTTGTATATCATCTAAACTAAATCTAGCCATAAGCTTATCCTTTTCTGTACCATCCTTAGTATTTCTAATGATATGAACAACCTCATCAATATTATTTTGGGCTACTAATAATCCTTCTAGAATATGAATTCTATCCATAGCCTTTCTTAAATCATACTCTGTTCTACGAGTAATGACATTAAGCTGATGCTTTAGATATACATCAATCGCATCATGAAGTGTGATATTAACAGGCTTATTATCTACTAGGCATACCATGTTCATACCATAGCTTGTTTGTAGTGGAGTATACTTATATAGCATATTTAAGATTACATCAGGATTAAATCCTTGCTTAACCTCTACTACAATCTTAATTCCATCCATAGATGACTCATCACGAATCTCACTAACTCCTGGAATTAATGCAGGGTCATTTTTTGTTGGAGTTGATACAAGAGCCATTCTTTCAATGATTCTTGTTTTATTAATTCCATATGGAATTTCTGTAAAAATAATTTCTACAGTTCCATTATCTAATGTATCCATATGAGATTTAGATCTAATAACAATAGATCCATTTCCCTTAGTATATGCATCCTTAAGTCCTTCAGCACCTAAAATTTGTGCTCCTGTTGGGAAATCTGGTCCCTTTACAAATTCCATTAGGTCCTCACTTGTAAGTGAAGGATTATGAAGTAATGCTACGCATCCATCAATAACCTCTCCAAGGTTATGTGGAGGAATGTTAGTTGCCATACCTACGGCAATTCCCATTGATCCATTTACAAGTAAATTAGGGAATCTTGAAGGTAATAATTCAGGCTCCTTTTCAGTTGCATCATAGTTATCAATAAAATTAACAGTATCCTTATCAATATCTCTTAGCATTTCCATAGAGATTTTTGATAATCTAGCCTCTGTATAACGCATTGCGGCTGCACCATCACCGTCAATATTACCAAAGTTTCCGTGTCCATCAACTAGCATGTATCTGTATGAGAAGTCTTGAGCCATACGAACCATAGCTTCGTAAATTGAAGAGTCACCATGAGGGTGATACTTTCCCATTACGTCTCCGACAATACGTGCAGACTTTTTGTGCTGTACGTTAGAGAAAATCTTAAGCTCATTCATTCCATATAAAATACGTCTTTGTACAGGCTTTAATCCATCTCTTGCATCTGGAAGTGCACGAGATACAATAACTGACATCGCATAGTTAAGGAAGGATGTACGCATTTTTTGATTAACATCTAGCTGTTCGATACTTTCAGTAGCTCTATCAACTAAAGCTTGCTCGAATTCTAAATCTTTTGTATTTAATTTAGCCATATTCTTTCCTCCTATACGTCAAGGTTAGTTACATAATGAGCATTCTCTTCGATAAATCTCTTACGAGGCTCTACCTCATCACCCATTAAATCTTCAAATACCTGTGCTACTATTGCAGCATCCTCAAGATGAACCTGAGTTAATGTTCTATATTTTGGATCCATTGTTGTTTCCCATAATTGGCGAGGATCCATTTCTCCAAGTCCCTTATATCTTTGTACATCATACTTTTTACCTTCGTATTTTGTATTCTTTAGATTTTCTAGCTCTTGGTCTGAATATACATAATCCATTTGCTTATTATATTGAATTCTATATAAAGGTGGCTTAGCTACATAAATATATCCTGCATCAATTAATCCTCTCATGTAGTTATAGAAGAATGTTAATAATAGAATACAAATATGCTCACCATCTACGTCGGCATCGGTCATGATTACAATTTTATGATATCTAGCCTTAGTAATATCAAATTCATCACCAATACCAGTACCAATAGCTCTAATCATAGTTTGAATTTCTTGGTTTTCTAAGGCTCTTGCAAGCTGAACCTTTTGAACATTAAGAATCTTACCTCTAAGTGGTAATATAGCCTGATAATTACTATTTCTACCACTCTTTGCAGAACCTCCGGCAGAATCTCCCTCTACTAGATACATTTCTGATTTAGAAGGATCCTTACATCTACAATCAGCAAGCTTACTTGATAGCATTAAGCTATTTCCAGCTGTCTTTCTTGTTGCCTCTCTAGCCTCTCCTGCCTTCTTACGTGCATTATGAGCTAAAATTACCTTATTTGAAATAGCTTGGGCATCAGCTGGATGCTCACCAAGATATCTATTATAAATTTCACCAAATGCCTTATAAACTAGGCTTCTTACCTCAGGGTTTCCTAGCTTAGCCTTTGTTTGCCCCTCAAACTCTGGATTTGGATGCTTAATAGAAATAATAGCTACAAGTCCTTCAAGGATATCCTCATTAGCTAAATCTAGCTCCTCATCCTTTTTCTTACCCTCTGGCTTATAAAGCTTATTTTCTTTAATATACTTTCTTATTTCATTAAGAACTGTATGCTTAAATCCAATCTCATGATGTCCACCCTCATGAGTATTAACGTTATTTACGAATGAATAAATTGAATTAGATTGATATGTTTTATTATATTGCATTGCAATCTCCATAATAACATCTCTTCTAACCATCTTTCCTTCACTATTAAGTTCCTCATATGAACCAACAGTATTCATATATACGATATCCTTATTTACAGGATCCTTACCACTTTGAAGGAACTGTACATATTCCTTAATACCACCATCATAGTGATATGTATTTGTAATAGGGTTTTGTGCATCTCTTAAATCACTAACTGTAATAGTAAGAACACTATTTAAATATGCTGTTTCTTGCATTCTCTTACGGATAGTTTCATAATCAAAGATTAATGTTTCATGGAACATCTCATAATCAGGCTTAAATGTAACAATAGTACCTGTATGATCAGATGTACCATGTTCCTTTAGGTCAGATACAATCTTACCACGCTCAAATCTTTCAGTATAAAGCTTACCATTTCTCATAACAGTAACCTCTAGCCACTCTGAAAGAGCGTTAACTACAGATGCTCCTACTCCATGAAGTCCTCCTGAAACCTTATATGCTCCATCATCAAACTTACCTCCAGCATGAAGCACTGTAAAAATAGCCTCTAACGCTGGTCTTTTTGTTTCAGGGTGCACATCAATTGGCATTCCACGTCCATTATCTGTAACACGAATAATATTAGCTGGATGATTTGGATTAGTATTATCATCAGGTAATATTTCTACTGTAATATGATTTGCATATCCTGCAAGTGCCTCATCTACAGAGTTATCTGCAATTTCCCATACTAAATGATGTAATCCTGTCGCACCAGTAGATCCAATATACATACCTGGTCTTTCTCTTACTGGCTCTAGTCCCTTTAAAATCTTAATTTTATCAGCACCATATGATTCACTATCTGGATTATTACCTGTTAGTTCTTCAATTTGATCTTTTACGTCCTTTTCTTCCATACCCTATTTACTCCTTTTCTAGATAAATTATTTGAGCCTTCTCTTTTAATTTATCTGGTATAAAATCTATATTTGTAGTTGATATAAAGGTTTGATTTTCACTAAGCAAAAATCTTACAAGTGAATTACCCCTATTTATATCAAGCTCACTAAACACATCATCAAGTAATAAAATTATATTATTACCAAATTCATTTTTTAATTTATAAAATAATGCTAGCTTTAAACTTAATACTATACTTCTTACCTGTCCCTGAGAAGCTACAGCCTCTGCCTTCTTTTTATTTATAATAAAGCTAAAATCATCTCTGTGTATTCCATGATTTGTTGTTTTAGTTGCAATATCATAATCTAGCTTATTTTTAAATACTTCATCAATATTATCTAAATTTACATTAGGTAAATATTTAATAAACACATCTTCTTTATAT
>JAZRVY010000124.1:0-7302 GCA_045599405.1 Anaeroplasmataceae bacterium
AATTATGAAAAATAAATTATTAATGATATTATTAGCATTAACTATAGTACTTGCTGGATGCTCAAAGAAAAATAATACTATTCCAGAGGAAAGTATAAAAGAGGATGATGATCAATTCATAGCTGCAACTGATTTACAATATTCTAATAACACGAGCTCTATAGGTAATGAAATATTAAATTTAGATCAATGGTATATTCAATACCCAAGTGGAACAGATGCTGGTGGTATGAAGTTGGATTATTTAACAGAAACGTTTAATAATAAATATTTCTCAAGAGATGGAGAATATTTAAAATATTCACTCGATGCAACAGACAAAGGAAAATCTCCGAATGGATCTAATGTAAGAAGTGAACTTCATAGCCTTGTTCCTAAATATTATTTTAGTGGATATGATGAAATTGAAAATATAAATCATAATGGTAATAGTGCTGAATTTAAATATACATTTAAGGTTGAGTGTACTCAGCCTGATATAGCTGAATTTACAGTTGGTCAATTTGAGATGTTTAGTGGGTACGATTATTTAGATAGTAAAAATGTTCCGGATAAGCCACTTATAATGATAACCTTTAAATATGGTGAGCTATTTGCGAATATTAAATACTATACAAGATCTTATAAAAATGGACATTATGAACAATTACAATCAACTTCTAAAGTATCATTAGGAAAAGTAAAAAGTATGACAGATATATCTATGAGAATAGTTCTTAATAATAGAAGTATTAAAATCTATAGAGATAATACATTAAAGCATGATGGTAGCTTTTTGAATAATCAGGATACAATGTATGGTGTATATTTTAAGCTTGGATTATATTATCAAACAAAGCAAACAGATGAAAGAATAAAATATCTATTTACTAATGTATATGTAAAGGATGTATACTTAGATATGAGATAAAAAGGTCCCAACAATATGTTGGGGCCTTATTATTTCTTTTTAGTTGTTGTTTTCTTTACTGTAGTAGAAGCCTTCTTTTCTTGCTCCTTTTGCTTAAGAAGCTTTTTTCTTTCTCTTTCCTTTTTTAAAGCTTCCTTTCTTTCAATTTCTGCAATATCTATATCTTTTTTAGTAATTAAATCTTTACCCTTAGCTTGAGTAATAATATTTTTAGATTTTCCTCTAAGCTCTTTAGTTGCTTCAATGAATCTTACGGTAACACCATCATCTAAAATTCTTACACCCTTTCTAAAGAATATATGGAAGAATTTACCAATAGTTGGTCTTGTTGTAAGCATTTCAAATTCAATATTTTGAACGTAGTAATAAAATCTTGCAAGTCTTTCAATTGATGCATCTCCATCAGCGAAGAAGTTATCAATATCAGCACAAATCTTAGCACATTGTCTTTGGCATTTATAAGAAGCAATAACAGCTCTAATAATTGGAATGACTAATGGATAGAATCCAATTATTAATGCAAAATACTCTGTTGCACCTGATCTATAAAATAGCATTAGCATTATAAATAATAATGCAATCGCAAATAATAATGTTAGATAGGTATAAAATACTCTACTTAGTAAATATTTAGTAGTAGCAGCATTTTTTCTAGTTAAATATAAATATGAATGATCGTCAGATATTTCACTTGGAACATTAACTGTAGGATACTTTTTAGCTCTTTTCATTAGAGGATACCCTTTTCTAATTGCTATCTCATGAACATCATTAGTAGCCTCTCTATCATATTCAATTTTAGAAAATGTAGAACCCGTGATTTCTGATTCATACATCTGATGCTGTAGTATCGCATGCTCCTTAAGGTTGTTTTGAACTCCACTAAGAAGCTCAGTACCTAAGGTTACTGCAAATGATATCATCGTAAATACAAAGCTCATTTTATCAGATATATCAAGTATTGTTTTAGGCAATAAGGCTAATGTTACAGGTATAGCTGCAAGTATATATAGCACTACCTTAAAAAACTTTAATTCCCCATATAGCTTTTTGCTTCCATAATAGAACTTTGCACATTCATCCTTTTGACAACGGTCATGCACCTTGTTCATATTTATCACCACTCTTAAAACTTTATAATCTTATTATATCATAAAATGCATAATAGTTTTATTTTATGTTATAATAAAGTGCAAAGGAGGGTTTGAATATGATTCTAAATGCTATGCAACATTTTATTGGATATTTTGATATTGGAATAATTTTATTATTTATAATGGCAATTGTACTTGGAATTATATTTGGATTCTTCAATGGTGTATTAAAGATTGCAAATTTCTTTTTTGCACTTGCTGTTTCATGGATGCTAGCAAAGCCATTTTCTAAGCTTTTAGGATTATTTATAAGAAAGCCTATTAAAGGACATTTTTATAGTAAAGCTTATAATTCGGATACCTTATCTAAGCTAGAGGAATCAGCAGATCCTGATGATGCACTTAAAAAGGAGCTTAGTAATTATCCTAAATTTATTGCTAGATATATAAGAAAAATATTTAAGGTAGAGGATGGAGAGACTATAAGATCTAGTATTGCTAATAGTATAAGTAGTGGTATTACTAGAATAATTCTTATAGCTATAGCCTTTGTTGTATTATTAGTTCTAATACTAATTACAGTAGCTATTTTAAAAAGGACTGTTGTTGGTCTTAGAGAAGAAAAACGAGGATTTAAGATATTTGATAATATAGTTGGATGCTTGTTTAATATTGCACTAATGTTTTGTATTATTACAATTGTGGTATATGTTTGTTCGAAAATAGGTCCTGCTAATAGATTCCTAATTAGGGATATGAGAATTGAAAGTGGTAAGGGAATTGGTATTGGAAGGCTATTTTATAAGCATAATTTATTAGGTAACGTTTTAGGGCTATTCTTTTAAAATAGCCCTTTTAAATATAGGTTATTTATTATATAATAAATATACTGAGGTTTATGCCTTGAAAGGAGATTTTTTATGAAAATCAATCAAAGAATATTCGATTATGCTGATCCAGAAAAGGTTATGGAAAAGCAAGAATTTGAAAAACATAGTGTAGAAATTTATAAGCTTAATGATTATCCTGATATTATGACAGAGTTTACTAATAAGGGTAAATTTGCAGTATGGAGTAGTATCAATGGTAATGATTATCATTTATATGTAGAAGAAGGATATTATAACAAAGTTACAGATCTATATACTCAAAAGGTAAATGGTATTTGGTTAGACTTCTGGGATAAATGTGAAAAGATATCTAATAAGTTTAGATGGGTTGTATTCCCACTTACTTTATTAGTAGTTATAGCAGTATTCTTAATTTCCAGATTTGTACCTAGCATTAGTACATATATCATTATTGGACTTGCAGTAGTATTCTTTGCGGCAGTTCTAATCTATAGAAGATTTGCAAATAAGGCCTTTACAGATGCAAATAGAGAATCTGTACAGCTTATTAAGGATTATTTAGGAGAAAAGAAGTTTGAAAAGCTTCTTGAGAATCAAAGAAATTATTTAGATGAATTCTTCCATTATGAGGATAATACTGATCAAGATGATTATGAACAAGATGTAAAAGAGCTAGAGGCAACTGAAATACAAGATACTGATACAAGTGAAATTGAATCAGAGGCTGAGGTAGCAGAGCTTGAGCCACAAGATGAAAATAAAAATAGTGAGGAATAGTAATTATGACAAATACTGAGCAATTATCTATAAACACATTAAGAATGTTAGGAGTAGATGCAATTAATAAGGCTAAGAGTGGACATCCTGGTATTGTACTTGGAGCTGCACCTATGGCATTTACTTTATTTACAAAGCATATGAATATTAATCCTGATGATAAGAATTGGTTTAATAGAGACCGTTTTGTATTATCTGCAGGACACGGTTCAGCATTACTTTATAGTATGCTACACCTTTGTGGATATGATGTTACTATTGAGGATTTAAAGAACTTCCGTCAATTAGGAAGTAAGACTCCAGGACATCCAGAGTATGGACATACTGAGGGAGTTGAAATGACAACTGGTCCTCTAGGACAAGGAATCTCAACAGCAGTAGGTATGGCTATTGCTGAAAGCTATATGGCATTTAAGTTCAATAAGGAAAATATGAATGTTGTTGATCACAATACATTTGTTATTTGTGGAGATGGAGACTTACAAGAGGGTATCTCTATGGAGGCTGCATCACTTGCTGGACATTTGAAGCTTGGAAAGCTAGTTGTATTATATGATTCAAATGATATCCAACTTGATGGAGAGGTTAATTTAACAAATACTGAAAGCATCAAGGGTAAGTTTGAGGCTATGAATTGGCAATACATTAAGGTTGAGGATGGAAATGACATTGATGCTATTAATGATGCTATTTGTGCTGCTAAGGAAAACCTAGAGCAACCAACTATTATTGAGGTTAAGACAGTTATTGGATTTGGTGCTCCAAATAGTGGTGAAAGTGCTGTTCATGGTGCTCCACTAGGAGAGGATAATACTAAGATTGTAAGAAAGAACCTAGAATATACTTATGAGCCATTTGAGGTTGATAGTAAGGTTTATGATTATTTCAAGGAAAATGTTATTGAGCGTGGTGAGCAAGCTGATACTGATTGGAATATTGTTATGCAAAAGTATGAAAAGAAGTATCCAGAGGATTATAATGAGCTAATTAAGTTCATTAATGATGAATTTGAAATTGTTGATAAGAATCTTCCAGTATATGAGGTAGGTTCAAAGGAATCAACAAGAAAGATTTTAGGAAAGATGCTAGACCAAATCAACATTGACCTTCCAAATGCAATTGGAGGTTCTGCTGATTTAACTCCATCTACATTTGTTAAGGGAGCTAATGGAGTATTTGAGTTTGATACAAGAGCTGGTAGAAATATTAAGTTTGGTGTTCGTGAGCATGCGATGGCTGCAATCACAAATGGTATTAATTTACACGGAGGAATGAAGGCATTCTGTGCTGGATTCTTCATTTTCTCAGATTATATGAAGCCATCAATGAGACTTGCTGCACTTATGGGTGTACCTTCAATCTTCGTATTCTCACATGATACTGTATGTGTAGGAGAGGATGGACCAACTCATCAACCAATCGAGCAGCTTACAATGCTAAGATCTATTCCAAACTTCAATGTTATTCGTCCTGCTGATGCAACTGAGGTAAAGGCTGCACTTAAGATTGCGTTTGGTTCTGAAAAAACACCAACAGCAATCACAACAACAAGACAACCTTTATTAAATATGGAATGTACAAGTGAAGCTGGAGTAATGAAGGGTGCTTATGTTGCATATGAGCCATCAAAGCCAGCCAATGGAATTATCATTACTTGTGGATCAGAGCTAGAGCTATCTATCAATGTTGCTAAGGAGCTAGAGGAAAAGGGAGAATTCGTAAGAGTTGTATCTATGCCATCTATGTTCTTATTTGAGCAACAATCAGATAAGTATAAGGAAAGTGTATTACCAAAGAATATTACTAAGAGATTAGCAGTAGAAATGGGACATACAATGCCTTGGTATAAGTATGCATGCAATGTATATGGAATTGATACTTATGGAGTATCTGCACCTTTAAAGCATATCCATGATGTATTTGGATTCACAGTAGAAAAGATTAAAAAAGCTTATACAGATATTAAGTAAAAATAATGATGCGGTTTAAATGCCGCATTTATTTTTAATGTAAAATATTGAACCTAAAATGAATGATGTGAGCAATAATTCTTGACACATTCTTTTCATTGTTGTATTATATTAGACGGTATACCAAAAGAAAGGAAAATATGAAAAGAATTTTAACAATTATTACGGCAGTAATTTGTATTGTGTCAACACTAACTGTTAGTTTATATGCTTCAAGCCCAAGTTTTAAAACTAATGGCGAAGAAAGTTCATGGTTGGGTTCTACAATTAACTGCGTAAAAGCAAAAAAGTATGATGAAATTGCACCTTCATCAATTTTAAGTAAAAGTTATTGGAATAACTTGCAATATACTAGCAATAACTCTAAATCATCAAGATGTAGCTATATTGATTCAACAAATTATTATTCAATGAAATCAAAAATCAATGAATCATATAAGGTGAATACATCAGTTGATGGAATTGAATTATACGGATTTACATTTGGTGCAGATTCAAAATATTCCATTGCTGCAGGAATAGAGTCTGAAAAATATGCGTCATGTTCCTTTGTTGAATTCATTGGAGAAGTTGATTATGAGACTTTATATATTGAAAATATATATTCGAAAATGGATGAGTTTGCACAAAATTTATCCTATGATTTTATTAACGAATTAGTAAAAGTAAAAAACGGTCAATTATCTTATGACAAGTTTTTTGAAACAAATGGAACACATATAATTTGTAATTACACGCTTGGAGATAGATACTATTGTGATTCATATGTATTTACTAATGAAGTTGAATTATCTGAAACATTCTCTGCGGAATTATATAATAAGATGAAGGGAACTTATGATTCAATAAACGGTACTAATGAAAATATTGCATCACTTATGGAAAACTACAATTTAACAACCAATAGAACAAGAAAATCTGCGAGTTGTTATGATTTGGCTGGCATTGTTGAGCCTATAACTGGATTTGATTCTATTGAAAGTTCCATTCGTAATTGGGCAAGCAATGTTACAAGTGAAAATGCTGATAAGAGATACTCTACGATTGTTGAGTATGGACAAAATGGATTGATTCCTATTTGGGAATGTTTACCGTGTGATGCTCCAATTTCATCTAATGAATTAAAAAATGCATTTATAGATTATGCAAAAGCTAATGGATTAGAGTATTCTGATGTTACATCAACATATCAATTTTCAAAAATAAAGCATTCGGATGTTGGTATTAGAAGTGGTGAAAAGACAATAACGGATTGTGACAGATTTTCAAATCAAATTGATTACTTCGAAATTGATCAAAAATATGGAGATGCTTTATTTAGAAGTAAGTATGATAAAGTAGAATTTGAGTTTTCGTTTTATTGTAAGAAAAAATCAAAAGGTACTAGATATTTATACCTATATAAAGCTTCAGATGCATATAAAGGAAGTAACCGACATTCTGATTATTTGGATTATACAACAAATATTGAATGTTCTAAAACCTATGGAGCTTTAACTAAAGTTAAATTAAGCGTGTATATTTCTAGTTTAGATAATTATAAATTTGCTTTAGTTTGGAGAGCGAGTGGAACAAGTTCAGATACTTGGTACAATAAGGATGTTAAAGTAACATATACAATTTGTAAAAAATAGAAGGAAGTTATAATATGTTAAAGCTTGTTAATGTTTGTAAAACGTATAAAAAAAAGAATAATGTAT
>JAZRVY010000125.1:0-2812 GCA_045599405.1 Anaeroplasmataceae bacterium
TAATGATTTAAATTCATTTATAGAAAATTTAACTACTAAAAGATATACAAGCACTAGAATTAAAAGATGCTTATTAATGGCATTATTTAACATAACTAAAAAGGAGCTTTCTTTAGCTAATATGCAAAGAGTAACTAAAATAAGGATACTTGGATATAATCAAAAGGGCCAGGAATATATTTCTTCTATAAAAAAAGATAAGGAAATATATACTAATATTAAGGAAGGTATTAATATAATATTTGATATTGAAATGAAAATGTCTAAAATATTAGATACTATATATAATACTAATTTACTACAGTTAGAACAAAAGGGACCGCAAAAAAAGACACGCTAGATTAAATCTAACGTGTTATTTTTATACTATATCATCGTGCGCTAGCTGCTTGTGAAGCTTTGTTCTATAGAAGCTATTTACAACAAATTCTATAGCTTCTACTATAAATTCAACTCCAAGTAGCACAACATGCATGGAAGCATGCTCCTCTGGATCTATTATTAGTAATATTGCTAGTACTAATTGTACTATAGAAAATATCATTGAAAATACAAATGGCTCCTTTTTAGACATATGTCCAATTGATTTATTCAGAGTCTTTGTTGAGTTTAAAGCTACTAGTATAGCCCAGCATACACAAATTAATACTAAATTTTCTTTAAATACTACTATCATAACAATAGCTAAAGCTATTTTAAACAGCTCAGTACCAATATGATTGTGAGTTGTTTTAAATTGCTTATATATTATGTCATATAATAATCCTTCTATAGCTAGTACTAGCGTAGTTACACCAACAACTAAATATACTAGCTCTTTTTCTATTATGTAGGAATGAAATATTATAGTTAATAGTCCTATTAGGAAATATATTATTGTTTTGTTTATTCTTAATATTGTATGTACCATATATTAACCGCCTTATAATAATATTTTATATTATTTTGCGGCTTTTACAAATAGTTCACACATAACTTTTGAAAATGCGATATTATCCTTTACAGGAAGTCCTTCTATAATTAAAGCATCATTATATAAAAACTCTGCATATTTCTTTATATCCTCAGGATTTGATTGATATATAGAATCTATAGCCTTAAATACATCATGGTTAGGATTTATTTCAAGTACTTTTTCAGCCTTAGCTGCAAATTCATTACCTTGAGCCTCAAGTACTCTTTCCATTTCAAGTGATATACCATTCTTACTAGATAAGCATACTGCGTTATCTGTAAGTCTTTTTGAAAATACTACATCACTTACGTCATCCTTTAGAGCTTCCTTAATGGCTTCTATGATATCCTTCTTTTCCTCTTTAATTTCATCTATCTTTTTAGCTTCTTCTTCATCAATTAAATCTAGATCACCCGTATTAACTGACTTAAAGGCCTTTTCATTATAATCCTTTAGAGTTTGAAGAAGGAATTCATCAACGTGCTCAACACAAACTAAAACGTCATATCCCTTTTTCTTTACTTGATCTAGCTGAGGTAGATTTTCAATAGAATATCTATCCTTACCAGATGCGTAATAAATTTCCTTTTGATCCTCTGGCATTGCCTCAACATATTCAGATAATGTAATTAGCTTATTTTGATTTAATGATTCAAATAATAATAGATCCTTTAATTGATCCTTTCTTGTACCATAATCCTCATAAGCTCCATACTTTAAATTAACTCCATATTCTTTAAAGAATTCCTCATACTTTTCTCTATCAGTCTTTAATGTTCCTGATAAATCAGATAAAATCTTCTTTTCTATATTTGTTGCGATTTTCTTTAATGTTTTATCCTCTTGTAGCATTTCTCTTGAAATGTTCAATGATAAATCAGATGAATCTACAAGACCTTTTACAAATCTTAAATAATCAGGGATTAGCTCCTTACATTTATCTAGGATAAATACTCCCTTAGTATATAATTGAAGACCCTTTTCATATTTATCTGAATATAGGTTAAACGCACTCTTTTTAGGAATAAATAATAATGCGTTATATGTAATTAATCCTTCAATATTAAAAAACATACTCATCATTGGATCTTGATAATCCATAAATTTATTTTTATAGAAGCTATTTAAATCCTCATCCTTAACCTCTGATTTATTCTTTTTCCATAGTGGAACCATAGAGTTTAGGGTTTTTAGCTTTTTAACCTCTATTGATTTATTATTACCATCAGAATCCTTTTCATTTGTAGTTTCATATTCAGTAACATAGCTCTTTATTGGATATCTAATATAATCACTATATTTAGTTACTAAATCCTTAATCTTATATTCATTTAAATAATCAGTATATTTAAAGTCCTCTGTATCATCCTTAAGATGGATAATAATTGTAGTTCCACATTCATTTTTAGTAGCTTCATTAATTGAATATGATTCAAGTCCTTCACTTCTAAATACATAGGCCTTAGAATCTAATGGAGATTTAGTTATAACCTCTACCTCCTTAGCCACCATAAAGGCACTGTAGAATCCTACTCCAAATTGACCAATAATATCAACCTCAGCCTTATCCTTATCCTCAAGGCTTTCCATAAATTCTTTGCTTCCTGATTTTGCGATTGTACCTAAATGCTCAACCAATTGATCATATGTAAATCCAATACCATTATCAGAAATAGTTACTGTCTTTTCATTTGAGTCTGTAAGGACTGTAATTTCATAATCATTAGCTACAACATTACTATCAGTTAATGTTAGGAAATGATGCTTATCACACGCATCACTTGCGTTAGAAATTAGCTCTCTTAAAAAAATATCCTTATTTGTATAAATTGAGTTAATCATTAAATCTAATAATCT
>JAZRVY010000126.1:0-2816 GCA_045599405.1 Anaeroplasmataceae bacterium
AAAGTTTCTACATCAATTGTAGGAACTTCCATATACATTTTTTCAATTTGGAAATGTTCACGTTCTTCTCTTGTGAACACATGAACTAATACATCATGAGCATCAACAAGAACCCAAGTAGTATTTTTTCCTTCAATTCCTCTAATTGTATAACCTTTTTTTGTTAGCTCATCCTCAATATACTCAGTAACAGCCATAGCTTGTCTTGTTGAGTCTACTGTAGCGATAATAACATTATCAAATAAAGGTGATATTCCCTTTAAATCATAAATAATAATATCATCACTTTTTACTCTATCTAACGCTTCTACAATTCCCTTTAACATTATAAACTCTCCTTAAATTTTTTTAATACATCAAGCTGATTAGGATGAGCATCCTTACTATGTGCAATTGATGATTCACATGAATAAACAATTGCTTCCTTTAATCCTTGATTTAATAATATTTCTCTACATTTGATACAATCATCATAGGTTCTGTTCTTTTCTGTGAAATCTGCAATAAATATTATTGCCTCAAGCACAGACATATCTGTTCTACCTACAACATGATTTTTAATCGCATTTAGTATATCATTATCATCTATACCAAATTTATTTTTAGCTTCCATATAAGATAAATATGCATGTCCTAGATAAGGATATTTCTTACAATATTCCTGTTCCTCTATAGATAATATTTCATAATTATCATCATATTTACTATAATCATGAAGAACTGCAGCTATTTTAGCCTTAAGTGGATCTACACCATACTTATTAGCCAATAGCTCACTCATTTCAACTACTCCTAATATATGAGCAAATCTATTAGGATGATCTATTAAATGATTTTTAACCTCATTTAATATTTCATTATAACTACTTTCCGATAATTGCATTTCTTAAAACCACATCCGTTCCTTTTAGAACTGATACCCTAACCTTACAAGGCTTATTAATTGACACAAATCCTAATCCTGAAATAACAATATCCTTCTTTTGCTCTGTTGTAATTTCGTATATTTTAGATTCATATCCAACTTTATCTATCTCATCCTTAGTAGGTGGGTTTAGCATATCTCCTAAATGATTTTTAATTAAATCATCCCTTTTAGCTGTTTTAGTTCTATGAACTAATAATCTATCAGAAAAGTAACATGTCATTGTTACATTCTCTCCACTAATTAAATCAAATATCGCAAGACCTGAGATAAATATACTATTTTCTGGTAATATTTGATAATTAATAGCTTTAATTTCCTTTGTAGGAAGTATCTTTTTATATGATACAGGAAGTAGCTTAGTTAATATATTATTGTTATTAATCAATCCTGGAGTATCAATAAAATATTTACCATCCTCAAAGAATGATATATTAATTGTATCTAGAGTAGTTCCTGGTATTTCTGATGTAGATATTAAATCATCAGTTCTAGATGTAAATCTTTTTAATAAGGCGTTAATTAAGGATGATTTACCTACATTAGCACATCCAACAAAATATACATCTCTTCCTTTTCTAGCTAAATCTATAGTATTCATTAGCTCATCAATATAATATCCCTTCTTAGATGATACAATATGAATACCATCTACTCTAAAGAATACTCTATTTACCATATTAGATAACCATTCTACAACTCTTTCTAGATTTACACTACGAGGAAGTAAATCTACCTTATTAGCAACTAATAATACATCTCTACCTCTTAGGTGATTGATAATCTCTGGAACAAATGTTCCTGAGAAATCAAATAAATCTACGATTAAAACGATAAGTCCATTTTTCTTTAGGCAGCCTTCAAGGCAAGCCTCATAATCCTCAGGATTAGCAAGAATCTTTGGCATTTCGTTATAGTGATTTAATCTGAAGCATCTCTTACAATAAACACCATTTTTAATTTCAGGAACATATCCTGGCTTATCCTTATATTCAGTTTGAAGTACTGCTCCACATCCAATACACTTTCTATTTTCCAACTTTTTCACCAACGTATCTTTCTAATTTTTCCTTGTATAAATCAGGATACTTTCTTTGAATTCTTTTAAGTATCTTATTTTCAATTCTTCTATTAAATCTAGTAGTCCATATTTCAGTTTTTGGATCTACATTTTTAACCATGATTGTATATAAGCCTAATCTCTTTGATCCAAATTGATCTGTCATTAATTGATCACCAAGCTCAATAACTTCATTTTTATTGTATTTACGAGATCCCTTTTTTAAAGCTTTTTTTAATCCACCAAGTAGTGGCTTTTTTGCACTCCATACACATTTCACACCAAATGCGTCTGCAAATTTCTTTACTCTATCCTTATGGTTATTACTGCAAATGATAATTTCATAGCCCATTTCAATTAGGTTATTCTTCCACTCAATTAAATTATCTGTAGGAAGCTCCTCCTTATATGATAATAAGGTATTATCAAGATCAGTAATTATTAATCTTTTACCTTGATCATATAGCTTTTTAAAATCTATATCATATATAGTTGTATTATATTCCTCAGGAATAAATTTCTTTGGATTAAATAAATATTCTATCATTATAAACACCTACTAAAATTATACCAAAATAGATATATATTAACAAGCGAAATAAAAATCCGCACCTTCAAGGCGCGGTTTTTCGCCTACGCCTTCAAGGCCGGTTACTGGCGGCCCCGATTTCAGGGCCTTTTTAATTGCCCAATTGCCTTTGTCACTCTTACTTACCCGTAAACGGGTCTTTATACTCCTTTAGACTCTTCTTATCTTCGAGTTGATCTTCTAACTCTTGATTTCGAATATAATTTTGGACTGTTTTCTTGTTTAGACCTACGGTCGAAACG
>JAZRVY010000127.1:0-13197 GCA_045599405.1 Anaeroplasmataceae bacterium
CAATAAGGCTTTAACCTTAGATGAATATTATGGGTTCATAAAATTTAATAATGATTTATTTCAAAATATAGGATATTCCTATAAGCTTTGTATTATATACAAGGAAAATGAATTATCTAATGATGAATCAAAGAAATATATTGAACAGGCTATTAAGGAGCTTGCTGAGACAGATTTATCAGTTAGAGCCTTTTTGAATTTTGATATAAAAATTGATGGAAATAATGTTGTAATATTAGTAGATAATACAACACCATTTTATGATGATATTAAAGAAAACATTAGACAAAAGCTATCTAAGGATTTTTTCTTAAATTATAATATCACACTAGAGGAATCTGCAGAGGCTAGAAGAGCCCTACAGGATTATTTAAGAGAGCAGGAAGAAAAGGATGCTATTAAGCTTGCCGAGGCTAAGGAAGAGGCTAAGGAAAAGGCTAAGATGTCTGAGATAAAGATTACTAATAAGGAAGATAAGGATTTTAGACAAAGAGCATCTATTCATATTGATATTAAGGATATTCCATATACTCAGGATGAGCTAAGCGAATATCAAAATACTAAGGGTATGCCATTTGTTGAAATAGAGGGTGAAATATTCCAGGTTACATTAGAGGAAAAGGGTAAAAATAAATCCTTATTATTAACTTTAAAGGTAACTGATGGTACAGATACTATTGGTGTTAAGAAATGGATAAAGGCTAAGGCTGAGGAGGAGCTTGCAAAAAAGCTTCAGCCTGGTGAGGTTGTAAAAATTAGAGGTAAGATAGAATTTGATACCTATGCTCATACTATTTTAATTTCAGCAGATAAGATTGAATGGATAGGATCAAAGGAAAAGAAGGAAATTAAGGATACTGCAGAGGTTAAGCGTATTGAGCTTCATACACATACTAAGGCCTCTAACCTTGATGGTCTTTCAACTGCTAAGGAATATATTAAGCTTGCAAAGAAGTGGGGACACAAGGCAATGGGATTTTGTGATAGAAATGGTGTTTATGAAATACCAGATGTATTACATGCCTTAGATAAGGATGATACCTTTAAGCCACTTTATGGAGTAGAGCTTGATTATATTGATGATGTTAATATGCATATTACATATGATCCAGCAGATATTGATTTAAAGGATGCTACATATGTAGTATTTGACCTAGAAACTACAGGATTCTCTCAAACTAATGATGAGATTATTGAAATTGGTGCTCACAAGGTTAAGGATGGAGTAATCATTGACGAATATGAAACATTTGTTAATCCTGGAAGAAATCTACCAGATAAGATTACAGAGCTTACATCTATTACATGGGATAATGTAAAGGATGCACCAAGCCAAGAGGAGGCTATAGGTAAATTCCTAGAGTTTACTCGTGGATGCATTGTTGTTGCCCATAATGCTGATTTCGATATTGGTATGATGAGAGCAAAGGCAAAGAAATATGGATATGGTGAGCAAAAGTTTGTAGGAATAGATACATTAAATTTACTTAGAACAATGTACTATAAGGATTTAAAGAAGTTTAATCTAAAGGCTATGTGTAAGTTCTTTAAGGTTAAGCAGGAGCATCACCATAGAGCCACAGATGATACAAGAGTTACTGCCCAATGCTTTATACAATTACTTGAAGCATTATTAAATAAGGGTATTACAAATTATAAGGATATTAATTCCTTAATGAAGGAAGCTCCTATGCATGAGCTTATTATTCCATCTAGAATTTGTGTTATTGCAAAGAATCAGGTTGGATATAAGAATATGTATAAGCTTTTGAGTGATGCTTTAACAGTTCATCTTGGATCAGATGCAAGATGTCTAAGAAGTGTCTTAGACACATATAGAGAAGGACTTATTGTTATGTCAGCAGGATCATTTGGTGACGTTTTTGAGGCTGCACTAAATGGTAGTGATAAGGAGCTTGATGATGCAATTAGCTATTGCGATGTAATAGAGGTTAATCCTTTAGGATCCTATAAGCATTTAATTGAATTTTTAAATGATGGTAATGATGGTCCAGAACTTATTAGACAAGCAGTAGAGAAAATTATTGCACATTCAAGGAAGCTTGAAAAGATGGTAGTAGCTACATCAGATTGCTACTACATTAGACAGGATCAAAAGAAGTATAGAGATATTCTTATTGCATCTAATCAGGTAGGTGGAGGTATTCATGAGCTTGCTCGTTATCAAACGGCTCCTGATGCTCATATTAGATCTACTGATGAGATGCTTGCAGAGTTTGAATATTTACCAAAGGAATTAGCATATGAAATTGTAGTTACTAACACTAATTTAGTTGCTGATTCAGTAGAGCCAATTCAATGCTTCCACAAGAAGCTATTTGTACCAGCTGATGATGAATTTAAGGATCATCCAGATCCAAAATATAGATTCCCATCAATGATAGGCGAAATGAAGAGAGTTGTTGCCACAAATATGCTAGAGAGATATGGAGAGCATCCGCATCCATATGTTAAGGCTCGTATTGATAGAGAGCTTAATAGTATTATTACGAGTGGATATTATTCAACATACTTTATGGCCTATTTAATGGTTAAGGATTCTCTAGATAATGGATACCTAGTAGGATCACGTGGATCTGTTGGTTCATCACTTGCGGCTACGATGATGAATATTACTGAGGTAAATCCTTTACCTCCGCACTATGTTTGTCCTCATTGTAAATTCATGGCTATTAAGTTTAGCGAGGAGCAGGAGGAGAATATCGCATCACCTGAGGAAAGTGACCTAGAGATGGTTTTAAGGGAGGCTGGATCAGGATTTGACCTACCTGATATGCCTTGTCCAAAATGTGGTACACCTATGAGTAAGGATGGACATGATATTCCATTTGAAACCTTCCTTGGATTTAAGGGAGATAAGGTTCCAGATATTGACCTTAATTTCTCTGGTGAATATCAGCCACAGGCTCATTTATTCGTTAGACATTTAATGGGATATGATAATTCATTTAGAGGTGGAACTGTTGCCACTATTCAGGATAAAAATGCTTTTGGTTATGTAAAGGCATATCAAGAAAAGATTAAAAAGGAGCTAAGAAATCCAGAAATGGAAAGAATAGCTGCAAATTTAATTGATATTAAGCGTTCAACAGGTCAGCATCCAGGAGGAATTGTAGTAGTTCCTAAGGAAATTGATATTTATGATGTAACTCCAATTCAATATGCTGCTAATGATTCATCAAACGCATGGAGAACAACACACTTTGATTACCATGCCTTTGAGGATAATTTACTTAAGCTTGATATACTAGGACACGATGATCCTACTCTAATTAAGTATTTTATGGATATTGTTCATGAGCATCAGTCTGAATTCCCATTTAGTGATGCGAGAAAGATTCCACTAGATGATAAAAATGTATTTGAGTTATTTGGATCAACTAAATCAATTGATGTAAGGCCTAGTGATATAGATTCCGAGGTTGCATCATTTGCTGTACCAGAGTTTGGTACAAACTTTGTACGTAAAATGCTAATTGATACTAAGCCAACATCACTTGCAGGACTTGTAAAGATTTCTGGTCTATCACATGGTACTAACGTATGGCTAAATAATGCAGCTGAGCTAGTTGCAGGTACATCTCCATATGGAAAGGTAGAATTCTCTAAAATCATTGGATGTCGTGATGATATCATGGTTGACCTTATGGCCTTTGGAATGGATCCAAGTAAGGCCTTTAAGATTATGGAGTTTGTTCGTAAGAACAAGAAGGTTAAATCTCCAGATGAATGGAATGATTTCAAAAAGGAAATGCGAGAGGGTAATGTACCTGAATGGTATATTTGGTCATGTGAGCAAATTGAGTATATGTTCCCTAAGGCACATGCTACCGCATATGTTATAATGGCTCTTCGTATTGCATGGTTTAAGGTTTATAAGCCTGCAATGTTCTATGCTGCATATTTCTCTAAGCGTGCTAAGGCTTATAATCTTGAGTGCTTCCTTGGATCTACTAACAAGATTAGAGAGAAGCTTGAGGAATGGAGATCTGAAAAGGATAGAACAGCTAAGATTGATGATTTAATTACTTGTGCTGAAGTAGTACTAGAGGCTAAGGCTCGTGGTATGAAATTCGCACCAGTTGATATTTTCAAATCAGATGCTGTAAACTTCCATATTGAGGGTGCACTTGATACTGGTACTATTAGATTACCATTTACGGCTGTTGATGGACTTGGTGATGCTGCTGCACTAGATATTGTTGCAAAGCGTGAGGAAAAGGCCTTTACATCTTGTACAGACGTACTAAAGAGGACAAAGCTTAATCAAAGCCAATATGATTTATTTATAAAGGAAGGCTTCTTTGGTGATTTACCAGAGCAGGAGCCTGAAAGTGAAATTGGATTGTTCGCTTTATAAAATTATGTAAAATTAGCCATAATTAAAATTATATAAATAATTTATGTTAAAATATTTCCAAAAAGAAGAGGAATGATATTATGATTAGAAATGGAAATCCAATATTTTCATCAGTAAACATGAATTATAATGAAGTATCTGAATCACAAGCTACCTATAAGGGAGTGACAATAAAAACATTATTGCTACTTGGACTTGTAGGAATTGCAGCCATTGTATCTGCAATGATTCTATATGGTGGAGAAGCATTAGCACCATATTTAGCTTTACTAATTATTTCATCAATAGTAGGATTTATAGTAGTCCTAATTGGAAGATTAAATCCTAGAGCTTCAATGGTATGCTCGATAATATATGCAGTATGTGAGGGTATGCTAGTTGGATCACTTACAGCACTTGTAGATTTATTCTATGAGGGTGCAGTATTCTTAGCTGTTGTAGCTACAGGACTAATATTCCTATCAACACTAATATTATTCGCGTGTGGTTTCTTGAGAAATGTAGGATTATTAAGAGGAATTTTAATGACATTATTAATTGGTATAATATTCATGTCATTAGTATTATTCATTTGTAGAATAGCTCATATTCCAGGCGTAAGCACATTATTAAGCAATAACCTAGGATTATCAGTAATTTTATCAGCAATATTTTTAGTATATGGTGCAATCACATTAGCGCTAAACTTTAATGAGGTTACAGCTTATGTACAGGTTGGAGCTCCAAGAGAGTTTGAATGGACTGCAGCATTCGGACTTGTAGTAAGTATTGTATATATCTTTATTGAAGCATTAAGATTAATAGTTATATTAATGGATAGAAGGAATTAATAAAATTGAAGCCTTAAATGGCTTCTTTTTTTATTTAAAGGTATATTACTTTTTATTAAATTGTGATAAAATATTATATGTTAAATGGAGGACATATATATGACTAAACAATTTAAGCCTGTAAAAGAAGGAAAGGTAAGACAAATTTACGATAATCAAGATAACCTAATTATGGTAGCTACAGATAGAATTAGCTGCTTCGATGTTATCTTAAATAATAATGTTACAGATAAGGGTAAGGTATTAACTCAAATCTCTAAGTTCTGGTTTGAGCTAACTAAGGATATTATTCCTAATCATGTAATCTCTACAGATGTTAAGGATATGCCAGAATTCTTCCAAACTGCAGAGTTTGATGGAAGAGCTATGATGGTAAAGAAGCTAACTATGATGCCAGTTGAGTGTATCGTTCGTGGATACATCACAGGATCAGGATGGGCTTCATATCAAAAGACTGGAAAGGTTTGTGGAATTGAGCTTCCTGCTGGATTAAAGGAATCTGAGAAACTTCCAGAGCCTATTTATACACCATCTACAAAGGCTGAGATTGGTGATCACGATGAGAACATCTCATTTGAGCAATCAATCGAAGTAATTGAAAAGCAATTTCCAGGTAAGGGAGTTGAATATGCAACTGCAATTAAGAACGCAACAATCGCTTTATATAAGAAGTGTGCAGATTATGCAGCTACTAAGGGAATCATTATTGCTGATACTAAGTTTGAGTTTGGAATTGATGAGAATGGAGTATTAATGATTGGTGATGAAATGCTAACTCCAGATTCATCAAGATTCTGGCCAGCTAATGAGTATGTTGTTGGACAATCAGAGCCATCATTTGATAAGCAATTTGCTAGAGATTGGTTAAAGGCTAACCCTGAAAATGACCACAACAATTGGACACTTCCTACAGAAATTGTTGATAAGACAATTGCTAAGTATCTTCAAGCATATGAGATGCTAACAGGAAAGCCATTAAATAAGTAATATTTAAAATGGAATCTACTGTATGGTAGATTCTTTTTTTCAATATAAGAAATTAAATCTTTAATATTTCTTATTATTATGCTATTATTTAATAGTATTACCTTTATTTAGGTAAGATTGTGAGGAATATTATTATGAATATGGATTTTAAGAGAAAACTACCAATTCCTAAGGATATAAAAGAAATGTATCCTTTAACAGAGGATTTAAGAAAGATTAAGGAAGCTAATGATGCTGAAATTAGAAAGGTATTTACAGGAGAATCAGATAAGTTTATTTTAATTATCGGTCCTTGTAGTGCAGATAGAGAAGAACCAGTTATGGATTATATGAATCGTTTAAAGAAGGTTCAAGAGAAGGTTAAGGATGAAATTATTATTATCCCTCGTGTATACACAGGAAAGCCACGTACAACTGGTGCTGGATATAAGGGATTATTACATAACCCAGATCCTAATGGAGAATCAGATATGCTAGCTGGTATCATTGCTATTCGTAAGCTTCACATGCGTGTACTTGCTGAAACAGGAATGAATACAGCTGATGAAATGCTATATCCACAAAACTATAGATATTTAAATGATATTTTAGGATATAATGCAATTGGAGCTCGTTCAGTAGAAAACCAAGAGCATAGATTAGTTGCATCTGGATGCGATATTCCAGTAGGAATGAAGAACCCAACTGGTGGAGATTTATCAGTTATGATGAATGCTATTAATGCTGCTCAACATGGTCATACATTCATTTATAGAGGATGGGAGGTAGAATCACAAGGTTGTGATTTAGCTCACGCTATTTTAAGAGGATATGTTGATGAAACAGGAGCTTCACATCCAAACTATCATTACGAGGATTTACTACAAGTTTCAAATCTATATGAAAAGAGCGGATTTGCTAATCCAGCTGTAATTGTAGACTGTAATCACTCAAACTCTGGAAAGAAGTATCTAGAGCAAGTTAGAATTGCTAAAGAGGTTTTACATTCAACAAGACATAACGAAAAGATTAAAAAGCTTGTTAAGGGTCTTATGATTGAATCTTATATTGAGGATGGAAATCAAAAGACTGATGGTGGAGTATATGGATGCTCAATCACTGACCCATGCTTAGGATGGGAAAAGACAGAAAAGCTTATTTTAGAAATTGCTGAGCTTCGTAAGCAAGATAAGTAATAAATAATAAAAGCCTTTTGTAAAGGCTTTTTTTACTAGAGGTATATATGATTAAGGAAATAGTAAAGGATAAGTTTTTATTATCTTTAAAATCTGAACCAGCAACAAAAAATGATGCTAGTATAATTACTGATTTAATAGATACAATTGAAGCTAATAAGGATAGATGTGTAGGTATGGCTGCAAATATGATAGGCTATAACAAAACAATACTTATTTACTTAGATGAAAATAATAAATATGAAATAATGGTTAATCCTGAAATAATAAATAAAATCATACCATATAAGGTGATGGAAGGTTGTCTATCACATACAGGACAAAAAGAAGCAGTTAGATATAAAAAGATAAAGGTTAAATATCTAGATAAAAACTTTAAAGTAAAAATAAAAACATTTACTGAATTTACTGCTGAAATAATTCAACATGAAATGGATCATTTCGAAGGAATATTAATATAGTAATTGAATAATAAAATATAATGCTATATAATGATGGTGGGGGAAGGCCTATAAAGGCTGCTACTCCTGAATAACTTTATTGTATTAATCAAGAGAAAAGGCACTTGCAGGTGCCTTTTTACATTCTCTTGATGCTAATTAATAATAGTAAGATTAATTATAGTTGAATAATTAAATATGATGCTATATAATAATGGTAGGGGGAAGCCCTATAAAGGCTGCAACTCCTGAAAAAATGGTTATTTTATCAAGAGAAAAGGCACTTGCAGGTGCCTTTTTACATTCTCTTGATAATTCTATGAAATAAATTATTTCTTATTGTGTTTTCTAATTAAGAAAACCACTAAATGAGCAATAAGATTAATTATTACTCCAATTAGATAGAACATCTTAAAAATGTCCTCCTGTTTCAAATTAGGAGGACTTTTACTTATTTTAGTCATAAGCATCGACCTCCTTATTGGTCCAGGAACAGCACCCTACAATTATAGGACTTCCTTTATAAATATTATACCATTTTATATTCAAATTTCCTATGGAAAAAAACACAATTTTTAGCATAATAAAGCCATAATTTAGATATGATTTTCTCAAATTTAGCATAAAATCATACCATTTAATAAAATTTTTAAATATTGTATAATATTAACGGTGGTTTATATGACATTTGATGAGGCTTTATTAAATTTAAATATCACAGAGGATAAGCTACAAGAGGCTATTGATAATGATGAAATAAGCTATACCTTAGTAAATGGAGCTTATGAATTTACAAATGGAGCTATATTGGCTTATATGAATAAGAAAACTGTTTCAAAGGGAACTAATAATAAAAAGGAAAAGAAGTATATACCTATCTGTGATATAGAAATGCTTGTTAATGATGAATACGAAAAAAATATAACAAAGTAGTTGACAAGCAATTTAAAAATATATATAATTTAGAGTAGTTAGTTTTGCCTAACTATTTTAAAAACGTAAGAGTTAGTTTTATCTAACCTATATTTTTTGGTTATAAGTTAGTTATATCTAACCAGGAGGATTATATGACAAAATTATTAAGTAAGGTTAAGCTTAAGCAAAAGACAGTAGTTGTTAATGTCTTAGGCGAGGGAAGGCTCAGAAGAAGATTGTTTGATATGGGTGTTACGCCAGGTGCTAATATTGTTATTGATAAGGTTGCACCACTAGGAGATCCTATTCAGGTAACTATTAGAAATTATGAATTAACATTAAGAAAATCAGAAGCTGATTTGATTGAGGTTGAGGAGGTGTTTAAATAATGAAGACATTTGCATTAGTAGGAAATCCTAATTGTGGAAAGACAACATTATTTAATGCTTTAACAGGCTCAACACAGCATGTTGGAAACTGGCCTGGAGTAACTGTTGATAAGAAGGATGGTATATATAGAAAGGGCTCAGAGCATGTAGCTATTATGGACCTTCCTGGTATTTATTCCTTATCACCATATACACCAGAGGAGGTTATCTCAAGAAATTATATTTGTGATGAAAAGCCTGATTGTATTATAAATATTATTGATGCGACTAATTTAGAAAGAAATTTATATTTAACAACACAAATTTTAGAAATTGATGTTCCTGTTGTTATCGCACTTAATATGATGGATGTTGTAAGGAAATCTGGTAGTGAAATAGATTCTAGAATGCTAGAGAAGAATATTGGTATTCCTGTTATAGAAATATCAGCAGCAAAGGAAGAAAATATTGATATCCTAATGGAAAGAGCAATAGAGGCTGCTAATATTAAGAGATCAGGAAAGAGTGTTCTTTCTGAGGGACCACTAGAGCATGTTGTTATGGATGTTGAAACTGCGTTCCGAGGTCTTGAGGTTGATAATCCAACCTTTCATGCAGTAAAGCTTATTGAATCAGATGAGCTTGAAATATATAATCATAAGGATTTAGTTAAGATTGTTGATGAGTTTAAAAAGACATATAGTGATTCAATCTTTGGTAATGACCTAGAGGCTGTTGTTGCTGATCAAAGATATAAATATATTGAGAATCATTATTCTGTAGCTATGACAAAGAAAAAGGAAGAGGCTAATGAGGATTCAAAGACAAAAAAGGCCGATAGGATTTTAACTAATAGATGGGCAGCTATACCTATTTTCTTAGTTATATTATTCCTAGTATTTCATTTAACATTTAGCGCAAATTTATTTTTCCTAGGAGGCTTAATAAAATTTAGTAAGCCTTGCTTTGAAGGAAGCTTTTTTGAGGGGCTATTCTATACAACCGATGGTATAAATTCTCCAGGAGTATTCCTACAGACCTTTGTAACTTGCTGTACTGATGGATTGGCAGATACAATAGCTGGCTGGACAGATGTATTAAATTCATCTCTAGCTGGATTAATAAATGATGGTGTAGTTTCGGGAGTATTTTCAGTATTATCATTTGTTCCACAAATACTATTACTATTCTTATTTTTTAGTATTTTAGAGGATACAGGATATATGGCCAGAGTAGTATTTATTCTAGATAGAATGTTTAGAAAGTTTGGTTTAACTGGTAGAGCATTTATGCCAATGATTATGGGATTTGGATGCTCTGTACCAGCAATGATTAATACAAGAACATTAAATGATCAAAAGGAAAGAACAGCTACTATTAGAGTTATTCCTTTCTTTAGCTGTGGAGCTAAGCTTCCAATACTTACAGCAATTGCTGGTGGAATTGTTGGTGCCTTTGGAATAGGTAATGTAGATTTAATTACCTACTCAATGTACTTGATTGGTATTGTAACAGCGATTATTGCAATTATAATTATGAGATCAACTACAATGCGTGGAGATGTAAGCCCATTTGTTATGGAGCTACCATTATATCATCTACCACGTCTTAAGCAATTAATATTCCTACTTTGGGATAAGCTTAAGCACTATATTCAAAAGGCATTTACTATTATTTTAGTTTCAACTATTGCAATTTGGTTCCTATCATCATTTGGATGGGATTGGCATATGGTTGATGATATGGAATTTTCAATTCTAGGTAGTGTTGGTAAATTCGTTCAACCAATATTAACTCCCCTAGGATTTGGTAGTCAATTAAATAAGGCTGGTTGGGTATTTGCGGTAGCCGCAATTACAGGACTAGTAGCTAAGGAAAATGTAATAGCTACATTTGGTACTCTTGCAGCTTGTTTTGTTGCAGCTTGGTCAACATCTGATGATGGAGTAGAGGAAGTAATTGAGATGATTAATCAAACAGGAATCACTTGGCCTGCACTTATTTCCTTTATAGTATTTAATATGACAACTATTCCATGCTTTGCAGCAGTAGCTACAGCTAAGAGTGAGCTACAAAAGAAAAAGCTACTAGCTACAATTATTTTCTGGCTTACAACCTCATATATCGCAGCATCTGTTGTATATCTAACATTAGAATTTGTATGGCCACTTGCTATTATTATCGCAGTAGCTGTATTAGCTGGATTTACAATCCACTTCATTAATAAAAAAAGAGATTTAAAGCTTCAAGCTTAAAGAAGGGAGCCTATAATGAATTATAAGGACATAATAGTAATTTCAATAATAGCCTTAATAGTAATAGCTATTATAGGCGCTTATATCTACAAAAAAGCTAAGGGTCTTCCAACAGGACAATGTGCATGCTGCCATACAAGAATGAAAAAGGCTATTAAAAAGGCCTGCTGTGAGGTTAAGAATGAAGAAAATTAGTGAAGATTAATCTTCACTTTTTTTCTTTTTAAATTGAAAATAGAGCTTATATATGATAATATATAAATTGTTAAAAGCGAGGTCTATTTATGGAAAATAATTATGTACAAGTAATAAGAAACTTTATTGTTGAAAATAAGCTAATTAAGTTTTGGGACTGCAGTAGCTTACTTCCAACTCCTAATAGAATAAATCTATTTATTTCATGTAGAGTAGATGCTAGTGAGGAATTTAAGAGCTTTAAATCTGATTTAATATCACTTGCGTTATCAGAAACAGAAGAGCATTGGGTGCTTGCAATTGCAGGACCTAACACACCAGAAGCAATAGAAGAGATTAAAAGAGCCCTATTTAAATACTAGGGCTCTAATTTATATAGGAGGGATATTATGAAGCTTTCTAAGGTAAGAGAGAGGCTGCTTGATTTAACAAAATCAAATAAGCTACTTAACTTTAAGGAACAAAAATATACAACACTTAAAATAGAATATCCGTCTATTGATGGTATTTTTGATGTTGTCCTTGAAAATACATCAGGTCTTGATGTATTTAATATAGAAAAGGTATGCAAATCAAAGCTAGGAATTACTGATATTACAAAGGAATCATATGAGTCTGTAGAGCCTCATATTGAAGGTATGTATAAATCTAATTCTCTAGTATTTTATAAATATGATAATTCGGTATTATCGACACTTAAAAATATCAAGAAAAAGACTGATGAATATATAGAGGAGAAGGGAGTAAATATTCTATATTTAGCTCTAGGATTTTTAAATTATGTTGAGGATAATATATCCTACAGTGCTCCACTTATATTAATACCAGTAAAAATCATTAATAAAAAGCTAGATGAATATAATATATCTATGCTAGATGAGGAGGCTATTTTAAATCCTACACTAAGATATATGTTAGAGGATCAATATAAAATAAAG
Organism: Anaeroplasmataceae bacterium; assembly: GCA_045599405.1. GTDB lineage: Bacteria > Bacillota_I > Bacilli_A > Acholeplasmatales > Anaeroplasmataceae > UBA3206. The sequence continues at coordinate 12,485 of JAZRVY010000127.1, forward strand.
CTTAGATCATTGTCAGAAATTGAAACCCCATCACAATATCTAGAATATGTAAAATCAGAGGTAAAGGACATTAACTGGTATGTCATACCAGAAGCCTATTTAGGCTTATTTAGCTTTAATAAGATTAATATGTATGAGGATTTAAAAAATAATGAATCATACATATTAAAAAATCCTTTAATCACTAATTTACTTAGTGAAAATAAAAAGGAACTTCCTTTACTAGATTCAACTCCTGATACATATGAGGTTGTAGATGCTGACAGCACTCAGCTTGAGGCTATTAAAGCGATATTAAGAGGTGAGTCTATTGTTCTTGAGGGTCCGCCAGGATGTGGAAAGAGTCAAACAATAACTAATATCATATCATCGCTTTTAATGAATGGTAAAAAGGTACTTTTTGTATCTGAAAAGCAGGCTGCGCTCAATGTTGTTTATGATAAGCTAAAGAAAACTGGATTAAGCGAGTTTTCATTAGAGCTTCATTCAACAAAAACTAATAAGAGATTAGTAATAGAGGAGTTTAGAAATACTTTACTATCAGATGATATAAAATTAACAAATCCTAATAGAGATATTGAGCTTAAGGATTCTATAGCCTTAAATTTAAATTATTATAGTTATAATTCTCTTCTTGGCCTAAGCTATAATTAGTTAATTTTTTTTTGAAAGTATTCTGAGAGAGGTATACAGAAGTTTATTCAGTTCGCCCA
>JAZRVY010000128.1:0-6062 GCA_045599405.1 Anaeroplasmataceae bacterium
ATAATTATGGATTACTTATTATTAGTTATACAAAGCAATGCAAATAAACCAATTGATGATTTTATGAAGCCATTTTATAAGCATCTTGAAGTAACTCCTTATGTTGCAACTACTAAAGAGGAGCTTATCTCTCAAATTAGAGATGATATTGAAAAAAATAAACAACAAGGTGTATATGCCGATTATTTACAAGCTAAGGCTAGATTTGATGCAGATCCATGTAAGGAAAATAAAAAAGCTTTAAAGGAATTTGATGATAAATCCTCAAAGAAGATTATTAAGGAAATGGAAGAAAAGGTTAACTGGGATGACAATAAATGTCTTGAGGAAGCAATGAAGACTTTCCACTATCCAGGAAGCTTTAATGAAAACGATGAGTTCATTTCTACACATAATCCAAATTCACACTGGGATTACTACAGCGTTGGAGGAAGATTCCAAAACTGTATGCCTCTTAAGAATGGTAGACGTGCTACTCAAGCTAGAATGAGAGACGTAGACTTCGGTCCTCAACGTGACCAATATGTAGAGGCTTGTATTGAGTGGGAGCAAAATCCAGAGCTACAAACTGTATCTAAGGATTCATATGCTACATTCTCTTCTTCTCTTATTCCATTTGGATTCCTACTTGATGGAAAATGGTTTGATAGAAATGATCCTCAATACTTCAAGAAGTTTAATATTTTAGTTTCATCTACTAAATACTTAGATTTCATTGTTACTGCAGTTGAATGTCATATTTAATTAATAGGCCGAGTTAATTCTCGGCTTTATTTTTGGAGATAATATTATGGAAAATATAATTATTAATTCTTCTTTCGATAATTATCCTATCCATATACTTGAATCTAGTGTTGAAAATCCTAAGGGAGTTATTCAAATGATTCATGGTATGGAGGAATATAAGGAAAGATATTTATATTTAATAAATAAATTTAATGAAGCTGGATATAGTGTAGTTATATCTGATATTAGAGGTCATGGTAAGCATTTAGAAATAAATGAATTAGGATATTTTTCTAAAAGAAAGCCTCAAAAGGCTTTAGTTATAGATCAAGAAACTATTCTTGAATATATTAAAGAAAACTATAATGATTGCCCTATATATTTATTTGCACATAGTATGGGTACTATGATAACAAGAAATTTACTACAAAAAAATTCTATATCATATTCTAAAGTTATATTATGTGGAGCTCCTGTATATAATCCGGCTTGTAGGATTGGATCTATGATTGCTTCTACAATCAATTTATTCAAATCACATAAAAAGGGTAAGTTCCTATTTAAAATGACTGTAAAGGGTTATTCAAAAAAATCAGGAGCTGTGCGTACTAAGCTTGATTGGTTAAGCTATAATGAGCAAAACATTGACAATTATTTAAAGGATCCTTATTGTGGATTTAAGTTTACTAATAACGCCTTTATGGCAATGATTAAGCTAATGAAGACAATGGATAAGAAAATCATTAATAAAAACACTATCCCAAATCTTTTAGTAATTGCTGGTGATAATGATCCAGTACCTGGATATGAAAAGGGTATAGACACTATTATAGCTAGGCTTAAAAAGGCTGGATATAATAATATAGAAAAGAAAATTATACCTCATGCTAGACATGAAATTATAAATGAGGATTCTAAGGATTCTACAATTGAATATTTAATCAGCTTCTATCAAGCATAAAAATAAGCCTTACTTTTGTAAGGCTTTTTTATGTGTTATTTCATGTTTGTTCTTGTTGAAATAACTAATATTAAAAATAATTAATCATATCCTTAAATATAAAAAATAAGGGAATGATTTCCCTTATTAATATCTTCTTTGGCTATAAATTTTTTCGTAAAAATCGACTATCTTTTCATCCTTTAGAGTAGTAAATTCCTTACCTGATTGTATACACTTGTATGTATTAAGCTCATGATGCTTTTCAGTCTCTTGCTTACGCATTAGAGTAAATTCCATTACAACCTCTGGTGAGAATTGACATTCATAGAATAATGCTCTAGGTACAACCTCCATCTTAGCACCAGTGTCAAACCAAGGCCTACCAAGATATGTTTTATATGATGTAGTACCCTTAAATGAGCATTTATAAAATAAATATCCATAGCTATTTACAATCCATGTGTTAGGTGCAATAAAGTAATTTTCGCATATATCCTCTTTTGCAATAATCTTACATTGATCAAATATAGCATTACCCTTACCAAAGATAAAATCTACAGTACCTGTAACATAGCATTTTAAGAATACATTATCATTATTATCTACATATAGTGTATCCTGCTCACCAAGGAATTTACATTCCTCATAGTACCCTTCTATAGCCTCTGTTTTAAAGGCTACACCTTGATTACCATTTATTTCACTCATTCTTTTATGAGAATTTTCAACAGTAACATTATACATTCTAAAATTAGAAGCATCTGGCTTTACAGTAAAGGTAGCTGATCCTGTAGTTCCATATACCTTTTCTCCATCTCCACCATCTTCTTTTCTTATTTTAAGCTGGTGATATGCATCATATGTAATAATAGATTCATCCATACCTACCATAGTTATGTCCTTACATCTTAATGTTACCTTACCAAAATATGTTTCATTTCTAAGATAAATATAATCTCCTGGCTTAACTATGTTAAAGCACTCTTGTAAATCATTTACAACAGTCTTTCCATCGTATATAGATCCCTTTTCCTTGTTCTTTGTTACTACGTATTGCATAATATCACCTAGTTTCTCGTATAAATATTATAATATACTTTTTAATATAATACAAATTATATTATTTTTTGGTATAATATTAGCAGGTGATATTTATGAGTGAATTACTAGCTCCAGCTGGAAACTATGAAGCCTTTCTTGCGGCTGTATCTAACGGATGCGATGCAGTATATTTAGCACTTGAGAGATTTGGTGCAAGAGCTTATGCTTCTAATTTTACAATTGAATCATTAAATGAAGTTGTTAATTACGCTCATTTAAGAAACGTTAAGATTTATGTGACTATGAATACCATTTGCTTTGATAGTGAACTTGAGGATGCATATAAGCAAATTATAGATATCTATAAGGCTGGTGTTGATGGTGTTATTATTCAGGATATAGCCTTAATAAATTATTTAGTTAAGAATTGTCCTAATATGGAGGCTCATGCTTCTACTCAAATGGGACTTGATGATTATAACGGAGTTATGTTTGTTAAGGATTTAGGATGCAAGCGTGCAGTTTTAGGTAGAGAGGTTACAATAGAGGATATTAAGGATATTAAGGAAAGAACAAAAATGAGTATTGAGATATTTGTTCATGGAGCCTTATGTGTTTCTTATTCTGGTAATTGTTTAATGTCAGGTCTTATTGGATATCGCAGTGGTAATAGAGGGCGATGTGTAGGCTCATGCCGTAAGCAATATAAGCTTATTAACTCTAATGGTGATGTTATATCAGATAATTATATATTATCTATGAAGGATTTAAATTCTACTGCTAATATTAAGGAGCTGCTTGTTGCCGATTCCTTAAAAATTGAAGGAAGAATGAAGGAACCTTATTATGTGGCTAATATTATTAAGGGATATAGAAGCCTAATTGATGGTACTGATACATTAGAAAATGTTAATTATAATTTAAAAAAGACATTTAATCGTACATTTACTAAGGGATATATTTTTGGTGAGGATAAGAAAAATATTACTAATGTTACAAGACCTAATCATGTAGGATATGAGATTGGTTATATTTCTAAGATATCAGGAAAAAAATATGAAATAACATTAACTGATACCCTAAATCAAAATGATGCTATTAGAATTCCATCCCTAAAGGAAGAGATAAATACCTCTGTGGTTAAGCTTTATGATTTGAATGGTAATCTTGTTAATACCGCAAATAAAAAATGCGTTATAGAGCTAAAAGAAAAGCTTAATATAGGTGATAAGGTATATAAGACTAAGGATACTAAGTATATTGATTATTTAACTTCTACTTATCCTAAGGAATTTAAGAGACTACCTGTTTCTATGTTTTTAAATGGTGAGATAGGTCAGGAGCTCACTATGACAATAGCCTTTGAGGATATATATGAAACAGTTTTATCTGGATATTATATTGAGGAGGCTAGAAATTTAATTGATAATGGTAAGATTTATGATCAGTTAAATAGATTAAATGATACTCCTTATTATTTAGATAATGTTGAGATATACACTAAGCCTAATGCGTTTATTCCTAATAAGGTATTAAATGATTTAAGACGTAAGGCTATTGAAGCACTAAATTCTAAAAGGATTATTAAAAATGAGCCAACTAATTTAGAGTATAAGGTAAATCCTATATCATTCCCTAAATTAGAAAGCCCTAAGCTAGCTGTATTTTGTAATACTAAGGAGCAATACGATGCTGCATGTGAGCTTGGTATTGATATAATATATTATTATAATCATAATCATTTTAGACGTAATAATATTAAATATAGAGATACTAATGAGGACATACTTGTAGGTGGATATGGAGCTATTAATTACTTTAAGGGTAAGAATAATATTACTAGTGATTTTAGCTTAAATGTAGTTAATTCTAAGGCTGTTAATTTACTTCATAATTATGGAGTAAATAGAGTTACTATTTCTCATGAAATCAATAAAGAGCAAATTGAGGATTTAATAAATAATTATGTTAAGGATAATGGCGGATATCCAAATCTTGAAATGATTATTTATGGTAGACAGGATTTAATGCATACTAATTATTGTCCCCTTAAGGTTAATGGGCTATGCGGTAAATGTAAAAAGGATCAATATTACCTAGTTGAGGAATATGGAACCTTCCCTATTATTTCTAGAGATGATTGTACTACTACTATTTTAAATGGTAAGATTTTAAATCTTATGGATGAAATGTCTAAGATTAAAAATATCAATGTGTTTAGAGTTCAATTAACTATAGAGGACTATGAGGAATCTAAAAGGATTTTACAAACAGCATTAAATAAGCTAAGTGGTGATACTACAAAAACATTTAATGAGTCTACTGATACTAGAGGACATTTTAATAAAGAGATTTTATAGAAGGATATTTATTTATCCTTCTTTTTTTGGCAAAAAAAAGAGTCTTCAATTGAAGACTCAATTTATTAATCTTACTTTGGTTGCTTTCCGATGTAAGCTAGGATTCCTCCGTCAACGTATAATACGTGTCCGTTTACCGCATTTGAAGCATCAGATGCTAGGAATACAGCTGGTCCAGCTAATTCATCTGCCTCTAACCAACGTCCAGCTGGTGTCTTAGCAATGATGAATGAATCAAATGGATGACGAGATCCATCAGCTTGTCTCTCACGAAGTGGAGCAGTTTGTGGAGTTGCGATATATCCAGGTCCGATTCCGTTACATTGGATATTGAACTCTCCATACTCTGAACAGATGTTACGAGTTAACATCTTTAATCCTCCCTTAGCAGCTGCATAAGCAGATACTGTCTCACGTCCAAGCTCTGACATCATTGAACAGATGTTAATAATCTTTCCGTGTCCCTTCTTAATCATTGAAGGTAATACAGCCTTAGCACAGATAAATGGTGCATTTAAATCTACATCAATAACTTGTCTGAAGTCTGCAGCAGACATTTCAATCATAGGAATTCTCTTGATGATTCCTGCATTGTTAACAAGGATATCAATAACTCCTACCTCAGCCTCAATCTTAGCTACCATAGCGTTAACTGCTTCCTCATCACATACGTTACATACATATCCGTGTGCCTTGATTCCGTCAGCCTCGTATGAAGCTAATCCCTTATCTACTAATTCTTGCTTAATGTCGCAGAAAACAATTGTTGCTCCAGCAGCAGCCATTCCCTTAGCGATAGCATAACCGATTCCGTAAGAAGCTCCAGTAACTAAAGCAACCTTACCATCTAGTCTAAAATCTTTCATTTCCATAGTTTAGTTCCTCCATATTTGTAATACTCTATTATTATATCATATTTTTTTATATTTTACATTGTATTTTAATTTTTTTATTATTCCACTATATTTACATCTGTAGCTTTAAAATTATAT
>JAZRVY010000129.1:0-2100 GCA_045599405.1 Anaeroplasmataceae bacterium
AGTCATAGCTCTACATGGTTTTAACGAGGTCACTAAGTGCCTCCACATTTAAAATAACTTTCCATCATTACTATTATACATTAATATTAGAAATAAAAAAACTAAGAGATTAACTCCTAGTTTTAGTATACGAAAAGGACCTATAATGTTGGGTAACCAGCATAAAAGGTCCTTATGATATAGCATTATAAATAATTATGTCTCTATATTTATTTAAACGCAATTTGTCCAATAATTAAGAAAACAACTGCAATCGCTGCCCCAATAATACCTAAAACTAATCCTGCTACAGCTAATCCATGTCCTGTTTTAGTTTCTTTAGAACGTTTAATTCCTAAAGCTCCAAATATTATCGCCATTGCACATAAAATGCAACCTATTATTTCAGAAAAAAGAGCGATTATACATCCAATAACACCTAAAACTAACGCAACAACTGAAAATGCATTTCCCTTTTTTTGTTCTTCCATATTAAAATTCCTCCAATTTCATAGTATCCTAACTTAATTATACCCCCCCCCGCAAACAATCAAGTATATTTGATAAAAAGCTGTGATTTTATCGCACTTTAATTAAAAAAGGAACCCGAAGGTTCCATTTAATAAATTACTTTTTTAAATTATAGAAGGCTTCCAATCCAGGATAGATAGCTATAGATTCAGAGTTATATTCATTAAGCTCCTCTTCTATTCTAATTAATTGATTATATTTAGCCATTCTATCTGTTCTAGATAGGCTTCCTGTCTTTATTTGCATGCAGTTTGTAGCTACAGCTATATCTGCAATTGTTGTATCCTCACTTTCACCTGATCTATGGCTAACAATAGCGGCATATCCAGCTTGCTTTGCCATTTCTATAGCCTCAAAGGCCTGCGTTAGTGTTCCTATTTGATTTACCTTAATTAATATAGCATTTGCTGCCTTCATTTCAATACCAGGCTTTAATCTCTTTGTGTTAGTTACAAAGAAATCATCACCAACAAGCTGAATTCTGTCTCCGATTCTTGCAGTAAGCTCTACCCAACCCTTCCAATCATTTTCATCCATTCCATCCTCAATAGTAATGATAGGATATAAATTTACTAATGATTCTAGGTAATCAATCATTTCATTTGATGTAAGTGATTTATTTTCACTCTTTAATTCATACTTACATGTCGTGTCATTAAAAAACTCTGATGAGGCCACATCTATTCCTAGGCTAATATCAGCTCCTGGCTTATATCCAGCCTTTTTAATAGCCTCACATACTAGCTCAAAGGCCTCTTGATTTGATTTAAGCCTTGGAGCGTATCCACCCTCATCTCCAACAGCTGTATTATAGCCATTTGACTTTAATATAGACTTAAGACAGTGAAAAACCTCAGCACCCATTCTAACAGCTTCCTTAAATGATTTAGCACCAATAGGCAGTATCATGATTTCTTGGAAATCAATACACCAATCTGCATGAGCACCACCATTTAATATATTCATCATAGGTACTGGCATTTTTTTAGCATTAAATCCACCTAAATAATTATATAAAGGAATTTGTAGGTAATCACTAGCAGCTCTTGCACACGCAAGGCTTACTGCTAGTATCGCATTAGCTCCAAGCCTTTCTTTATTTTCAGTTCCATCTAGCTCTATCATTTTCTTATCAATAATAAGCTGACTTCTTACATCAAGTCCTAGTATTTCTGGTGCAATAACATCATTAATATTAGCTACAGCCCTTAATACTCCCTTACCCATAAATCTAGCTGAGTCTCCATCTCTAAGCTCTAGGGCTTCAAACTCTCCTGTTGAAGCTCCACTAGGAACTATAGCTCTACCAAAGGATCCACTTTCAGTATAAACCTCAGCCTCAACAGTTGGGTTTCCTCTTGAATCTAGAACCTCTCTTGCATAAACTCTTGTAATAATTGGCATAATTAAACCTCCTATTTTAAATCCTTCTTTTTAAATAGTAGCCAAGCTACCATATTTAAGATTGCTATTACTGTAATATTTGCAAATATCATTCTATATACATCTAAATTTGATATATATGATGAATCATCCATCAAAAGCTCCTGATGATAAGATATTGTTAGCTTATATATTTGAATAGCTATT